>DASRRM010000521.1:0-25610 GCA_035695715.1 Tepidisphaeraceae bacterium
AAATATTACCCGAGCCGCCGGCCGTTTGGGCGAGCGCGTTTGCCGCGCTCGCGGATGAGGCAAAGCTCCAGACCACGAACCTTTCCGCAGCGTTCGAGATTCTGCAGGCATACTGGGGTCAATTGCGTTTGTGATCGCCAAAAACGCGCGGCGCTAAGAACTCAACGGGTCCCGCCGTCGTCAATATCAACTACTGAGTTGAATCCGCAATGAATTATCCACCGCTCGTGACCCGGTTTGACAGCGATAGGCGAAACACACGGCAACGTGGCGTTCGTGCCTCGCCGTTGCGATCGGCAGGGATCGCCATCGGCGCCGCCATTTGTTCGATAATGCTCGCTTCTGGGCTCGCGGGCAATGCCGGCGAGGTCACGGCGAATTCCGGACCAGCCGCCAATCCTTTCGATCAAACCATCCGCCCCATCCTTCAGGCCCATTGCGTTAAATGCCATAGCGGCGAAAAAGCCAAGGGCGATCTTCGCCTGGATCAACTCAAACCCGACTTTTCCGACCAAGTCACGCGCGAGCATTGGCTGGCGGTGCTCGATCGCGTGAGCAGGGGCGAAATGCCGCCCAAGAAAAAGCCGCGGCCGGCGCCGGCCGAGGTGCAGGCGCTTTCAAACTGGATCAACTCGCAATCGCAACTGGCATTGGCCGCCCGGCGGGCAGCGCAGGGGCGCGTGGTGCTTCGGCGATTGAACCGGGCCGAGTATCAAAACACGCTGCGCGATTTGCTTGGCGTGGACGTCGACATCAAAGACTCGCTGCCGATGGATACCTCGGCCAACGGATTCGACAACGTCGGCAACGCCCTGCACACCTCATCGTTCCTCATGGAACGATATTTGGAGGCGGCCAACATCGCGCTCGATCAGGCGATCGCCAATCGGCCGCAACCCAAAGATGTTTTCACGCGATATGTGATCAAGGACCAGAACTGCGTTCGCGGCGCGCAGGAAAAGGTTTTTCGCAAATTGGACAACGGCGCGGTGGCGTTTTTCTCATCTTCCCATTGGGATGCGCTGAACGTCGACATGTGGCCCAATGATCGCGGCCGATATCGCTTCCGCTTTTCCGCCAGCACCATTCAAAGCGACAAGCCTGTCACCTTTCGCGTCTGGCAGGGCTCGGGCGGCATGGGCGGCGCGCCGGGGCATCTGGTTGGATATTTCGATGCGCCGGTCGATAAGCCCAAGGTGTATGAGTTCATTGAGCATGTTGAGCCGCACACTGGGTTTTCAATTTTGCCGGATGGGTTGGCGGGGGCATCGCAGGTGGACAAAGTTGGAGCGGATAAATGGACGGGACCCGGGTTGGCGGTGCAGTGGGTGGAGATCGAGGGGCCGATCAATGAGACGTGGCCGCCGGAAAGTCATCGGCGGATTTTCGGAGATCTGCCGCGGACCAAATCATCCGACAATTACGGCGAGCGGTTTGAGGTGACCTCAACGAAGCCGACCGAAGACGCCCGGCGGATTCTCCGCAATTTCGCCCGGCGGGCGTTTCGCCGAACCGTCGGCGATGATGACATCAAGCCTTATCTGACCCTGGTCGAATCGAAGCTGGCCGCCGGGCGTTCGTTCGAGCAGGCGGTGCGCTGCGGGTTGCTCGCGATCATGGTTTCGCCGGATTTTCTGTTCTTTCAGGAACGCGCCGCCGCGCCAACGGCGGCCACTTCCTCGCCAAACGCCAAAGCGCCGGCCGCTCCGCCCGGCATCACGCTCGACGATTTTTCCCTCGCCACCCGGCTCTCCTATTTCCTCTGGAGCACGATGCCGGATGAGGAATTGATGGCCCTGGCCGGGAAGAATCAGCTTCACGATCCGGCCATTCTCGACCAGCAGGTCGAGCGCATGCTGGCCAACGCCAAGGCATCCGAGTTCACCAAAAATTTCCTCGGCCAATGGCTTTCCCTGCGCGATCTGGAGGCGACCGAGCCGAGCGAGATTCTCTATCCGGAATTCGACGACAAGCTCAAGGCGTCGATGCCGCTGGAAACGGAATTGTTCTTCGACGAAGTGTTGAAAAACGACCTGAGCCTGACGAATTTCATCTCCAGCGACTTCACCATGCTCAATGGCCGGCTGGCCAAACACTATGGCATTCCCGGCGTCAGTGGTTGGGAATTCCGCAAGGTGCAGTTACCTCCCGATTCGCATCGCGGCGGTTTGCTCACCATGGCCAGCGTTTTAAAAGTCACCGCCAACGGCACCAATACGTCGCCGGTCCTGCGCGGCGCGTGGGTGCTCGACCGCATTCTCGGCACCCCGCCGCCCCACCCCCCGGCAGACGTTCCCGCCATCCAGCCCGACACCCGCGGCGCGACGACCATCCGCGAGCAACTCGCCAAACACCGCCAGCTTCCCTCCTGTGCCGGCTGCCACAGCAAGATTGATCCGCCGGGCTTTGCCCTGGAAAGCTTCGACGTGATCGGCGGCTGGCGCGAAAACTACCGCACCACCGGCTTGGGAAAAGAAGTCGTCATTAACGGCCGGCGGATGCCGTATTTGACTGGCCCGAAGGTCGACCCATCGGATGTGATGCCGGATGGAACATCTTTCGCGAATGTTGACGATCTGAAGAAGCTGCTATTGAAACAAAAGGACCAGGTTGCGCGGTCGTTGACGGAAAAGCTGATCACCTATGCCACGGGCGGCCCGCCGGAGGCTGCGGATCATGAAGAGGTGGATCGCATCGTCGCGAAAATCCGGGAGAAGAATTACGGATTGCGAACGCTGGTGCATGAGGTGGTGCAGAGCGAATTGTTCCGGACGAAGTGATGCGCGAAATGGCCAACGATCCACCGCAGCCCCTGGATTACGAGCGCCATCGTCGCGTACCACGATGGAAACTTCTCAGAAAGGTTTTGTTTAATCTGAATATCGTGCTGATTCCGTCGATGCTATTCAGTGGTTTGGCCGTGGTCGATGGTTCATTGAATCGATATTCAGATTTTATCGCTGGAGGATGGCTCGTTATTTTTGTGGTCTGCGCCATCGGGCCCACCTTGTCGGTGGTTCTGTGGAGATTGGATCGAAAGGCCAGATCGTGACATGGGCGTCCCGCCCATGCCTTTCGCGTGAGACTTGGAAATCATGAACTGGAATTCACTCTTTCCAAATCGCTCGCACGGGCGGGACGCCCGTGTCACGATTGAGATGTTTCACAAAAGAGTGGGCGTACGCGCCCACCACTTCGATGCGACGGGAAAGCGACGGTGGGCGAGTACGCCCACCCTACATTTGACGGTATTCTAACGCCGGTTCTGAGGTACCCCGAAGAGCCGGGTTGTTTCCGCGGATATCTCGTTATCGACCCGGCTCTTCGGAGTACCTCACAGTGAGAACCGGCGTCTGGGGCAATATCTTCTGTTTCGATGAAACGAAAGCGTGCGAAAATGAATTCCCATCACACCGACATCCCATCATCCACTCCGCGCATTTCGCGCCGGCACGTCCTCAAGGCCGCCGGCGTGACGCTGGCGCTTCCGATGCTCGATTATTTCCAGCCGCGCGCTTCGGGGGCGGATAGTGCCGCGCCGATTCGGCGGATGGTGTTCATCTGCTCGCCCTTGGGGCTTCATCCGGAATTTTTCTTTCCCGAGAAGGCCGGGAAGGATTACGAATCGACCCCTTACCTCGATGTCATCAAGGATTTCCGCGACGACTTCAGCGTCATCTCCGGCTTGTCGCATCCGGAAGTCGGCTCGAGCCATGATTCGCTGTTCAGCTTTTTAACCGCGGCCCCGCATCCGGAATTGCATGGCGGGTTTCGTAATACCATCTCGCTGGACCAGGTGGCCGCAGACCATGTTGGGGATCAGACGCGCTTTCGCAGCCTGTCGCTTTCCGAGGAGGGCTTCGGCTTATCCTGGACGCGCAGCGGCGCGCTCATTCCCACCGAAAGCTCGCCATCACATTTATTCGCCCGGCTCTTCATCCAGGGAACTCCCGACGAAGTGCGGGCGCAGGCGCAGCGACTGCGCGATGGCCAGAGCATCCTCGATAGCGTGCGCGATCAGGCCGACGCGGTTCACTCGGCCCTGGGCTCGCGCGACCGCGACAAGCTCGACGAATACTTCACCAGCGTGCGCGAGCTGGAGCAGCGCATGTCCACCAGCGAGCAATGGGCTAAAAAACCCAAGCCGAAGGTGGATGCAAAACAGCCGCAGGATATCGCCAACCCGGCAGATCTGATTGGCAAGACCCGCCTGATGTTCGACCTGATCCATCTCGCCCTGCAAACCGATTCCACGCGCATCATCACCATGCTCCTGCTCGGCACCAGCCTGGTGCCCCCCGTGCCCGGCGTCTCCATGGGTCATCACGATCTCTCCCACCACGGCCAGGACCCGAAAAAGATCGCCCAGCTTCGGCTCATCGAAACCGAAAAGATGAAAACCCTCCGCGACCTGCTGGCGAAGCTGAAAAAGACCGAAGAACAAGGCGAAAGCCTGCTCGATCGCACCGCCCTGGTCTTCAGCAGCAATCTGGGAAACGCCGCCAATCATTCCGCCAAGAACCTCCCCATCGTCCTGGCCGGCGGCGGCTTCAAGCACGGCCAACACCTGGCCTTTGACGTTAAGAGTCCGCCGCCGTTGTCGAATCTTTATGTTTCGATGTTGCAGCGGATGGGGATTGAAGCAGATCGATTCGGCTCAAGCAGCGGAACGCTGAGTGGTCTGGAAATGCGGTAATTGACCGGCTATTAGCCCACAAACCAAGATGGCGCATATCAGAATTTTGACGCGAAGGCGCGAAGGATCGAAGAACGCGAATGGGAGAGTTCGCGATTGGAGTTTTGGGGACGAGTGGCTTCATGATTCTTCGTCTTCTTCGAGCCTTCGCGTCAAAGATTTCTGCGGCGCCATCTATTCCGCAACCAGGTTCGTCGCCACCGAAACCCGATACGCCTTGAGCGCCGGCACAAGCCCGGCGAAAATAGCAATCACCACCACCGCGCCCAGATAGGCGAATTCCTCCCAGCCGACGCTGAACCAGTTGATGCCTTCGCCCAAGGTCTGATTCAGGTAGACCGAGCCGGCGGCGGCGAGGAAGTGGCCGCATACGAAGCCGGCGACTCCGCCGAACAAGCCGACCGTGCCGGCTTCCAGGCAAATCATCAGCAAAATTCGCCGCCGGGTCGCGCCCAAGGCGCGCAGGATGGCGATTTCACGACGGCGGGCGGAGACGGAATTGTAAATGGTGGTCATGATGGAAACCGCCGCCACGATGGTGACCAGGCAGGCGATCAGGAGAAGGACGACTGCCGTGCCGGCTAGAAAAGTCTGGAAGAATTCGCGCATGGTGCCGGCGGGATTCACGGCAATGGCGCGATTGTCAATATTCTTAAAGATGTATTCGATTTGACCTTCCTGCACCGGGCCTCGCGACCGGACGAGAATTGCCGACAGTTCCCACGCCGCCTGGGGAAGATCGGGCACAATGTTGCCGTCTTTATCGAACGTGAATACCGGCTCATCGTCGTCACCGCCGGCACTCGCAACCGGCGTAGGCGGAGGCGCCGGCGTGGGAGCAACGGTTTTCGCATCCTGCAGCAATTCGCCGCCCGGGGCGGGACTCGCGGCCGGAGTGGGTCGGGTGGCGGCAGCTTTTTTTTGCTCGTATGCCTGCTTGAATTGCTTTTTCGCCGAGTCCGGAATTGTCTTGGGATCAATGCCAAGGTCTATGAGCGTCTGGTCCACCTTCTCCGGCGGCACCCGGGTCGGATCGATGTTGTTACGCATGAACAACTGTACCAGCATTCCCTCTTCATGCTCGGCAATCGCGTAAAGACTGATGAACGGCACATAAAGCACGCGATCGCTGGCGGTATGCGTCGGCTTCAAAATGCCGACGACGTGCCAAACCGGCTTGTGAATGTCGGGCGTTTGATTCGGCCCGGGGAAACCATGCGTGGCCTGAAACGCCCGAGCTTCGGCCTGATTCTGTTTCTCGCTCAGCTTGTTATCGTAAAGCTTCATTCCCAGTTTTGACGCCAGCTCGCTGCCGACGACAGCTTCAAATTTGCGCGGCGCGAAGGCGCGCCCTTCCGCAAATTGAAAGCTTTTCCCAAGCCGATACTCGAACTTCTGGCCGGTGACCTCCTGCCCGTCGTCATTGAAGCCGAAGAACTCCGGCGATGTGCCGACGATGCGCCGGCCCTTATAGCTGTCGCCGACCATGATCGGCACGGCAATCTTCACCATTCGACGAAAGTCCGCATGACCTTGCGGCGGCCGACTTTTACGCGACATGTCCTCATAAAGTGAATATGGGATCACGCCCTGGCTCTTTTCCAGGCCGTAGACCGTATTCAGCGTCAATTCCAGCGCCGAGCCCTTCGGCGGGCCGATGATGATGTCGTAGCCGAAGTCGGTCTGGCTGAAGAGGTTTCCCCCTTCGCGTTGAAGGATGAGGATGGCAATGGCCAGCATCACGCCGAGAAGGATGGAGAGAATGGTGAGCCAGGTGGAGAGCGAGCGTTGCCGCATCTGCTTGAGGACGAGTTGGAAGACGTTCATGGGTTGGTTCCTTGGGATTCTGAAAGTGGCATGGGCGGCTCGCCCATGTTTCTTAAAATGCAAAAACACGGGCGAGCCGCCCGTGCCACTCTAAACCGCATTCGTCGCGGCGAAGGCGGTTGACGCGGTATTGATCTCCGCCAGATTCAGGGTTCTTGGAAACTGCCCGGCAATCGACAGATCGTGCGTCACCAGGAGCAGCGATGCGCCCACTTCTTTGCACAGATTGCGAATCAGATCCAGCACGTGGTGCGCGGTTTTCGGGTCGAGCGCGCCGGTGGGCTCATCGGCCAGCACCAGCCGCGGGCGGTTGGCCAGGGCGCGGGCGACAGCGACGCGCTGCTGCTGGCCGACGGATAGCTTTTCGGGCTTGTAATTCAGGCGGTCGGCCAGGCCGACTTCCTTGAGAAGATGCCGGGCCCATTGCGGGTCGTGCGGGCGGCCGGTGAAGCTCATGCCCAGCAGCACGTTTTCCAGGGCGGTGAAGCCGGGCAAAAGGTGATGGGTCTGGAAGACGTAGCCGATATGGCTGCCGCGGAAGATGTCGCGGTTGGCTTCACTGAGGCCGGTAATGTCGACGTCTCCCTGGCCCGGGTCGCCGAACACGATGACGCCGGAATCGGGGGCGAGAATGCCGGCGATGAGATGCAGCAACGTCGTCTTCCCGGAGCCGGAGCTTCCGATCAGCGCGACCTGCTCGCCGTCTTCGAGGCGGAGGTTTTCGATGCGAACCACCGGAACGGCAGTTCCATCCGGGGCGACATAGGTCTTGGCGAGGTTGGAAATGATCAATGGCATGCGGTCTCCAGGGAAATTCGGGACACTTGCGACTCCTGCTCCCTCTCCCCTGTACTCAGGGAGAGGGTTGGGGTGAGGGGACGTTCGCGAGAAAAACGCATTTCGTCGAACGTCCCCTCACCCTATCCCTCTCCCCTGAGTACAGGGGAAAGGGGACCGGAGCTTGGCGGCTCATCCTTCATCAATGCGCCCCGGCCAGCTTGGCGCGGGCTTCATTCAAATCTTTTACAGCGCCGTTGTACTTTATCGCCAGCTCGTTGAACCTTGTGATGGCCTCCTGTCGTTCGTCCATTACTTTCTGAATGTCGCCACTGGCTTTTTTCAAGGTTTCATCGCGCTGCTTCACCGCGGCTTCCCATTCGGCAAGCGACGCCTTCACGGCATCGCGCTCCTTCATCGCGACATCGCGCTCGGCAATCGTCCGGTCGCGCTCATGCCGCAATGTGGCGATTTGCGTTTCTTGTTTCTTCAGCTCGTCCTCGGCAATCGTCAGGCGACTGCGGAAATCATCCAGGTCGGCGGTGATATTCTTGATGCTCCCTTCCTGCTCGGTGATTTTCCGCGCCTGCTCCTGTGTGGTTTTTTCCAGAGCGATCTTTTCCAGGTTCAAGTCCCTGTTGATGCTCCACTGAAAGGCCGACAGGGCCGCCAGCGCCATGACGCCGAGCAGATTTATTGCGACCAGCCACTTCATGGCGTCACCGCCTTGGCCGGCAGGCGGGTTTCAAAGGCAACCTTGTCGATGCCCGCCTGGCGCACCAGATCCAGCACGCGAATCATCCGGCCATGGCGGGCATCCTGGTCACCGCTGATGAACACGCGCAATACCGGGTTGGCTTTTTGCAGACTGACCAGCGAGGCGATGAGCTCGTTGTCGGCCACCAGCTTCTTGTCGAGATAAATCACGCCATCCTTATCGACGGAGATGTCGACGAAATCTTTCTTCGGTTCACTGGTTGAACTCACCGCCGTCGGCAGATTCACCTTCACGCCCTTAAGGTTCACCATGCTCAGGCTGACGAGCATGAACGCCGCGAGCAGGAAGAACATGATGTCGATGAGCGGAATAATCTCGATCCGCGCCTCGGCACTATCGGATGGAAGTTTTGAGCCTAGCTTGACGGGCATGGCCAGCCTTTCTTATCGCGCGAATCTCTGCGGATTTTTTGACGCGAAGGCGCGAAGAGACGAAGGACACGAAGAGATTTCCCGCCAAAGCACCAATCTTCCCTCAAAGCAGGAATAAATTCCTTCTTGACGCTGCACCCCGTGCGAAAAGCCAGGATGGTTCGCTTCTCGGCATGACAAGTCCATGGTTCCATTCTTGGATCTCTCGTTCTTCTTTTCTTTTGCTTTCTTTCCTTCGCTTCCTTCGTCCTCTTCGCGCCTTCGCGTCAAGAATTCACGCGTTAGCCATCGCCCCACTTAAGCTTCTTGACCCGATATCTCGCTCGCGGGCGAATTCTTCCAGATCGTGGCCGTGGTGCTTGGCGGATTCGACCAGCAGCTCCACGTGATTGATCGTGCGCTCCAATCGCGAGCGGAGATGCGACAGGCGCCGGTTGAAATAGTTGTATGGCATCAGGCAGAGAATGGCGATTCCCAGGCCGCAGGCGGTGGCGATGAGCGCCTCGGCGATTCCGCCGCTGACTTTTGTGGGGGCGAGCTGCTCGTCGCCGACAAAGTTGAACGAGCGCATGATGCCGGTGATGGTGCCGAGCAATCCGAGCAGCGGCGCCAGGGTGATGAGGGTGCCGAGGATCCATTGATTGCGCTCCCCTTTTTCCAGGGCGTCGGAAGCGCGAATCTGCATCGCGCCCAGCAGCGAGCTGTGGGCGTGAAGCAGGCCTTTGTGGACGGTGGCCAGGAACGGATCGTTGTCATCGTCGGTCAGGTGCAACGCCTCGTCAAAATTCCCGGCGGCAATCGCATCGAAACTTTGCTCCAGCGCCGCGGCGTGCGAGCGTCGAGCCAGGGCAATCCACCAGATGGCACGCTCCAGAACGACGGTGAGCGCCAAAAGCAAAGCCGCCAGAATCGGCCACATGATCGGGCCGCCCTTGTGGAACCAATCGACGATGATGTTGGCGAGGATGGGCATGGGCATGGCATTCATGGGGTTTACTTATCGGCAAGTTGAAAGTGAATATAGATTTCACACAGCCGTCGCTCGCCCGGCGCGAAATGCCAGCGATCGCGAACCGTACGCAGCACTTCCTGGTTGAGCATGGGCCAGCGGCATGGGGCGACAATTTCGGGCGCGGCGACCCCGCCATTTTCGGTAACGACAAACTGAATCCCGACGACGCCTTCCTGTCGCTGCATTTCGGCTTCGCGCGGATACTCCGGCGGCGGCTGCTTTCCTTCGCCGCGCCCGAAGACCAAATGATGCACGACCGGCCCGGCGGTTTTCGCAGCCGTACCGGGCTGCTGGGGGGCGGCTTGCTTGGCGCTGACGATTTGCGCCGGCCCTTTCACCGGCACGGCAAAGGCAATCGCCGGGTCGGGCGTGGCGACAGCCATCAAGGGCGGCGCGGCGCTCGGCGTGGCGGGCACGGGCGCAGGCGGCGGCGAAATATCATCCGCCTGTGCCGGCGCGGGATCGACCTTGTCCGTCGACCCGCTGTCCGCCGGCACGGGTTCATTCGACAATTCGACATGGATAAGCTGTGCGACCACCGGCGTTTCCACCGGCGGCAGATGCGGCTGGACATAATGCAAAACCACCCCGCCGATTCCCACCGCCAGGCAAGCCAGCCAAAGCGCCAGCGTGAACGCCGCGGCCAGCCACAACGCCGGCGAAGACTCGGCGCGCGGCCGCGACGGAATTGCGGGTACCGGACGCGGGGAAGGCGGAATTGGAATCGTCTGGACGGTCATTTTATCGTTCAAATCATCTTACTCATGTCTTTGCGCTCTTCGAAAATAACATGCCGAATCTCGTTTTCCTGGCACGAATGTCGCGCCAAGACCGCCAAGCCGCCAAGAGCACCAAGGAAAAGCTTGGATATTTGAAGGGATGTATCATGGCCTTTTTTCAAGCATGGCCCTCGGGCAAAAAAACGGGCGAGAGGCCGGTGATACGGGAACTTCAATCCGATTCTCGTCCGATTCTTCTTGGCGCTCTTGGCAGCTTGGCGTTCTTGGCGCGTGCATTTTGGTTACGGCCGCAGCACGCGATGAGACTTTTCGGTGCCTGCCCGGCCTGTCAAAACTCATACGTCACTCCCGCGTAAAGCGATCTTCGCTGGCCGTACTGGTTGGCGTTGATTCCCAGGCCGCCGCCCTGGCGTAGTTGGTAACTCTGGTCGAAGATATTCAGCACGTCCACGCGGAATTTCACGTTGTTGCTCCCCCAGAATCCGCCGTGGAACACATGCTCGTATCCCACATTCACCGGATAATACTGAGGCTCCTGCAACGTGTTTGCAAAACCGGCCCGCAATCCCGACGCGTAGAGCATGTCGACGTAAACGCGGTTGTCGCGCAGGAAGGTATAAGCAGCACCGGCGGAGACGGAATATTCCGATTCGTGATCGAGCTTGATGTTGTGGTCCTGAATATACGCCAGCTCGGTTGGATCGATATTAAACTGCTGGCTATCGATGTCGTGCGCCATAGTCTTAACCCAGGAGAAATTGGCGAACGCCGAGAATCCGCCTTCGTTGTACAGCGCGCTGAATTCAGCGCCATAGACCGTCCCCTCTTTGTAATTATACGGCGAGAGAATAATAGCGCTTCCAAATTGCCCAAGATCGACGAGCTGGTGGGCCTGTTTATAGAAGCCGTCAACATTGAGTTGCAAAGCGGGCGTCAATTGATGCGAGACGCCGACATCATAATAGTCGGATCGCTCGACGCGCGGCGCATTGTCGCCGGGGCTGGCCGGGGCGTTGGTGGTGTTGTTGAATTTGGAGATCGACGACAGGGTCAGGTTCTGAACGGGCGGCGGCACAAAATATCGCGAATAACCCGCGTGCGCCGTCGTCTTCTCGTCGAGCCTGTAAACCACATTCACGCGCGGGCTGAGCTGGCCTTCATGATCAAAGTTGGCGTCGAACCGGTCATAGCGCAAGCCATAGTTCAGCGTCAGTTTTGACGTGAGCTTCCATTCATCCTGAAGATAAATCCCGGCTTCGGTGGCTTCGTTTCCCGAGTTGTCAGAAATAAACATTGGCGTGCTGCTGGCCTGGGCGCCGGTGGCCGGGTCGGTGGCGAATACGCCGGACGTGGTGTCGAGCTTTTCGGTGGTATAATCGCCGATAAAGCCGCCGCGCAGGGTGTGCTGGTCATTGAGGACATAAGAGGCGTCGAACTGCGTTCCATAGGTGAGGAAGTTGTTATAAACCGCGCCGGAGACGCCCTGGAAAATCAGGTCATTGGTCACATCGGGATTAAAGGTAATCTGCCCGTAACGAACGAAGCCGGAAACCTGGTAGGAAAGCTTGTCGACCGACTTTTGGTAAGCGACGACGGTGTAATATTCCTGCTCGTTTTGGTTTTCATCGGAAGCCGCCGAATCGGCAAACGGATGCCCGGCCAAGGTAAATGCCTGCGGCAAACCACGCTCGGCGGGAATCTGGAAATCGCCATTATAGCTGTTGATAAAGATGCTCAATCGGCTGGTGTCATCGATCGTGTAATTGAAATAGCCGAAGAGACGTTCCTGATCGGTGTAATCGTGAATGGCGACATGGCTGTCGGTGGTGTTTTCGATGCCGAGGCCATTGTGGTTGTAGGAAGTGGTGACGAAGTAGTCGAGCTTTCCGGTGGTTCCGCCGAGTTGCAGGGATGGCTGGATGGTGTCGTACATGCCGCCGTAGAGGGAAACCTCGTTGTGATTGAGCGTCGCGCCGGATTTGGTAACGACATCGACGATGCCGGCGGTGTGAAATCCAAACTCCGCCGGGAGGGTGCCGTCGATCAGTGTGGTGGAACTGACCAGGCGCGTGTCGAGTTCCTGCCCAAAGACGTTGACTGGCTGCGGCAGAAGCACGCCGTTGACGCGGTAGGTGAGATTTCCATGTTCGCCGCGAACGTGTTCCTGCCCGAACGTATCTTCTACGACGCCCGGCGCGCGAAGCAGGACCTGCTGGAACGAGGCGTTTTCGCCGCCGGGAGTGTTCTGGATCTGCGCCGGGGTGATGGAATAGGCCGATGCGCCGAGGCTGGGCGCGATCTGGAGGCGGCTGGCTTCAAGAGCGGCGGTAACGGTGACTGCCTGAAGTTCCTCTGGTGGCGTGGTCGGCGCGGTTGCGGCGGGCTGGGTCGCCGGCGCCGGCGCCTGGGGCGCGGTAGTCGCGGGCTGCACGCTGGGAGTTTCCGCGGGCAATGGAGTGGTTGGCCCGGGCCGGGTTTCTGGGGGAATCGCCGCCGCAGGGGGTGGCGTTGGCAAAACTGAAGGCTGTGTGTTGGTGGCCGCGGCCGGCTGCGTTGCCGGCGCTTGGGCCGGCGCGACGCCCGGCATCAGAAAAACAATCGACGAAATTGGAAACCACAATGGAAATCGAGAACGCAGCGCCGCTGCCGAGAGCCGCGCGCGGATTGAATTTTTCATGGCGTAATGTTCCTGGTTGCGTCGCCTTCGGTTAGCCTGCGTTCCACGATTCGCGCAGCGCGCTTCGCAACGAAATCGCATCCGTAAGACACGGACACAATCATTATTTAATGGCATACCTTGGTACGCCCGCGATTATGGCGAGGGACCCAGGTCGCCAACATCCTTGCGGCGGATAACGGGCGCACAAGACGCGCTACCCCCACCGTGCTTGCACGGCGGGCGATGGAGCGCTTGCGAGCCTTGAGCGCATTTTCGCGGAGCCACTCAGGCCAAAAGAAAACCGACCTTATTAGTTTGATTGCTGAAAATGATCGACATTCATCGCGATGAATTCAGGGCGTGCTCGCCCACCATCTCGCGAATCGGCGCAACGCGCTGGAAATGCCGCTTTGGTTTACGGCGAACTCGGCCGTCGCGCGATATGCGCAACCAAAGACAAGCAAATGCTCGCTGCGCTCATTTGGCGTCAGCCGGGTACGGCTGACCGGCATGAGTACATGCCTCATGGGCGAGACGCCCATGCCACGGTGTTAGAGGAAGAGGTTTGCAGGAACTGGCGGCCCGCGAATCGGGGCGAAGACGTGAACATCAACCACCGGCGGAAGCCGATCGGTCACCGTAAGCGTGCAAAGGCACGGCAGGTGAGCCGACGCCATCATCGGCGGCGCGACATGGTGCGCTTGCATATGCGCCAGAAGCTGGCAGGTGGGGCAGTCGTCGTGATCGTGATGGTGTTTGGGATGATTGCCGGGCGATGAATCCGAATGATCCGAAATGGCAAGCGCTATTTCACCGGCGTCGTCGCCGTCGGCATGTTCCGTTCGCTCATGGATGTAAAGGGCCGCACCAGTCGTCCAGTAGACGATTGCGGCAAGAAGCAGGGCGTGAGCGGTGCGGAAGCGCATGGTGGAGAGAAGTATGCTAGCCCGATGCGCTGTAATGGTCAAAACAAAAATCTGATTTACGGCAAGTGGCGCTAAGAAAAACGGAAAGCGGCCCGCTTCGATTGCAATATTTGAGCGTTGCGTCCCCTTTGCGTTCTTTGCGCCTTTGCGGTCAAACCGCGTTGGGTCAATCTTTGGCGAGATCGCATTCGATTTAGTTGCCGGCTTCCACATTGCCCGCTGCCGATGGACTGGCTACCCTTCTCATGATCGATGCGCGAGTCAAACGGCTCGCCGGCATTTGTCCCTCATGACAATCCTTCGGAGCAAACACCGTGACGCAACGTCATTGCATCAGTGGAGCGGTGATTGTAATCGCGACGGCGTTTCTCGCCGCCGCGGCTTTGGCGCAGGACGGTCCCTTTTATCGCCAGGCCATGCCGCTTTCGCCCGGGTCCGGCGGGGATGTTGCACTGCCCTACCCATTTGCCGATGAAGGGGGAAACATCTGGCAGATTAACTCCAACGGCTGGCTCCAGGAACAGGGCCGCTCGCCGGTCATCAGCCAGGGTTCGCTCCTCTACGTCAACGGCAACACCTCCAACCAGGCCAACAACCAGGCGCGCCTCGATCCCAAAACCGGCGAGCTGGTCATCGACAATCTGGAAATCAACGGCGTCACCATCACCCGCCGGTTGCTGTTCCGAAAACGCGATGGCGTTCTTCGCTACGTCGACATTTTCCATAACACGCAAAATCAGCAGCAAACCATCACGGCTTCCATTACCACGAATCTGAATTTCAACGTCGCCAATGCTCAGTTCATTGCCGACCCCAAGATTAAGGATCGCAACCTGGCCTGGGCCGCGCAAACCGCCGGCGGCCGAACGCTCGTTCAGATCTATGGCGGCCCAGGCGCTCACGTCGCGCCCAAGCTCGATTGGCAGGAGGGAAGTAATTCCATCACTGCCACCTATGTCATGAACTTGCCGCCGCAGCGCGAGCAGGCCATTTTGCATCTGCACACCATCGTCCCCACCGTCGCCGATGGAACGCGCTTCATCAATTCGCTGAAACAGTCGGCGGTAATGCACGGCATTCCTTCCAGCCTGCGGCGAATCATCGTCAACTATCCGCAGACCCAGGAATGGATCAACGATGTGGAGTTGTTACGCGGCGACACTGACGACATCGTCGAGCTTCATAACGGCGACCGCCTTCGCGGAACGCTGGAAGAATCCACCTTCGCCCTGAAAACCTTCTACGGGCCGATCGCTCTTCCCGCGGGCAACGTCGCCGGCATCGTCAACATCGGCCAGCTTCATACCCGCCAGCTTTTCGTCACCACCGACGGCGAAATTTTCGGCGGCCGTCTCGACAAGCCAACCCTCGCCCTGCAATTCGTGGGCGGGCAAACCACGCAAATTCCCCTGGCGCAGATCAGCCGGGTTGGCTTCCGCAAGCGCCCCGGCGAGCCCGCCGAGTGGACCTTTGATAAGCCGCTGCTGCTTCTGCGCTCCGGCGAGCGGCTCATGATCAAGCCGATGACGGAAAACCTCCAAATCGCGTCGCGCTACGGAACGTTGTCGTTGAAACCGGAATCGATCGCGGCGATCTCCTTCCAGAACGACGACAATGATGCGCATGAAATCACGTTGACTGATGGCAGCCGATTTACCGGGTTGGCAACTGCCGATCACTTTGACGTGGAATTGGCAACGTCCGGCCAGCACATCAAAGTCTCCAGCGGCTCGCTATTGCGATTTCAATTCGCGGCAAAAATGCCCGAGGTTGATGACCATTCCCCGACGATTCACCTTCAGAATGACGATTTATTCGTGGGCGAGTTGAGCGGTAAGCTGAACATTGAGACTGCCTTCGACACCCTGCCCGTCAACACCGCCGACATCCGCCTGCTGAAGCGCGGAAAAGCCGGCGGGGACGATGTTCAGGTGCTGCTGTGGGATGGCTCGCTCCTCAGCGGCCGCCTTTTGGAGCGGGAATTGAATTGCCAGCTCAAGAGCGGAATGACGATGAAGTTGCCGTCGATTCTGTTGGTGGAATACAGCCAGCCTCCGCGCGAAAAGCCGCCGGGCCGGAAGTAGGGAAAAATCTAAATACTCAAACTGAGCGGTTTTTGAGGAAAATGCCCTTCACGCCGGGGCAAGCGGCGCCAGTGCGGTTTCGACTTGCGAACAGCTCTATCGCCGCGCCGCCCCGGATTTAGGAGCGCTGCCCAAATCCGGGGCGGCGCGGCGACACCGTTGTTCGCGCTAACCGCGGTTGTGCGCGCCGCTTGCCCCGGCGTGGAGGCTTCTCGCACTTCCTGGACACAGATTAGGGGTTCACGGCTCTGACGCAAAAACCGGCCACTTTGAGTAAATAAATAGGCCTGCACAATTCGTGTAGGGTGCGCACGGCGGACCGTCACGATTGTGGCGGAAAAGACGGTCCGCGGTGCGGACCCTACGAAGAACCGACGCGCCTAATCGCGCAAGGTCATTTAGGCAAAATGCTGGAAGTGAACGCGCCGGCCGCCAACGGAAACCGGCTTGCGCCGGGGTCGCGCAGGCTTGAGGCCGCAACGCAAAACCGCCAGGCATGAACGAGCTGCGCGAAGCCGCCGGTGTCATGTGGTTCAATGCTACTTCGCGGGCATTGTCGTTGGCGCTGAATGGCTCACCGTCTTTGCAGGTTTTGGCGCGGGAGGCGGCATATATGTGGGAGGCAGTTCCTTCCGCGGTGGCGGCGGCTCGGGAGCAACAACCCCGCGCGGACGGCCCAGCACATCGGGGTCGGCAATCTTGGGCGATACCGCCTGCTCGGGCGGATACGGGGGCATGGCGGTGTAGCTCGCTGGAAGCACGTCGCCGGAATAAACCACCGGTTGCTTGAACGGCGGTTCCTTGGCCATCGTTACCGGCAACGAAGCCGTCTGCGCCAGGAACATCATGGGGTCCATGACGAAGTTTTCCGGCGTGGTGTAATCGGGGTTGGGCGCGTAATACCAGCGCGTCGGCCAAGCTTGCGTTGCGCCGCTTTCGTAGAAGGCGATGGATTTATGCCAGCCGCGAAGCTCGGTGGCCTCGTCGGCGGCGGGCTGCTCGGCGATGGGGACGGGTGTTTTTACCACCACGGGCGCGCGCTCGCGAAAGCAGGGGCAGGACGACGTGGAACTGCACCCGCCGGCAATGATGGCCGTTGCGCCAAACAGTCCGCTGAGCAAAATGGACTTATCACGGATTGAGAACATGATCAATATCCCGGTTCAAGCCTTTGGATTCACCGATTCCGCCGCCGCTGATGTCGGTATCGACATGTCCGGGACTTGAATCGAACGGATGCTGCATCGCGGCGTCCTGGCGGGTTTCCATGTCGCCCGGGCCGCTGGTGGACGGCGTGGTGCAGGCGGATAATAACAGGCATCCCGCGATGCCGCCGATAATGTGCGCCATGCTGTTAAATCTTCGCATGTGGACCTCATTTGCCCGTGTCGTGGCGTTGGATAACACGAGTAATGATACCCTCTCATCGGCCGTTGGGCACGCGGGAAGTTGTATTACGGCGAAATAATCGCGCCCGGATATTCCTTGCCGATCCGGGCCTGGATGGCCTTGGCGTCGGCGTAGGTTGGAAGCGGGCCAATCTGCACGATCTGCCAACCCGCGTCCACGGTTCGGCTGGCGGGCAGGCCCTCGCTGCGAAGCTTCCCGGCGGCCTTCTCCGCCGTCGCGACGTCGCCGTACTTCTTCACCTCCACATGAAAGGCGTTCATGCCGGTGCGTGTGGCGGCACGGGTGGCCGCATCGGAGCCGGGATAGTAGCGCTGCACATCGGCAAACGCCTTGTCGGCCTGGTCAAATTCGCCCAGCCGCTGCTCCGAGCGTCCGATCTGATACAGCACCCAGGCCTTGGTGTCTTCGTTGGCGATGTTTTCGTAGGATGATTTGAATTCGCGGACGGCGCCGGCGTAGTCTTCCTCGTAGAAATCGACGTTGGCCACGCCAATGTGCAGCTTGGCGCGAACATCGGCCGGGCCGGCGGCTTGCAGGCCCTGCTGGTAGGCGTCCTTGGCGCGATCCAGAAATTCGCGCTTGTCGGCGTCGGTTGGGGCGGCGGCATCGTCCTGTGCCCTGGCCTCGGCAATGCGACCCTTGAGATACCACGCCTCGGCAACCCCGCTGCCATCCGGATGAGCGCGGAGGAATTCGTCGGCGTCGGCGTTGGCCGAGTCATATTGCTGCGCCTTCAATTCCCCATAGCCGCGATTAAGGATTCGCCGCGATGGGCCGTCGAGGCATCCGCCGAGCATTGGCAACAGTGCCAGGCCGGCCAGCAATGCGCCGTTGGCCAGGCTGAATTTCGGGAACACGATTGGGTTGTTTCGCATAACTCTCTCTTGGGATATGTTGGTCCAAGGTCTTTTCGTCCGTGACAAGCCCGGCACACGCACCGGCGATGATTGATAGATCGACAAGCGACCCGCAAAAAGGACAGCCACATGCTCTTCGAACCGCTCTTCGCCCATGCCCAGCAGCATCCGCAGGACATCGCCATCATCGACGACCGCGGCCAGTATACCTGGCAGCAACTGGCGATGATGTCGGCAGGTCTGGGAATGTACCTGTCATTTCAAACCGATCAACCGCGGGTGGGACTTCTCCTTCCCACCAGCGCCGCCTTCGTCGCCAGTTTCTACGGGACGCTGCTGGCTGGCAAGACCGTGGTGCCGATTAACTTTCTTCTGGGCGAAAAAGAAATCGCCCATATTGTGAAAGATAGCGGAATTGACGTTGTGCTGACAGTCGGGCCGTTGGCGCCGAAGGTGCAGGGCATGCCGCTGAAGGTGATCGACCTGCTCACTCTTCCGCAATCGCCCCCCTTCCCAATCACGCCAAGCTTCCCCTCCCCCGCCGCCGACGACATTGCAGTGCTGATGTACACCAGCGGCACCGCGGGGCTGCCCAAGGGGGTGTTATTGAGCTTCGGCAACCTGCAAAGCGATGTGGATGCCGCCATAAAACATGCACAGTTGAGCGGCACGCACAGTTTTCTGGGAATTTTGCCGCTGTTTCATTCAACTGGCATGCTGGCGACGCTTATCGCACCGATTCAGCTTGGGTCGAGAATTGTTTATCAGGGAACCGGATTCCGGCCCAACCATGTGGTGAAGGCCATTCGCGATCATCAGATTTCCATCGTGGCGGCGGTGCCCAGCATGTATGGGGCGATGATCCGGCTGAAGGATTACGGCCCGGACGACATGAAATCGCTCTATGCCGCCATCAGCGGCGGCGAGCCTTTGCCGGCGGTGATTCGCGATGGGTTTGAGAAGAAGTTCAACACGCCGATCTACGAAGGATATGGCCTGACTGAAACCATCGGCCCCATCGCATTCAACGTTCCGGGCCGCCGCGAGGCGGGATCGGTCGGGCAGTTGCTCCCGGGAGCGGAACTTCGCATCGCTGATGAGAATGGGCAGGCATTGCCGCAGGGTCAATCCGGCGAAGTCTGGCTTAAGGGTCCGATGATTATGAAGGGTTATCACAATCTGCCGAACGAAACTGCCGAAGTGCTTACGCCTGAGGGCTATTTCAAGTCGGGCGACCTTGGGATGATCGACGCCAAGGGTTATTTGCACATCACGGGTCGGAAGAAGGACCAGATTAACGTATCCGGTGAAAAGGCCAGCCCGCGCGAGATTGAAGACGTATTGAATCAGCATCCAGCCGTCGCCGAATCCGCAGTCGTCGGGAAGAAAGATGCCAGTCGCGGCGAAGTAGTAGCGGCGTTTGTTATTCTGCGCGAAAATCAGACGGTGACGGCGGACGCCCTGCGTGAGTTTTGCCGGGAACACGGTCTGATTCAGTGGAAAATACCGCGGGATATTCAGTTTGTAGCGGACCTGCCGCGTTCGCCGACTGGGAAGGTTCTTAAGCGAACCTTGGTTGAGCAGTTGAACAAATAGACCGAGGCACGCGCATCGGCCCCGGGGGCGATCTGGAGGTAGAACCCATGCAGAAAGCGATCCATTATCACGCCAACCATGGCAGCATGCGTCGTCACTTTTTCCGAAAATTCATGAAGGCCGCCCGCCCACTGGCCGGCGACGCCGTCGGCAAAGTAACGAGCAAACCATGGCTTGACCTGGAACCGCTCGAGAATCGCATGCTATTGTCCGCCGTCGTTTTTCAACCGCAGCAGACCTTTGCCAGCGGCGTATATCCGACATCGGCGACGGTGGCTGAACTGGGAAATGGAGAACCCGACCTGGTGGTTTGCAACCTGACTGCCGGGACCGTCAGCGTCCTGCTCGGCCACGGCGATGGAACTTTCGCCGCCCCGCAGGCATATCCGGTCGGCGACAATCCGGATGCGCTGGTTGTGGGCGACCTGGGAAATGGGCATCCGGACATTGTCGTTACCAACTTTCAGAGCAATTCGCTGAGCGTCCTCCTGGGCAACGGCGACGGCACGTTTCAGCCCGCGGTCAGCGTGCCGGTCGGGTCGGGACCGGATGCCCTGGCCCTTGCCGATCTGGGCGATCCGCACCCGGATATTGTCGTCGCCAATTCCAATGACAACACCGTTGGGATTCTGCGCGGAAACGGTGACGGCACGTTTCAAGCGCAAACCACGCTGCCGACCGGCGCCCAACCGGATTCAGTGGCGGTCGCATCGCTCGGAAATGGAATGCCGGATATTCTCGTCACCAATCGAGGCAACAACACGCTGGGCGTGTATTTGGGAACCGGGGGCGACACATTCGCCTCGGCGGTCACCTACGCCACGGGAAACCAGCCCCAATCCATCGCTGTCGGCATGTTCAACAGCAACATGGGCGTTGCCGTGGCAAATGTTCAGGACGGCACCGTCGGCGTTTTCCTCGGAAACGGCGCGGGGGCATTCTCGTCCCAGCAAACATACATGGTCGGCACCTTCCCCTACGACGTGCTCGCCACAAGCCTTGGCAGTGGCACAATCGATCTGGTCGTCGCCAACGAAGGGGATAACACGCTTGGCGTGCTCCAGGGAAATGGCGACGGAACGTTTCAGGCTCAAACCACTTTCCCAACCGAGGCCGGCCCAACCTCCGTCGCCGCCGCCGACCTGGGCAACGCAATGATCGACCTCATCGCGTCGAATTCATCGTCAGGATCGGTAAGCGTGCTGCTCCAGGGCACCGCCGAAACCACCACGACGCTCACCTCGTCGGCCAATCCATCAGTCGCCGGAAGTTCCGTCACCTTTACCGCCATCGTCAAGGCGCCGGTTGCAACGCCGACCGGCACCGTCGTCTTTTACGACGGCACCACCGAACTGGGCTCAGGGGTCAGCTTATCGGATGGCTCAGCCTCCATTTCGGTATCGACACTACCGATCGGGTCGGACCTCATCACTGCCGACTACAGCGGCGATGCAACCAACGTGGCCAGCTCGACATCGCTGACCCAAACCGTCACGCAACCGAGCCTGAATGTCTCGGCGCATTTATCGGGGGCGGCGACAACCTCGGTTATCGCCGGCACACCGCTGAAATTAAAAGATAAGCTGACGCTGGCGCCGGCGAGCGCAGCGATTTCTGGCAACGCGATGGCGAAGATTTTGCTCTCGCCCGACCAAACCGCCTCCAGCAGCGTGGCGACGCTCTCCTCCCTCCACGCCCGCCTCAAACTTAAAGCAGGGAAGAGCCGGGCCTTTGCACTGCACTTTCCCCGCACCCTGGCCGGGGTGGCAGCGGGAAACTATAACGTTCTGGTGCAGTTGACCGATACCACCGGCGCTGTTTCCACAATCAATTCCGGCCAGACCATCATGGTGATTGCCGCCAGGACGGATATCACCGGCTCTTTCGTCAAATTCACCCCGCCGAAAAAGGCCGGCCAAAAGGTGATCGTGACGTTTCTGATCACCAACTCCACCGCCGCGAATGTGCCGGCGGACGGTTTCCTCAGTTACAAAATCGGCGAGACGCCCGATGCGCAAGTCGCCGATGTTGTCACCGTGGATTCACGAAAAGTACATGTCAATCTGAAGCCGGGAAAGAGCCTGCGGATTACGCGGGCCGAACCGATCCATCAGAGCTCTTATCTGGCCGTCGAGCTCGACCCGGGCTTTGTTGATTTCGCCAACGACGCGAACCAGGCCAACAATACCTTTGTGGCGACCAATGCAGTTACCGTTCCTGCAACGTAATGACACAGTCTCCCACGCAACGCGCCAATATCAGGGAATGCAGCAAAATGACAGGTCCGGCGGGATATTCTCCAGATGACCCGGTGGTCGCCCAGTACGACCGCTGGCAATATCCTCCGCCGGTGCAGGACCTGCGCGATCCGTCATTGACCGCTTACTTGCAGAGCTTTGGCAGACTCGAATTGCTCGAGCCGATTTACTGGCCGGCCGGCGCGCCGCGCCGCGATCTCGATGTTCTGGTCGCCGGTTGTGGAACGATGGCCGCAGCCTGCTACGCGATGCTCAACCCTCATTGCCGGGTCGTCGGCATCGACATCTCGAAGGGCGCCCTGCAGCACGAGCGACGGCTCAAAGCCCATCACCAACTCGACAACCTGACACTGCACGAATGCCCCATCGAACAGGCTGCCAGTCTCGGCTTATCGTTCGACTTTATCGCCTGCCAAGGCGTGCTGCACCATATGCCGGATCCGACCGGCGGATTGCGCGCCCTGGGCAGCGTCCTGCGGATCGACGGGGTCATCGCCATCATGCTGTACGCCCGCTACGGCAGAACCGGCGTTTATATGCTCCAGGAATTCTTTCGCATTCTCGGGCTTGGGCAGGATGAAGAAGGCGTGGCGATCGTGCGGCAGACGCTGGCGAATCTGCCACCTGAGCACCCGGCACGGATGTACATTCAGCGGGCAACAGATCTGAGCCAGGATGCGGGACTCGTCGACACATTCCTGCATCGGCGCGATCAACCCTTTTCCGTGGCGCAATGCCTTGATCTGGTCAGCAACGCCGGCCTCACGTTTGGGCGATGGGATCATAATTTCTTCTATTATCCCGAAGGCCCCTTCCACGCCGCGACAGAACTTTGCGATCGCATCGCGGCGTTGCCGGAGGAAATGATCTGGCAGGCGATGGATGTGGCATATCTTCCGGTTGGCGTTCATTACTTTCATGTTTGCCGGCCCGATCGCGACCTGGCACGCTACCGCATTCCCTGGGAAGACGCTTCGCTGTTAAAATGCAAGCCGCTTATTTCGGCAAAACTGCTCAAGGCGCCAGGCCTGCCTCAGGGTTGGACGTTGGTTCAACCGGGACGGCCGCCGCTGCCTGTGCCGCAGGCTCACGCGGCGGTCTTCTCGCATATCGACGGGCGGAGAACCGTTGGGGAATGTCTGGCGGCGGCGGGGATCCGCGGGGAATCTGCCGCCGTCCTTGATGTGGCGCGCGATATGTTCCGAAGAGCTTGGCGCTGTGGATTTGCGGTGCTTTGCTGGTGACAATTCACGGATCCGCGGCGCTTGCATCCATGTTAACAATGGCAATTCATGAGTAATATCCAGATCAAATACAGCACTTCAGGAAAATCACGCGCTCCGCAACCCATCCGCCTCTCGGTTCCGGGTTGGGGAGGCTCGCCGGAGCTGAAGATGGAAAACGGCTCCGAGCCGCAGCCATGGCATTGCCCTCCTTTTGTTGAGGGCGCCACGTACGGCCTGGAACTGGTCTATCACTACGATGTCGAATGCCATGTCATCAACGACGACGGCGACGTGCGGTTTGAATGGGATTATGCCCGCGAGCCGGGCGGCGTGATGGGACCGGACGAATTCGGCGTGTTTGCCCCGCGGCCCAATAAGTTCTACTTCTTTGCCTCACTGGTCGATCTGCAACCCCCGCCGGGCTACGTCATTCGCACCCAGCCGCATCCGCGGTTTTACACCGACGACACCGGCACGGTTCCCGCGGCGGTGGTCGGACACGTGCAAAGCGCATGGTGGCCGAAAAAGCTGTTCGTGGTAATGAAAGCCCCCCGCATCGGCGAACGCCATATCTTCCGCAAGGGCGACCCTTACGTGCAGCTTCTGATCGTGCCGCAGAAGGCGGATTATGAACTGATCCCCATGACGCCGGAGGAAAACGCAAAACGCCGCGAGATGGAATCGAAAATAACCCTGGCCAAATCATTCATCGCGAAAAACGTCTGGCAAAACCCCGGCGGCGCGGAGTTCAACGACCATTATCGCACTCTGGCCCGCGCACTGGCGCGCGGCGAGGAATCCGACGTCTGCCGCACTATCGACCAGGCGGTTGATTATGTGAACGGGGCGGTGCCGACCGGGAAGTCGGTTTCGCAATATCTTGAGCTCGCGTTTCAGTTTCAAAAGCAAGGCAAGCTCCTGGAGGCGCGCGAGGCGTTGTTCCGGGTTCGTATGCTTGCCCCGGCCAACCCCGAAGCCGCCAGCCGCCTTGGCATCGTGGCCGGATCGATGGGGCTGCCGGAGTTGGCCGTACAGATGATGTCGCAGGCCGTCGCGATTCAGCCGCGGAACCCCGCCTATCGAAATAATCTGGGTGTGGCGCTGCGAAAAACGGGCCGCCTGGCTGAAGCCGAGGCCGCGTTCAAGGCATCCCTTGAGATTCAACCCAGCGATTCGCTGGTAATGAGCAATCTGGGAATGACGATTGCGGAGCAGGGGAAGATGGACGAAGGATTGGCGCTATGCCGCAGGGCGCTCGAGATTAACAGGCAACTACCGGTGGTCCATTACCGCGCCGGCCTGGTCTTGGCACAATTGGGAAACCTCGCAGAGGCCCGGACGAATTTTCAAGCCGCACTGGCACTGGATGCGAACTATTCTCCAGCCATCGAGGCAATGGAGAACCTCGATCGCAAAACCTAATCAGTCAAATGAAAAAGCCGGTGTCGTTTGACGCGACACCGGCCTTTTCCTTTGACAAGGGCAAAACGGCTTAAGCGGTCCTGCGACGCCGGGCCAAAAGGCCTAGAGCGGCGAAGGAAAGCAACCCAAACGAGGCGGGTTCTGGCGTGCTGGCGACGACAGTAAATGCAGACGGATGGCCATTCGCTCCAGTTCCGACGCCCGTGCCGCCCACGTCCAAATCGTTACCATTTCCAGTAAGCGAATTCGAATTGGAACCCGAGTCCAAAACAGGTGCGGGGGCATCATGAATGCTTTCCGCATTAAATGTTGCGTTGTAATTGGCCGCGAGGGAAAAAGTAACTGTTCCGAGAAGGTAGTCACTCGTGGTCGTTGTGCCGGCCGTTGTGGTGCTGGTTGGGGCAACCAGCGTTGATGCGGCGTTATTCGTGATGTCAAGGAGGTAGGCACCATAGGTACCAGAACCCTTGTTGTCATTTCCCGAAAAGCCGGCAGGCTCCGCGGTGGAGTTGGGCGTGACAGCGGTCACGGTTACGCCCTGGCCGCCAGTGTTCTCGATTAATGCCGCCGCCGCAGAGTATAACCCACCGTCCGAAGGGACGAACGCAGCGCTGCCGCTGGTGTCCGTCTCAACAAGGTAGACATTATATGTGGCGGAAGTCGACGTGGACGTCAAGGTTTGTCCTTGGGCCAACTGAGCGCTGTAGGTAAAAATCGGACTGGCTTGCGCCATGCTCGCGAATCCAAGACCCATCCCAGCAAGAAGCAGCATTTTCCTCATCATAGCCTTCTCCACTGATTGTTTTTCAAAATGTACACAAGACTCAGCAAAATTGCGAGTAAAAAATTCCAATTCTTTCCTTAGATGGACGGGACAAACCCATCATTCAAGAATCCGCCAGCCGAGAGAGCGGCTTTGAACTTCAAATTATCTCCAGCATTCACGACACCATCCTCATTCTGATCAAAGG
>DASRRM010000522.1:0-23927 GCA_035695715.1 Tepidisphaeraceae bacterium
GACGGGCGTTCCAGCGCGGCGGCTGGCCGCAACAAGAAGAAAAGAAGATTAACCACGGAGGCACGGAGGTGCAATCGACATTCAATGCATCTGCGCGGATGGGCCGTTATTAGCGTGACCGTCATCCCGAGGTACTCCGAAGGATCTTGCCGATACTCGAAGGCGGCCAAGATCCTTCGGAATACCTCAGGATGACGGTCGCCCGCTCGATCAACCTGGAAAACTCTCTAGCTAGCTAAGATAAAAAAAAGGGGAGAGATTTCATATGCGAGGGCGCGCATCAGTCGAACCACACCTCCGTGCTTCCGTGCCTCCGTGGTTAATCTTCTTTTCTTCTTGTTGCGGCCAGCCGCCGCGCTGGAACGCCCGTCACACGTATCTGAAAATATCGTTATACGTCACGAATAAAACGACCGCCGCCAGGAAGGCCAGGCCGGCGTATTGGGCGATGGCCATCGCCTTGGCAGACAGAGGCCGGCCCTTGATCTTCTCGAAGATCAGGAACATGAACTGCCCGCCGTCGACAACTGGGATCGGCAGGAAATTCACCACCGCCAGGTTGGCGCTGATCATCGACAGGAACCACAGCAGCCAGTCGATGCCCTTGTAGGCAAACGCTTTTCCGCCGATGAAAATGCCCACCGGCCCCATCATGTTCGACGGGCTGATCGAGCGATCGGCCATCCGTCGAAGCGTCAGATAAAATTGCAGGATGAAATCGCGGGTTTCGGTGATGCCCCAGCCGGCCGCCTGCAAGGGTGACGAGGTCTTGCGCGCCTTGGTGAACTCGGCCAAGGCAAGATAGTTCTTGTAGCGCACCGAGCGGACATCGGCGAGCTGGTCGGCGTCCAGCTTCATTTCAGTTTTCGCCGGCTTCTCAACACCAGGCCGGGTGTAGGTGATTTTCGCCGTTGCCGACGTGGCACCCTTGGGAATCGCCAGATCGGCAAGAATGCTCTGCACCTGATACCACGTGCTGACCGGCGTTCCGTTGATGCTGGTGATGGTGTCGCCGCCCTTGAGGCCGGCCTGCTCGGCGGGACTTCCTTTTACCACATCGGCAAGCACCGTATGCGTCTCGTCCATCGCCGGCGCCACGCTCAAGCCCTTGCGATGCTCGGCCACTTTCACCGTTGCCTTGATGTCAGGGATCTTCACGAGCTTTCCATCGCGAATGACGTCCAGCTCAAACGCATGCCCGCTTTCGCCGTCGTCCTTCACACGCTCCATGAACTGCTCGTGGCTGGGGTGTGGCCAGGGATCGGTATCGTGAATCGCATCGATGATGTCCATCGGCTTAAGCTTGCCCAGGACCGGCGAATTCTCGCCAACAAATGCAATCGTCACCCGAGGCAAAAACCCGGCCAGGTTGAATTCGCCATTAAACGGATCATCGAAATGCGGCTGAAAGGTTTTCGTCTCAATCGCTTTTCCGCCGGCTTTTTGAATGGTAAGCGTGACGGGCTTGCCGTGAGACGCCTGCATTGCCTCGTCAAGAACAGCGTAATCTTCCCGCTTGACCTGTTTGCCGTTCACCGTGTCGGTTTGATTCACCGGCGTTCCATTCACGCTGGTGATCACGTCGCCCGGCATGATCAGCAGCGCATCCGCCGGCGCTTCGTCGCGAAGCTTTGACTCGTCAACCGCCGGCTCGCTGGAATCAACTTTATCGCCTTTGAGCACGCGTGGCGGCGCAAATCCAATGGCCAGAAATTTCGTATCCCCCGCCTGCCGCTCCGGCGTGACCGTCAGCTCAACATCGTGATATTTGGTATTGGGATCGCCGGGATGATCGGGCCGCGAAACAACCATCTTCACCGGCACCCCCTCTTTCACCAGGGCGGTGTCGAGCATGATCTTGGTGAAGTCGGCTTCCCATTTGCCGTTGAAGTAGAGGATATGATCGCCGACGTGCAGCCCGGCTTTTTGCGCGGGCGAGCCGGGCAAAATGGTTCCCGCCCAGGCCGGCGGCGCATTGAACCCGATCAGGAACAGCACCATAAATCCGATGGCGGCCAGGATGACGTTCATGATAACGCCCGCCGAGATGACCAGCATCCGCGCGCTGACCGATTTGCGGGCAAAGGCGCGGGGATCGTCCGCCGGGGCGTCGGGCTTGAGATCGTCCTGCCCCAGCATCTTCACGTACCCGCCCAGGGGAATCCAGTTCAGGCGATATTCAGTTTCGCCCAGGCCCAGCTCATCGGCCGCGGCGGCGATTTGGGCGTCGGTATACCCGGCCTCGGCGATGGATTGGTCGCCCTTCTTTGCCAGATGGTCCTGGGCTTTTTCGCGATAGTCTTTTTGCGTATTGCCAAGGCGAAAGCCGATGCCTTTGCGCCAGGCGAACATGGCGTGGCCGAATCCGACGGCAAATTGCTCGACACGGATGCCGACCCATTTGGCGGCAAGGAAGTGGCCCAGCTCGTGCCAGAAAATCACGAAGCCAAATCCCACGACCAGAAGCACAATCAATCCAATGTGGGTCAATGAGGGGAATGCGAAGGAGAGAAGCATGCGGGGTTCCTGTTATTATCAAACGGAAGATCGGCGGATTGTCGGGTCCCGCCTTTGGCGGACCCTACGTCTTTTTTCCTCAACTCATACACCCGCCGCTGGATATTGTCCGGCTTCTCGAACTGGCGGGTCGTCATCCTGAGGTACTCCGAAGGATCTGGCTCGCCTTCGCGCACCGGCTAGATCCTTCGGAGTACCTCAGGATGACGATTGCCCATTCCGGACATTTTCATGCGGCAGGTGCGTCAACTCTTGCACGTAACTTCTGGCCCACCGGTCCGCTATCAGCAAATCGTCCAGCGAAGGGTTGGCCTGAAGCTGATGCGCCTCAATTGTAAGCCCAACCAGCCGGGAAATCTCGCCAAAGGAGATCTTACCGGCCACAAAGGCCTCACGCGCGGTTTCATTCGCCGCGTTTAACACCGCGCCGGCGGTGCCGCCTTTTCTTGCTACGTCGTACGCCAGCTTCAGTGCGGGAAACCGCAAAAAGTCCGGCGGCTCAAAATTCAGCGTCATCGCATGCGTCAAATCCAGCCGACGGCTGATTCCCGCCGACCGCTCCGGATACGTCAATGCATATTGTATCGGCGTGCGCATATCCGGCGGCCCCATCTGGGCAATCACCGAATGATCCACAAACTCAACCATCGAATGAATGATCGATTCCGGATGAATCACCACCTCAATCTGCTCCACCGGCAGATCAAACAGCCAGCAAGCCTCGATAATCTCCAACGCCTTGTTGAACATGGTCGCCGAGTCAATGGTGATGTTATTCCCCATCCGCCAGGTAGGATGATTCAGCGCATCGGCCAGGGTGGCCGACTCGATCTGCTGTTGGGTTGCTTTACGAAACGGCCCGCCGCTGGCGGTTAAAATCAGCCGGCTGATCTCTTTTTTCTGCCCGCAATGAATCGCCTGAAAGATGGCCGAATGTTCCGAATCGACCGGCAGGATATTGACATGATTCTTCCGCGCCTCCGGAACCAGCAAACACCCCGCCACCACCAGCGATTCCTTGTTCGCCAGCGCCAATCCCTTCCCCGCCCGCACCGCCGCCAAAACCGCCGGCAACCCCGCCGCCCCCGTCACCGCCGCCAGCACCACATCCACATCATCGCGCTCGACGAGATCCACCATGGCCTGGGCCCCGCGATAAATCTTGACGCCAAGCTTGCGAATCTGCTCGATATTGGCGTCATCGACGGCATCATCGGTCAGTGCAATGGCCGCCGGCCGATGTTGCCGCACTTGTTCCAGCAGTTTATCCGTTCGCGAATGCCCGCTGAGGGCGACGGCGCGATACGGTGCGCCCAGTGAATGAACCACGTCCAGGGCATTGCAGCCAATCGAACCCGTGGACCCGAGGATGGCGATGTTCTTTCTCAAGCGGGGGTAGAGATTACGGGAGGTTGGGGAAAAGGGAAAGGAGGCAGCGCCCCGTCCCGGGGTGTGGCGCTTAATGGGGGTGAACGGCCTGCAGCACAGGTGGAGCGGACATTCTTGTCCGCTTCGAATGGCGAGACTTCGGCGAGCTCAGTCGAGTCGTGAGCGACATTCTTGTCCCTCGCGAGCCATTCGAGTCTGCTCGGCGGGACAGGAATGTCCCGCACTCGCAGACTCGAAGCAGACAAGAATGTCTGCCCCACCGGTCGCCGCAATCAGGAGTTGCACCCCGTCTCGTTTTCATTGCGCTCTCGCTCGATTTGACGCCTGGGTCGTGTTATTGTCCTGGGCATGAGGATGCGTGGGGCAAGCACCGCAGTCGACATTCTGCAAGAGATTGCCGCCCCGACTGAAGCCGACCTTCCGCCGGATTCGGCGTGGGCATTGCTGCGATTCAAGTTTCCCGCCGCTACGACACGGACGATTCGTCGTCTGCGATGGATGTGATCGCGGAGTTGATGGGGGCGGTGGAGGAATTGAATCGGGTTATGGCGTTGCTGGAAAGTGGGAACTCGGCGGGTAAATCGTGATGCCGAAAAAACTCGCAAATCTCACCATTGCGCGTCCCACGTCCAAGGTTCCGGCGGATTATCCGGTTCTCCTGGCCACTATCAGGAAACGGATAGCAGCCGCCCAGGCACGCGCCGCGCTCGCAATCAATGGTGAGTTGACGCGGCTTTACTGGGAAATCGGGCGCGACCTCGTGGAGCGCCAGGCAAGGGCCGGCTGGGGTGCCCGAATCATCCCCAGATTAGCAAACGACATTCGCAACCAATTGCCGGAAGTTTCAGGGTTTTCTGAGCGTAACATCGGCCGAATGATCGCGTTTCACCGTGCCTATCCAGGCGCGTTTGCAATTTTGCCACCGGCAGTGGCAAAATTGGCGAGCGCCTCGAAAACGCGGAAATCGGACCAAAGACATCCTGCCACAATTTTGCCACCGCCGGTGGCAAAATTGGGAACTGGCGAGCTAGATCGCTTTTTTACGCTTGTCCCGTGGGCTCACCATGTGCTCCTCATGGAGAGGGTCAAGGATCTGCGCGTGCGCGCCTGGTATATGGAACAAACCATCGCCCGCGGGTGGAGCCGTGATAGCCTCGCGCTGCAGATATCGGGCAGTGCGCACTTGCGCCAAGGCAACGCCATAACAAATTTTACTGACCACCTTCCACCCCCGCAGTCAGACCTTGCCCGTCAAATGCTCAAGGATCCGTATATCTTTGATTTTCTCACGCTTGAAGAGCCCTTTCACGAGCGTGAACGGGAAAAAAGCCTGCTTCGGCACGTCGAGAAGTTTCTGCTGGAATTAGGCCACGGATTCGCCTTCGTAGGCCGCCAGTATCCCCTGCAAGTGGGAGGCGAAGACTTCCGCGTCGATCTGCTTTTCTACCAGTTACGGCTCCGCTGCTATATCGTCATCGACCTCAAAAAGGGGGCCTTCAAAGCGGAATACGCCGGTAAGATGAATTTCTACTGCAACCTTGTGGACGAGCGATTGCGGCAGGGAGACGACCAGGCAACGATTGGATTGATCCTCTGCCAGGACCGCAACCGGCTCGTGGCTGAATATGCGCTCAAAGGAATGAACAAGGCGATTGGAGTCTCTGAATACCAACTCACCCGTTCACTTCCCAAGTTGCTGCGATCCACTTTGCCTTCAATCGAGGAGATCGAGGCCGAGCTCGCCACCACGCAGCCCGCGGTGCGCGCCCAAAAAGCGAAGGGGGCGAAATGAATGAGTCGGAACGACGACGCCACAGCAACGGCTTGGGCATGGGAATCCCTGTGCCACCGAAGCAAAGCGATTGACGCTCGCGAACGCGGAAAACAGCGATGGGACATTTTCCGCCGGAAATGGGACGAAAAATGTCCCGGAATGTCCCATCTTGCCCGCCGTGGGCAGCGGGCCATTTGGCGTAAGTGCAGTGGCGGCGGGGAGTTGAATTTGTATGGGGTCGGCCGGGAGTGAAAAATCGCAAAAAATGGGACATTTGGAGACATTTTGAGACATGGGGGGTGTGGCGCAACACTTTTTCGACAGAGTGTTGCATTTTGGGGCGCGGGAATTGAGGGGGATGGAGCTTATAACGGCGGAGAAATCATGAGAAATAAGATTACCGGTTTGGCACTTCTTGCCGCGGCTTGCGCCTGCGGCCTGGCACACTTTCACCCCGCGGCGGCGGACGATGCGCCTAAGCCGCACCCGTATCGGCTGCACTCGGTCAGCATCAAGCAGCAGGTCATCTGGGGGTCAACCTGCGAAGGGCCGGATGGCACGGCGCTATCCTTCGGCGGGGAGGATCGCGACGCGGAGGATGGGCTTTCGCATACGCGGCTTCGTGTGAAGGGGGAGTGGATCGACTTGCAGCCGGGGTTTGAAAAGCCGGGTGTGCAGAAGGCGGCGCATGACCGCGTGTGGGCGGTGCGGAATGAGGAGAAGGATCTGCTGGCGCGGGCCAGGCATCTTTATTTTGAAGGCAAGCGCGATGGGGAAACGCCGGGGGCGAAATCGGTGATCGATCGGCAGAGGGAAATCGAGAATACCATCGGGTTGATCATGTCGGATCTGGCGCATGATGCACAGACGGATAAGGATTTCGGGGCGGTTTATCAGCCCAAGGCGGGGATATTTGCCGGGGCGGGGAAGATTACCGTCGAGGCGATGAATAAGGGGATCGGTCCGGAATTGCTGGCGCAGATGCGGCAGGTGCAGGTGGGGTTGGAAGAGGCGGCAGACCAGCTTAGCGTTGAGCCGCCGGCGCGGGCGCTGAGTGCGATTGTGTATGAGCCGAAGTCGAAGCTGTTCGTGCTGTTTGGCGGCGATCATTGCGATTACCTGACCAATGACACGTGGGTTTTCGATCCGGCCGCGCGGAAGTGGACGCTGCGCCATCCGAAGGACGCCCCGCCGCCGCGGGCCAATCATACGTGGAAGACGGCCGACGACGGCAAGCTGATTCTCACCGGCGGCTATACCTACTTCCCCAACACAGATTACATGGGCGGGCAGTACATTGATATTAACGATGGCGAATGGACCTACGACCCGGCGGCGGATGCCTGGACCGGCAGCGGAAAGGCGGAGGCGCCCACGAGCCGGACGTATCGCACCGGGGCGTTTTTGCCGGAGTATTTTTATGATGTGCCGCGGGTTGAAGCCGATGCGTTTGCGAACAAGCTGAGTAATCTGCCGGCCAATGTGTGGACGAAGACCAAGCCGCCGAAGCTGCCGGTGGTGAATCGCGACTGGGGAACGGCGGTCATCGATCCGGATCGCGACATGATCCTCCGCTGGTCGGGCGGACACTGCGCCCACGGCGGGTCGGATGTCTTGGAATATCACCTGGCCACCAATCGCTGGGAACTTTGCTACCCGGTGGAATTTCCGCTCGGGCAACTTTACGACAACACCGAATATCCCGGCGAATACAACTTCAACCATCGCCCCTGGATCAGCGGCCATACCTACCAAAACTATGGCGTCGATCCGATTTTGAAGAAGATGATTTTCCTGGGCCATTCGCCGCACGGATACATTTACGACCCGGACAAAGGCGACTGGGCGACGCGGATTGCGCTGCCGAAGGGGATGAATTATTCCGGCAGCATGTACACGCTGACCACGACGCCAACGCCGGGCGGATTGATCTGCTGGACCGATCCGGATGCGGAAGTTTACCGGTTCGATGCCGCGGCTAATGCGTGGAAACTGCTGCACGTGACCGGCGAAAAGCTGCCCGGCTCTTCGGTCGATAACTCGACGGTCATCTACGATTCCAAGCGTGACCGGCTGCTGTTTTTCCGCAAGGAATATGGGGACAAGAAGCAATATGACGGCGAAATATACGCGCTGGACATGAAAACGCTGGTGGCGAGCCATTTGTCGCCCAATGGCAAGGAAGCGGCGACGGCAATCCCGTATCTCTGCCAGATTCGCTATGACGCGAAGCACGACATGCTGCTGGTTGGCGCTACGCTGCCGCCGGGAGCCGACGGCCTGCGGCGAACGCCGGCTTATGACTGCGCGAGCAACACGTGGAAGTCGCTGAAGATCACAGGAGCCGACCCGAGCGGAAAACAGGGGCGAAATGTGTCGCTCGGGTTGATGTATGATGATCGGCGGAAGCTTTTCTGGGCGGTGGACACCAACAGTGAAGTTTATGTGCTGAAGCTGGACCCGGCGTCGGCGGATATGCGGGATCTTGCCGGGCCGTGAAAAGGCGGGGAGTCATCGGCCTTAAGCCTTCATCGTGACACGGCCGTCTCGGCAATACTGTCCGGCATTTGTCGCGCGCCGGATTTAACGTAATCTTAACTTGCGCTTTTCCGTTCGCTTTGGCACACTCCAAGTCATCTGATGGGTGCCGAACCAAAGAAACCTCTGGAACAAGACGACCTCGTCTGTTTGAAACTCGTTCGCGCGATCACGCCATTTCTCAACAATCTTGAGGTTGAACAAGCTGCTCACGGCAACGCCGAGCTGACCATCACCGACACGCTCGTCGTGCTGCTGTGCGCATTTTTTAATCCCACCGTTCGTTCGCTTCGCCTGGTTGAGCAGCTGTCGCAGATGCCGTGGGCGAAGGAACAGCTTGAGATCGAGCGGGTCTGCCGCTCGACGCTTTCCGACGCGTTGGCTCGATTCAATCCCGAGGCGCTGGTTCCCGTGATCAACGGCCTGCTGCAGCAGATGCCATGCCTCAGGCGCAGCGATCCGGACCTGGCCGCAATATGCCAGCGCGTGATTGCCGGCGATGGCTCCAACTTCAACCTTGCCGCCGACGTTGCCTGGGCGTTGATGCGCAGCCGGGGCGGGAAAAATCCGACGATGCTCGGATATTGCCGGCTGAACCTTCAACTCGACATCGATCATTTCACGCCCGCCGAACTTTCGGTCAGCGGCAACGACGAAGGATCGGAAGCCGCGGCGTTCCAAAAAAAGATATTGCCCGGGGTGATTTATCTGTTCGACCGCAATTTCGTTCACTTTGGCCTGATCAACACCGTCATTGACCGGGGCAGCGATTTTGTTCTGCGCTTGAAGAAGGACACCGGCTTCCAGTCGAGCGCCGAGAACATTCTGTGCCCCAGGGATCGTGAACTGGGCGTGATCAGCGACCGCGTCGGAATCCTTCCGGGGAGTCCTGGCGGACGCACCGGGGCGCCCCCGACGTGCACCTTGCGGGAAGTGGTCGTCATGGGCGATGACGGTGCGCCGGTGCGTCTGCTCACCACCTTGCTGGACGTGCCGGCATACGTGATCTCCGCCCTCTACCGCCGCCGCTGGCAAATCGAGCTTTTCCTCCGCTGGCTCAAGGTCTGGGCCGGATTCGAGCATTTGATGAGCCATTCGCAACGTGGCGTGACCTTCAACTTTTATGTCGCTGTCATTGGTTGTCTGCTCATGCATGTGCGCACGGGGCGGAAGGTGAACAAATATGCGTTGTTCTTGTTCGGGCAGGTTGCCGCCGGACTCGCGACGCTTGAGCAAATCCTGCCGATGCTTGAGCGAATCGAGCGTGAAAAGGAACTGGAACGGCAACGTCTGGCGAAAAAAAGAAAAGAAAAACAACTGAGCGGAAAAATTCCCGCGCAGCTGCCCGGCTGATGCTTTTGCTCCGCATCGTCCGGAGGTTGATGCTGCGCGCTCGCGACCCATATTGCTCACCCATCCAGCAGATTCTTGCCACATGCTGCTCATCGGTTATTGTCCACGCGCTGCGAAACCCGTTTTCCGGACAGTATTGCCGTCTCGGCCGTGCCTTGAGCGGAGTTGAAGAGTTTTGCGCAAACGGACCGCGAAACTTACGCACGGGCGAGAAGCCCGTGTCACGATGAAGGGTCAGCGCGTAGCGCTCCCAATACCTTTTTCACAATCCTTCCCACGCTCACCTTTCTCCCGACTCTTACCCGGCATAAAATAAACAATCTTGCGTGATCGTCGCAGCGGTCTTTTCGGCTGAGGCGTGCTTTGCCAAAACAGATCAATCACACCATCGGCAACGACTGGAGCATCGTCACGGATGACGCGTTCACGCGGGCCATCCACGGCGGCGACATCATTCTCTGTGCCCCCCGCCGGACGATTTATTGCTCGGTTTTTCACACTAACAACGCCGAGGCGGAAGAGGCGATTCAGAAGATGATCGAAGGCAGGCCCGGGATTCCGGTGCAGAGTTTCGATAGGCAGGAGGCGGGTTTGGCCGGGCATGCTTATCTGCTGCCGGAGGAGGGGAAAGGAACCCGATACTGGGGCCTGAACACGTGGACGGCGGCCCGTGGATCGGTCTGCTGCGTGACGATTTATTTTCACGATTTTGAGGATTTCAACTGGGCGATTTCGGTATGGAAAAGCGTAAGGCCGGCAAGAGAACGGCATGGCGCGTTGAACTGAAAAGTCGGGTGCAAACGAATGTCTCGAATGTCGGTCGGATAGGAGAAGCTCGCGAAGACGCGAAGCTGCGAAGACAGACGTGAAGAAGAGAAAAAGAAGCAGGAATTTGCTTTGCATTTCTGTACCGCGTGCGCGCCGACGCCAGCTTTCGAGTTGGGCGTGCGCCGACCGATTCACGCGCTTCCAGCAGGGCGGTGGGCGAGTACGCCCACCCTACACCGCTACTACTAAGCGCCGACGCCAGCTTCCGAGGTACTCTTCGCGTCTTCCTTCGCAACTTCGCGCCTTCACGAGCCATTCTTCTGGCCACAACGTCAATACCGATCGTACCGCACGATGAGTTACGGCGTAATCGCCGCATCTTCCAGCGTCACGTTGTTTTGTTTGGCGTTTCGGCCCTGGTGCTGCACGATTTCAAAAAGCAGATCCGCCTTCTTTCCAGCCGCCACTGGCGCGGTGAATTGAACGGTCTGAAAGTCGAACAGCGTTGGCTTCAGCGAACTGCGAAAAATCACATGGCCGGCAAAACTTCGCCGCACTTCGACTTCGATGGGGTTGGCGGTGTAGTTGCGGATGCGCTGGGTGAAGGTTTCGTGATCGTCCCAGCCGGCGACGACAGAGTTGACGTCAATCACCACGCCGGGCTGGCCGACTTTCCTAAAGACATTGGCGCCATTGATCTGCATCCAGATGTTATCGCGGGAAACCTTGAGCTTGACGAGGTCGAAGAGCACATTGGGGTCGGGGCCGAGGTTTAGTTCGATTTTGTCGCCGATGGGGATGTATTTGATGGTTTGGGCGACGAGATAGGAAAGCCCGCCGCGGCCGTTGTCGCGGAAGACGCGGACGATGCCATCAGGCAGCGGCGAGGTGCCGAGCTTGGAATCCTTGTTGTTGGTGAGCAGGTACATCCGCACGAGCTGATCGCCATATTCCTGCGGGCGATAGCGGTATTGGATCTTAAATGGGACGGCGTCGGACTCGGCCGAGCGCATGCGCTTCGACCAGCCGTTGGGAATGGTTTCGGTGCCGTCGATGGCGAAGATGAAATATTCGCTGAGGCCTTCCTTGATGATCTGTTTTTCGGCGGGCATGTCTGCCGCCCCGGCCGGAGTAGACGCTGGGGCGCTCAAAGCTGCCTCGGCGGCTTTCCCCCGGAATTCAACCATCCGGTCCTTGCCGAGTTTGTCAACTTCGGACATGGGAATGTGCGCGAGCTGGGCGATTTTTTCGACGAGGTTGATTTTGCCGACCACGAGGCGCACGTGGGCGTCTTCGTATTCCTCGCCGGAGTTATTGGTGACGCGCACGAAGCCTTCCAGCTTCATCTGCGTTTCATTTTTGTCGGCAACGGCCAGGTAGTCGGCCGACCAGGTGATGCCGCTGGTGAAATAGGTGATTTCGAGGGTTGCCGGCCCGTCGAAATCGCTCTGCACATTCCAGTAGAGCATTTGCGGCTTATCGTGCGGGAAAGTGGTGTCGAGCAGGTCGAGTTTCTCTGGATTGGTCATGAAGCGGAGGTGAACAGAAGTCGGATCGATCAGCGTATTGGCCCAGGAAAACTGCAGCGGATTGACGCCCTTCTTAAAGGTGACGGTGCGCGTCTCGCGGACGAGGGTGATGTCCTCGCTGTTGTAAATCGTGAGTTGGACCGTGTCGCGCTTGGGGACGGTGGAGAGATCGACGTTTTTGGCGGTGGCCGTGAGTTGCAGGAGCATCAGCACGGCCGCGACGACTAAAAAATGAGAGCGTTTCATGGGTGTCTCGGAGCTTTAGGTTGTTGGATTTCAGAGGTCAAATGCGATCTGACTCGCTGGAAAGGCGACCGCATTCAAACCGATCGCTGGAGCGATCGAACCGCGTTGGGATTCCGCGGGAAAAATCGGGTTCTTACCACTCATTCCTGATGACCACATTCAACTTCTGCGTCAGTTTTTCAGCCTTTCCGTCTGCCGCGCGGGCGGGGAGTTTGACGTGGAAGACGACCTTGTCGAAGGTGCTTTTCTCCTTGTCGGGGTCGCCGAGGGTGGTTTCCTTGCCCAGATCCCATTGCACATCGCGGCCGGTGTCGCCGCGAACTTCGTTGCGGATGTGCCGCAGATTTTCCACGATGTCCAGCGTGACGGGCTGCTCCTTGAAGTTTTCGATTTCGTATTTGATCACCACATTTTGGTTGAACAGATTCCCGGCAACTCGCTGATTTCCATTTTTGTCGATGGTGCGTTTTACGACGATGTCCTGGGCGACGCCGAGGTAAAGGCGCATTTCATCATCGATCGGGGTGAATTTCCCCCAGTCTTCGCCGAGGAAGGCGGTGGTTTTTTCCTTGTCGGATCCTTCGATGAAGATGCGCACCTTTCCATCGGGCAGCGGCGCGACGCCAAGGTTGGCGGCCTTGTCGTTCTTGATGACGTAGTGCATGGGAATCCGCAGCTTGTTCTGCGGCTGATCGAGATACCCAAACTCGGCAATCGAGGCGGTGTAAGTTTTGCGAATGGGAACGGCGGCCGTCTTGGAGACGAGCATTTCCTTGGTTTCATTGAGGCCGATGGGCTTAAGGAATTCCTTCCCGAACCCGGCCCACAATTCGGTGTTGCCGAATTCTTCATTCGCAAGATTCTGAATACGCATATATTGCGCCAGCGTCAGCGTCGATTCATCGTGAGACGCGACGGCCCGGTAATTAAAGCTTTTACTTAGGTTGCCCAGCACATAGCTGATTCGCACGCGGGCCGACCCTGAATCGCTGGCGGCCACCGCCCAGACCAAAGCCTGCTCGTTGGGCGGATAGCTGACCGAAAGCACCTTCACGTCGATCGGCTTGTCGCCAAGCGGGGCAATCACGCGAAAAACGATGGTATTGGGGTCAATTTGGGTATTGGCCCAGGAAAAGTCGACCTGATTTTCGCCCTTTACCAGCGGAACGATCCGTTCTTCCTCGACGAGCGTGGCAGTGGCATTATCCAACTGCACTTCGACGCGCTCGCGCGGGGGGAGGGTGATCAGTTTGATGCGCGCATGCACCGTCGATGCAAATCCGGCGGTGAGGATCAGAGCCGACATCGTTCCGATTTTCGCAAGTTTCAACATAGAGGCCTTCCAGTTCCGTTTGACGATCGCGCGTGGTTCGCGCAAGGTTATTCAGGTCAATCGACGGGGTTGGACGCACGAGGCGTGGAATAGTTTCAATTGTCGTCACAATGCGAAATACTTGTGGCGAAAAGGCATCAGGCGTAATGTCGAATATTCAGATGTGGGAAAAGACTAAAATCATCGCCGGTTTGGGGGTCATTTTTCTCGCCGCCGTTGCGCGCGGGCAGGTTTTGCCGGCCCAGGCGCAGGCGGCCCAGCAGGCCAATCGGCAATTGCAGTTGCAGCAGTTTGAGCAAGACACGCGCCTGCGCGCCAACCCCGATATTCCCACCGACCAGCGGCTGTTCCTCGATTACGGCGGATATTTTTCCTTCGATTATCTTTCCATCGATGATGCCGCCCACGATAACCACGGCCTTCGTCAATATGAGTTGGTGGGATACGTTCGCGCCAATCTTGACGGCGCCCAGGAAGTTTTCCTCCGCGGCCGCACCGATTACCGCGATTACAACCCCGGCGACAGCTTCGACGGTTTTGGCAGCCGATTGATCGATCCTGATTTCGACCGCGCCTATTACCGCGTTGATTTCCAACGCCTCGGCCAGGCCGCCGGCAAACCCGCCGGCCCATTGAAGGTGGTTGCCGAAGCGGGCCGCGATCTGGATTATTGGGGCAATGGGCTTGTGCTGACCGAAGTGCTGGACGGCGGGCGGGTGACTCTGGAAAGCGGGCCGATCGAGGCGCAGCTCCTACTCGGCATCACGCCGACGAGAACCGTCGACATCGATACCTCCCGTCCGGAATACAGCTTTAACACCCGGCGGCTTTTTACCGGGGCGATGGTCACCGCAAATGCCGGCGATCATCATCCCTTTGTCTATTTCCTGCACCAGCATGATGAAAACGAAAAGGACTTTTCCCAGCTTGGCGTTATCGATACATCGTATCGGTATAACAGCTACTACCTGGGCGTCGGCTCGCAGGGAACGCTCAGCGACAGGCTGAAATACGGCGTGGAGGCGGCGTTTGAAGGCGGCCACACCCTCTCCAGCAGCGTGATCACCTCCGGCGGCAACCTGATTCCCGTCCCTCAAACCAGCAACCCGATTCAGGCCTGGGCGCTCAATGGCCGTCTCGATTACATCACCGAAGGCCCGCACCAAACCCGCTTCACCGGCGAAATGATCCTCGCCAGCGGCGACCACGATCGCGGAACCAGCACCAACACCTTCGACGGCAGCGCGCCGGGCACCATCGATCGCGGCTTCAACGGATTTGGCCTGCTCAATACGGGGTTGGCGTTTTCGCCGGAAGTTTCCAATCTGATGGTAGCGCGATTCGGCACATCGTGTTTCCCCGTGCCGGACTATTCGCCGATGCGCAAGCTTCAGATCGGCGCAGATTTTTTCGTCTTCGGGAAACTCCTTCGCGATGCGCCCATTGATGAGCCGACAACCGACCATCGATATCTTGGATTCGAGCCGGACGTCTATGTTAACTGGCAACTTGCCAGCGACGTGACGCTGGCGCTGCGGTATGGCGTGTTCTTTCCTAACCGCGATGCGTTCGGCTCGGGATCGCCCGGAGATTCGCGGCAGTTTTTTTATGGCGGATTGACGTTTGCGTTTTAGAGTGTTCTTCGATTTTAATGCTGCGGCCTGTTCGGACGATTCAGACGGCTCGGTTCCTGTAGGGGGGCGTTATCGCCCACCGTTTGTCGGGCCGACGGTAGCTGAAATGGTGGGCGGGTAAGCCCACCCTACGAGAATTATCGCGGGAAATCTCGATCATGCGACTCCTTTGCACCCTCATCCTGCTGTTGTTAACCGGCCTCCTGGCCGGCTGCCAATCAGCCACCGTGGCACAGCCGCTGACGGCAAAACTCAGCGGCAATGATCCCGACAGCCAGCTTGAATTCTGGCATACCTTGGCCGACCGGCATGTGACCAGCAACGATGAGGCGTTTCACGGATTGTTGCTCTATCTTGACAACAGCGATCCGGCGGCGGATTACGCGGGGAGGGTTGCGGCCCTCAAATCGCGCAAGCTGATTCCGGCGAATTTCGACGCGCCCGCCAACCAGGCCGTCACCCGGGGCGTGCTGGCATACGCGATCCTGGAAGTGCTGCATTTAAAGGGCGGCTGGGTGCTGCATGTTTTCCACAGTTCGCCCCATTACGCTGTGCGCGAGTTGGAATCCGAAGGCGTTTATCCGCCCAGCACGGAAAATCAGACCTTCAGCGGCGCGGAATTTCTGGGTATCATTGGGAAGGTGGAGGACTATCAGGGAAATAGCGTTGCTGCGAATGCAAAATAGCGATGGATTAGATCGGGTTGCGACCCGCACTGGTGTTCGCGTTGGATTCACAAAAACTTGCTTGGCGCTCACCAGCGGTTCACCCGCGCCAAACCAAGCGCCTCTGCGTGTTACCAAATTGGAGCTTTCACCATGAAACGACATCTCCTTCTATCCGCTGCGTGTTCAGCGTTTCTGGCCAATTTCGCATTCGGCGCACCGGCAACATCCGAGCCAGCCCACGCCCCCGCCGCCGCGCCGGCAACCGCGCCCGCCGCCGGCGTGGCGATGAAAATCTTCGTGGTCGAAGTGAAAGGGCTGGTTCAGGTTCGCATGTCCGAAACGCAGCCCTGGCAGATGGCGAAGGTTGGCATGGAACTGACCCAGGGCGCGGAATTCAGAACCGGGCCGCGAAGCAGCGTCTCGTGCCAGATTCCGCCCGACCAGACCATCGTGCTGGATCGGCTGGGGACGATCAAAATCGACGAGGCGATTCGCAATGGCGGCGCGGTGAAGACCGACATGGTCATGAAATATGGCCGCACCCATTACGACATCGAGGCCGCCGGCGCAGAACATCAATCCACCATTCGCAGCCCCACCAGCACGCTGGCGGTCCGCGGCACCTTTGTAAGCCTGTACGACCAGCCGCCCTTCACCCCCGAAGCCGAGAGCATTCACGGGCAGGCGGCGTTTCGCAACGCGCACCGCGAGCTGCGCTTCGGCGGAACAACGCCGATGTTTGTCACCGCCGACAAAAACAGCGTGGCGGACACCGCCCTGGCGAAGGCGGCGGTCGATCCGACTTCCAGCAAATCGCGCACGAAATCCGAGCAGCGATATATCTCCGATCAGACATCCAAGTCGGCGATATTCTCCCTTGATGACAGCGCGCAGATTCCCATCATTCGCGATGGCCCCCCGCCGCCCACCGATGCGCAGCTTCTGTCCGAGGTGCCGTCGCTTCCGGGAAAGCTGGATATCGTGATGCGTTGGCAGGGAAACGCAAATCTGAATCTCGTTGTAGGCGATCAGGCCGGCACCAATGGCGCAACCCTGCTCACCACCTCGCAGACGCAGCCGCTGACGGAGTTCCTGTATCCTGGTTTTGGCCTGAATCACGGCGCCAAAGGCGGAACGATTCCTTATGACAACCAGGGCGGGCCCAATGGCGGAATGGAAATCGCCTACTGGAAGGGAAACAACTATCCGCGCGGGTTCTACGGAATCTCCAGCGTGCTGGAATCCGGGGGGCCGGCGCTGGTCACCTTCAACGTGTTTCAAAATGGCAAGGAATTGAACAACATGGTCGCGTTGGAAGTGGATTCGCAGGGACATCTCGTGCAAGGCGCGGCCGGCACGCCGCTGGCGGGACTTCCCATTAACGTCATGAACAGCCAGATCACCCGGCCGCTGAGCTCGACAGAACAACCCAACGCATTTGATCTGACTTTTGCAGGGCCGAATATTTTCCGTGACGCATCCGTACAGGTTTTGATTCCATCGAAGCTGGACAATGACATCCCGCCCTCGCCGTTTTCGCCCATCCAGGAGCCGCCGGTGACATTCCCGCCGCCAACGCCGACCAAGACGGGAAAGGTTCGGGCTACGACGGCGGTAAAACCGGCAAATTCGACCTCGGTTTCCAGCACCCCGCCGCGTAATGCGCCAATGCCGGCCGATACGTCACGTGAATCGCGGCCGATGGGAAAATCCCGATAAAAGTTGGCAAAAAATCGGATTATTCACTCGCCAACCGTGGCTCGCTGAATTATCCTCCCGGGCTCTGAAGTGGAACTCGGCGGGTCCGGAAATCCGGCCTGTTGAGTTGAACGAAAAAGGAAGTCGGGAGAAGTCGAAATGCCTGCTAAAAAATATTGCAAACCCGCCGCTTTCGCGGCAATCATTTGTCTGCCGGTAATCAGCGCTCAAGCTTCGCGGCTGGGCCATCCCGGCGTGAGCACAAGAGGGGCAACCGGCCCGCAAACGCAATGGAACCTGATCTCTGACCCCGCGGACGTAACCGCCGGCAGCGACACCACGGTCTACACCACCAATGCCACCCTTTCGGAAGTCGATCCCGTCTTCCCCTACCAGTTGCAAACTGTCACTGTCGAGCTGACCGACGGCGAGGGGACGTATTACAACACATATTACCCAGGCACCAACAGCGGCACGCCCGCCAGCCAGGTGGGAGATGTGTTCATCAATCCCAGCACGTTTAACGGCGGCTATGAAACCGGGCGCGTACAGGTGAGTTGGAACATCATGAGCGGGCAGAAGCCGCCGTCATCGCTCGATGACAATACCGATACGCTCCATTTTAACCTGGCGTCAGGCAGCATCAGCAAGTACGCCACGTTCACCGACACAATGGTGAATTACGGCTCCTATTATTCAGAGGGGCAACCGGCAGTGCAAAAATCCTCGCAGTCGTCCTCGCCGTCGCCGTACAACACGAACTACTACCCCCCTTCGTCAGACTATTACACCGGCATCGGACTCGATGGAAAGCCGTTCACCTATTCGGCAGATCCGAATAGCCCATATTATGTCAGCAACTTCGATACGCAGACGGTAACGCTGTATCAGGGTTCTCCTGCTGCAATACCGGCATCATCATTCACGTCGTCCTCGCAGGCCAAAAGTGTTGACGCGATCCCAGAACCGACGATGCTGGGGTTGTTCAGTATCGCGGCGGCGGCCGGGCTGCTTCGTCGGCGGCGCGGAGCCGCTTCATCGCCGTTGCGATGATCGCCAGCCGGGCAGCTTAGATCGCACCGCATCACCATGTTTGCCAGGGCACGAAAGACATTCAAGGACGGTGCTGTCTACGGCATCCTCCTGACGCTTCTGGTAACCGGCTTTTATTTACTGGGGCTTCTCGATCCGTTGGAACACTGGTTCTACGACCAGCGCATCCGCTATTGCCAGTTCTTCACGCCGCCTCCTTCCGATCGGCTGGTCTATCTCGACATCGACGATGCCGCGATGGATTCCATCGGCGCCTGGGCGTGGCCGCGCAGCACGCTGGCGGAAATGGTCGATGAGATTCACCTTGCCGGACCCAAGGCGCTGGCGTTTGACGTGATCTTTCCCGACCCGCAGCCGGTGCGATATATCCCGCAGGAAAATGGGACGTTTAAAGCGGTCGATGACGATAAGATCTTCGCCGATTCCCTGAAGAAGCTGGGGTGCGCCCTGTTGCCGATTGCTTTTTCGACCGATGCGCCACAATCCCCGTCTGCCCTGGACCGCGCACTCCATGAGTTACTGCTGCACGATCTGGAACTGACCGAGGCCAATATACCGGCGTTGCTCGTGAAAAGAGGGGTGACCGAAAACCAACTGAAAGAATCCAAAGGCCATGCCTTCATCAACGCATTCCTGCAGGCGCGCCAGGACGCCATGCACGAACGCATCATGGCCGAACTCTCCCGCCACCCTCTTTCCGAGCCCGCCCTTCGCGCTGTTCTCCTGCCACACACCGATCCGGATGTGCAGTCGGCGGCGGTGCGCCTGCTGCATGAACAATACATGCAGGCAACCGCCGAACTCGCCATGCAGCAGTTATCCGACCCGCTGCCCAGCGGTATCCCGCCGCTGTTGCACGCGCCAGCCGATATCAGTCCGACCGCCATCCTCGCCGAAACCGCCCGGGCCACGGGCTTTGTCAACAACCCCAAGACCACTGGCACCGAAGTCGTCCGAAGATTGCCGCTGTTCATGGAACACAACGGGCGGGCCTATCCGCAGGTGGGGCTGGCGCTGGCAGCGATGACACTGGATGCCGATCTGACGCATTGCACGTTCACCGAGAGCCGAATATCCGTGCCGCGCGCCGATGGTTCGCCGATCGACATTCCCGTCTATCAGCCCTGGTCAGACACGCTGAAGCAGCCGCTCCCGACGATGTTTGACATACCCTGGTTCGGGAAATACGGGCAATGGGAAGATATGTACGACAAGGTTGGCGGCGCGCATCTGTCGCTGAACGTGGTATGGAGCGCCTGCCAGACCCGCCACAGAATCCGGCAGAACAACCAGCAGGCGGACGATGCGCTGCGCGCGATGTATGAGTTGTACGCACCGGAAAAGCTCAAGCCGTTTAACCAGTCCGTCCTTCCCCTGGACGATCCGTCGGTCCGCCTGCCGTTGATTGAGTCGGTGCTCGACGATTTTGCACCGTTCATCGAAGCGTTCGAAAAAACGAATCTGGCGGAGATTAAAGATCCCGTCGAGCGCGAAAATGACAGGAAAATGATGGCGCAGGGCCCGGCATTGCGCCACGTGCTGGCGGAAAACCCCAAGCTTCAGGCCCAGCTTGCCGTACAGCGCCAGTTCCTCAAGCAACGCCTGCACGGCCGCGCCATTCTCATCGGGTGGACATCAACCGCCTCCACCTTCGACGAAGTGCCGACGCCGCTCTACCAGAGATGTCCTGGCGTGGTCGTTCATGGCACGATCTTTAATGCGATCATGACCCGGTTTAGCTGGCGGCTTGTGCCATGGTGGGTCAATGCGACGCTGATCATCGTCATGGGCCTTCTCACAACCCTCATCGCGACGCGAACGCTTCCCTATCGCGCGCTGCTGGCGGCCCTGCTGCTTTTGGGCGCGTATTTGCCCATCAACGGGATCCTGATTTTCGATTACGGCCGCCATATTGCCACCCTCGCCGGGCCGGTCGTCGTCGTCGCGGTGGTGTGGGCGGCATGCACGCTCGTCCGCCTCCTGAACGAGACCTGGGAACGCGCCCGTATCACCCATCGCTTTCAAAGCTACGTCGACCCGGCCCTGGTCCAATACGTGATCGACCACCCGGAAGTAGTTCGGCTGGAAGGCGAAGTGCGCGAAACGACCATCTGCTTCACCGACCTGGTCGGATTCACAACCATGACCGAACGCCTGCGCGAAAAAGCAGTGAAAATCCTCGGCCGGTATATGGCGCTGATGGTGCCGGCGATCAGAAACCACAACGGGTTCGTGCATCGATTCATGGGGGATGGGATCATGTTTTCCTACGGCGCGCTGATTCCCAATCCCGACATGGCCATCGATGCCGTCACCACCATCCTGGAAATGCAGGAGGTGCTGGGCAAGTTCAACGAGGAGCTAAAGGCGGAGGGAAATCCTACGCTGGCGATTCGCGCCGGCGTGAACACGGGGATGGTGGTAGTCGGTGATTCCGGCGCGGCAGACGCCGCCGAATACGCTTGCCTCGGCCACGGAACCAATCTCGCCGCGCGCCTGGAGTCGGCGTGCAGCGCGTTTGGCATCCATACGCTCATCTCTTTTCGAACGGTGGAATTGCTGCAGGGGAAATTCCTCCTGCGGCCCATCGCCCGGCTGATCGTCAAGGGCAGCGCGCGGGCCGTCATGGTCTTCGAGCCCTTGGCGCGCGTCGAATCGGCCACTGCATCGCAAATCCGCCTGACCGACCTGACGGCCGACGTCTTCGACAATTTTCTCGCCGGACAATTTGCCGAATGCGTCGCCGCCTCCCATCGGCTGGAAGAAGCCTTCGGCCCGTCGAAGCTCGCCGTCCTTTATCGCCAAACTTGCTGCGCGCATCTGGCTGATTCCCCCGCCGAATTTCAAGGATGCGTCGCATTAAAGGAGAAATAATCATCTCCACAATCTGCGCCTTCGCGTTGAATCATCCAGGTCAGGGATGAACGCCGTCTATCGGCGCAGGATTTGTCGCTGGCGGCTCCACGACAAATTCCTTAAACCGCTTCGACTCCCACACCTTCACTTTCCCATCTTCAACGATCTGCGTGATCCGGCATGCCGCCCCCGGCAGGCTTTCGGTCAACGCCAATCCGCGATCCGGGCCGAGAATGCAAACCGCCGCGGCCAGCCAATCGGCCAGGATATCATCCGGCGCAATAGCGCTGCAATTGATGCGGTTGGTCAGCCCGATGCCCGTGCGCGGGTCGATGATATGCGAATAGCGCACGCCGTCGATGATGACGAAGCGCTCGGTGTCGCCGGAAGTCGATACGCCGTAATTGTGAAGCTCCACGTAAGCGCCGCGCGATTTGCTCGTCGCATCCAGGTTTTGCAGGGCGACGGTCCACCCCTGTTTGCCCGGCGGCGGGTCGCCGATGGCAACATCCCCCGCCGCCCCGCACAGGGCGCGGGTGATCCCGAACTTTTCGCGCAGGACTTTTAGAACGGCCTCGGAGGTATATCCCTTGGCGATGCCGCCCACGTCCAGCCGCATCTTTGCCGCCATGAGCTGCACGGCATGATGTTCCGGATCGAGCTTGATGTACTGATATCCGACCGATTTTTTCGCCAGGGCGATGCGCTGCGGCGTCGGCACGATTTCCAGCCGTCGCGAGCGGCGGAAAAGCTGCGTCAGCGGGCCGACGGTGATATCAAACGTCCCATCCGATTTTTTCGCCGCGTCGATCGACAGCTCGATGATGCGATATAAATCGTCGCTCACCAGCACTGGCGCTTTCATCGGGCCATCGAGGGTTTGCTGGCCCAGTTTGCTTAATTCGCTGTTCGGATCGTAATCGCTCAGCATCGTATTGAGCTGATCGACCCGCGCCCACGCGGCGTCAGACGCCCGCTTGCCCGCGGCGGCATCGGGCGCGTAGAACGTCATGTGGAAAACCGTCCCCATCTTTGGGGCCGTGAAATCGAAACGCTGGAGGATCGCTTCCTGCGTTGATGGATGGTGGCAATCGGTAACAATTGCCGGTGCGCTGCAGCTTTGGAGAGCCGGCAGCGCGAGCAGGCAGCAGGCGAGGGAGAGGCGATGGAAGGTTTGATTCATAACGAAAGAAAGAGAATAAGCGAATCAAAGCGGCGCACAATATGCCGCTGCAAATCGCCCCTTGCTCAATTCTCTCATCCTGGAACGTCGGCAATTAAAACGAGCCGCGCACGGAGGATACTCTCGAAGTAAGCGGATCTGCGAAACCCGCTTACTCCGGGAGTACCCTGCGTGCGCGGCTCATCGTTCTTTGAATACCGGGCGCCGAAATCGATACCATTTAGGTTGGCTGGCGGACGACTTTTCCAGTCAGCGCGCGGGCGATGGTGGCGCTGGTGTTATTCGGGGAGGGCGCCTGGCGATCAGCCTCTTCGGAAATCGGCGGCGTCACAAGCTGGGCACTCACCCGGCGCGTGCCTTCCACTGGCGGCTTGCTCAACATCTGGGCGATCTGATTTAACTCAGTCTGCTTGGCTGCGAGCCGCCTTTCCAATTCTTCCAACTGCGCCTCCAGAGCGCTGTGCTCCTGCATGGCGGCCTGGTAGAGCATCTCGCCGTGTTGGAGCCATTGTTGAAAAGACATCGTGACAGGCCTCACTTCGGGGCGGTTGGGGAGCGAAGTCATATGGCGGGGATTCTACCGTGATGATCCCTCTCTTTGCCAGCCAATCTTTTGATTTCTCGACTAAAATCAATGCTGCGGACGATGAAACCGCCATTTTATCGGCACCCCACTTCACGTAAACGGGCAATCCCTCTCCGATTGCCCCGATTAACCCCGTCGCTGTACCAACCTCCGTCCAGCGTGCTATGATTGCCAACGCCAAACCCGTCCGGCCAACCTGCGCCGCGATCGTGGCCCCGTAGCTCAATTGGAAGAGCAGCCGCCTTCTAAGCGGCCGGTTGTTGGTTCGAACCCAATCGGGGCTACTTTTTTCTGTTGCTACTTCAGTTCTGCCCACGGCTTGGCCGGCTGCTTTTGCAGCATGAACGCCACCAGGTCGATGAACTCCTGCTGGGTCATGGTGGCTTCCAAACCTTCGGGCATCATTGAAAGCGTCGTCTCTTTCATCTTGTCGATGTCGGCTCGGGGGATGGTGATTTTCTGCGTGCCGTCCTTCAGGACGATCTGCTTTTCGTTTTCCTCGGCAAGCAAGCCGTTGGCGACGGTGCCGTTCTTCAGGCGCACGACCCATTGGTAGTAGGGTTTCCCGACAACCAGATTCGGGTCGAGCACGTTGCTGAGCAGCAGGTCGAGATTATCGCGGCCCACGCCGGTCAGGTCCGGGCCGACTTCCCCGCCTTTGCCGTAGATCGTGTGACATTGCATGCACTTGGCGGCGAAAACCATCTGCCCCGCCAATGCATTGCCGGCGGGATGGCTCAGCACGATCTGCTTGTATTTCTCGGCCACTTTCATCCGCTCGGGATTGCGCTCGGTGCGAATG
>DASRRM010000523.1:0-27485 GCA_035695715.1 Tepidisphaeraceae bacterium
CCCCCATTCGCTCGGCCTGCTCTACAGCGCCTTCACCTACTACACCGGCTTTCGCGTCAACAGCGGCGAATATAAAGTCATGGGCCTGGCGCCCTACGGCACGCCCAAATACGCCAAACTGATCACCGATCACCTCATTCACATCCAAAACGACGGCTCGTTCTGGATGGACATGCAATACTTCGATTACTGCGCCGGCTTCTCGATGACCAGCGCGAAATTTCACGACCTGTTCGGCGGCCCGCCGCGAAAAGCCGAATCACCCCTCACCCAGCGCGAGATGGATCTGGCCGCCAGCGTGCAGGCAGTTTGCGAGGAGGTGATGCTTCGCTGCGCCCGCCATGCCCATGAATTGACGGGATCGAAGAATTTGGTGATGGCCGGCGGCGTGGCGCTCAATTGCGTGGGCAATGGAAAAATCCTGCGCGACGGGCCGTTCGAGAATATCTGGGTACAGCCGGCCTCCGGCGATGCCGGGGGCGCGCTGGGCGTGGCGCAGTTGATCTGGCATCACGTGCTGGACAAGCCGCGGGAAGTTTCTCCGGCCGGCGATTCGCAAGCCGGCTCGCTTTTGGGTCCGCGATATCGCACCGATGATATCCGCCGGGAGCTCGACAGTCTCGGGGCGAAATATCACGTGTATGGCGATGAGAGTGAACTGCTGGAGAAAATCACGGCATTACTGGCCGAGGAAAAAGTGGTCGGCTGGGTGCAGGACCGGATGGAATTTGGCCCGCGCGCCTTGGGCGCGCGGTCGATCCTTGGCGATGCCCGCTCGGAAAAAATGCAGCAGGTCATGAACCTGAAGATCAAGTTCCGCGAATCATTCCGCCCGTTTGCCCCGAGCGTCTTGCGCGAATATGCCAGGGAGTATTTCGATCTCCCGGCCCACGTGTCCAGCCCGTACATGCTCATTGTCGCGCCCGTGCAAGCCGCCCAGCACGATCCAAACGGATCGGCCAAAATGCAGGGCCGCGAAGGAATCGACATGCTCAACGTCCGGCGATCGACCATCCCCGCCGTCACCCATGTCGATTATTCCGCCCGCGTGCAAACCGTCGAGGAATCGGCCAACGGCAGATATTACCGGCTGATTCGCCGATTCCACGAAAAGACCGGCTGCCCGGTTCTCATCAACACAAGCTTCAACATTCGTGGCGAGCCGATCGTCTGCACCCCCGCCGATGCCTATCGCTGCTTTATGGGAACGCACATGGATGTGCTGGTGCTGGAGGATTGCGTTTTGATCAAGGAAGAGCAGCCGCAAGGCGACGCGGTGAACGTCGAGGCATACAAGGCATCGTTTAAGCTGGACTGATCATCATGGAATTTCTACTGCGGCTGATGTTGATCGCGCTGTACGTGATATGGCTTCCCGCCATGCTGCTGGGCCGTGCGCTGGGCGGCGATCCGCTGCAACTCAAAAAGCCGTCAGGATCGAGCTATTGGCTGGTTCGCCAATCGCCGGGTCGGAGGAGTTATTTTTTGCCGGATTCGCAATGCGAAGGCCGGTTGGCGCATCGCGAGGGAAATGAATCGGGCGGCGCGGTGGGCCGGAATAGCCCAAGAGTATTGGCGCGATTGTTGAAATCGGTCGCGAGATTCTTTGCGGCGGAAAAAGGCGTGCAGCCGGGGAACTGCGCGAGCGAATGACGGCTTGGCGGTGAAATGCCTCGTGTGCCCCATCCAACAAGTCGTTTTAAAATGGGGCATTTTGGGGCAACATGGGGCAGCGAGTTCAGCCATAAACTCTAGCGCTCGTCGAACCCGTATCACGGGCGTCTCGCCGGCGTCTCGCCCGTGTGTGTTTAAGAGGACACGGGCGAGACGCCCGTGATACGGAAAATCCACCCGCGTAGCCTTGAGCGCACGTTTGGTTGTGGCGAGGGGCCGCGCCGAGGAGCACCTAGGCCGACGGACCGATCAGTTCCAGAAGACGGACAAGATCACGCCGCACGTGTATCAGGCCCGCTGCGCCCATCCTTCGCCCTTGGCCGCTTCAACCACCTGCTGCATGGCGGCGTCCACGTTCTCGCTCGTCAACGTTTGCGTGGGGGAGCGGAAAACCAGCGTGACCGTCACGCTCTTTTGGCCTTTTTCCAGCGGCTTGCCGCGGTAGGTGGTCACGTATTGCAGCGTTTCCATGTCCCTGGGCTTTTGGTTGCGAATGAGTGATTCGATCTTTTCGTAACGGGTGGATTCGGAAACCACCAGCGACAAATCGCGCTTGACCGCCGGGAATTTCGGCAAGGGCTTTAGCTGCGGCACCTGCTGCATCCCCGCCAGCAGCGGCTCCAAATCCAGCTCGGCGGCGGCGGGGATTTCGCGCAGGCCAATCTTTTCCGAAATGGCGCGATCGATCTTTCCAATCCACCCAACCGGCTGACCCGCCCACTCGATCCGGGCGCAGGCGCTGCGGAAAAAACCGGAGCGGGCGGCGGGAATCATCGCAACGGCGCGCCTGGGATCGAGCCGGCTTAAGAGCGTTTCCACGATGCCACGCACAATTGTCACGCTCGTCGCGCCGACAAGGGCAAGCTTGCGGCGTTCGGTGGGACGGCCGGCGGCGTCGTTCCAAAATGTCGCTCCCATCTCGAAAAGCCGCGGCTCGGATACTCCCGCCGATTCGTTATGGCGGATCGATTCCAGCAGCCCGGGCAAAATGCTGGGGCGAAGATTGGCGTCGGCCTTGCGCACGTTGTGCGTCGCGCGCAACAGCGGCGATTTTGGCGACGCTTCCTCCGGAACGAAATCGCCGGCCAACAAATCGCTCACGAAGCTGAAGGTGACCGACTCGAAATACCCGCCGGCTGTCAGCGTCGAGCGAATGCTTTCGACGGCTGCGGCGCTCGGATCGGGCTGCGTCAGGCGGATGGAGATTTCATCCCGGATCGGCACCTTGTCATAACCGACAATGCGGGCGACCTCCTCGACAAGATCGATCTCCAGGTTCAAGTCGAGCCGGTAGCTGGGAATGGTGCATTCGATTAGCTCGTTGTTCAGCTTCGGCTGAAGATGATCGCGGCGAAGTGCGTCGATCACATCCGCCTGCAGAAGTTCGATGCCAAGCACCTGTTTCAGGCGGGCAAGCCGCAGGGAAAGCGTTTTTGGCTGATAGCCGCTCGCCCCGGCTTCCACCAGATTGCTGGCGAGTTGGCCGCCTGCCGTTTGAATGATGAGCTCAGCCGCCCGCTGGCTTGCGCGCTGGGGAAGCCGCGGGTCGATGCCGCGCTCGAAGCGATAGGAGCTTTCGCTTCCCATGGCAAGCGTGCGCGCGGTTTTGCGGACGCAGAGCGGATCGAAGCGCGCCGATTCCAGCAGGATCGTCGTCGTGGCGTCGCTTACTTCGCTGTCGCGCCCGCCCATCACGCCGGCCAGGGCAACGGGCCGAACGGCGTCGGCGATCACCAGCATATCCGCCGACAATTCGCGCTCGCGACCATCAATGCTGATCAGCTTTTCGCCCTTGCTTGCCCGGCGGACGATGATCTTGCCGCCGGTGATTTTGCCGAAGTCGAACGCATGCAGCGGCTGGCCCATTTCCAACATGACATAGTTGGTGACATCGACGACGTTATTGATCGGCCGCACGCCGACTGCTTCCAAACGGCGCTGCATCCAATCGGGGCTGGGGCCGATCCTGACATTTCGAATAACGTGGGCGGTGTAATGCGGGCAGAGATCAGCGGCGTCAATTTGCACGGAAATCGCCTGGCCGGCGTGCGCTGGTGATTGCGCAGAACCGGCGGGAACATCGCGAAACTCACGATTGAGCAGGGCTGACAATTCCCGGGCTACGCCGAGGTGCGAAAGGCAGTCGCTACGGTTGCTGGTCACCTCGACGTCGATGACTATATCGGAGCCGTGAGTTTCGAACTTCTCGACGGGGAGTCCGCCATGGGTAAGTGCCTCGGCGGCGGCCTCGGGCGTAAGGGGTCCGGGCAGATAATCGGCGAGCCATTGCAGGCTGGTTTTCATAGCGGTCCCTTGCGGTTGCCGCGATGGATCGGCATGGAGGGAATGCCTTGCGGATCATGCGGTTTGGGCAGGCAATGTATACCGCGAAGTTGGCGGGTCAAGAGCGCCGCAACCTTGACGATTGCCGGGAGTTGCGGGTATACTTGCGGGGCTTTTCAGGCAGGTTCGGGGTTTGGCCGGGAAATGTCAATCCCGGCGGGCTGAATTGAAAGGAGCGAGGGTTCCCACGTGGTGAAGAAAACCGTCAAACGACCCTCCGTTCATGGCAAGCCGGCGCGATCGGCCAAACCGGCGCCTGCCAAATCGAAGAAGCCTGCTGTTCCCATCAGGGCCGCCGTAAAACCCGCGAAAAAACCACTGCACCGAGTTATTGCCAAGCCTGCCGCCAAAGTATTGGCCAAGGCGGTCGCCCCGGGAAAGTTTGCCGAAAAGTCCGCTCACAAAGGCAAGGATCGCCCGGCAAAGGTTCAGGCAGAGCCATCAAGGCCGCCCGCGGGGCCGGCGGCTTTGCCGCAGCAGTCGTCCAACGGAAAGAGCCGCAGGAATCTGGCCGGGTTTACTTCCCGTGAATTGGAACATTTCCGTGATCTGCTGCTGGCCAAACGCCGCGAGCTGATCGGCGATATGCGCTCCATGGAAGGCGAAGCCCTTCGCATCGGCGGAGGAAGCAACCTGTCGAATCTCCCCATCCACATGGCCGATATGGGAACCGATAACTACGAGCAGGAATTTACCCTCGGCCTGGTTCAGAAAGAGCGCGACCTGCTGAAGGAAATCAATTTCTCGCTGGCCAAAATCCAAAACGGAACCTACGGCCTGTGCGAAGGCACCAACCTCCCGATTCTCAAAGAACGCCTCGAATATCAACCCTGGGCCCGCTTTTCCGTCGAACACCAGCGGAAAATGGAACGGCATGGGCGCTGAGGCGAAATCCGAGCGCTGCAAATATTGTTCGAGCGGAGGTATTCCTCAGCGCGGCCTTCGGCCGCAACCAAAATGCGCTCGCGAAGGCGCGATGTCGCGAAGACAGACGCGAAGAACGCTTTCAAGTTTTACGTAATCGCCTGGCATCCGATCTTCGCGTTTGCCTTCGCGCCATCGCGCCTTCGCGAGCGCATTTCGCCTGATCTTTTTTAAGGAAATCTTCCAGCGAAAGGATTATTCTCCATGATATCCTCGCTACCAATGTGAAAAGTGCTGCAAATCGGAATGGCAAATTGCCATTCGACATTCGGACTTCTTCATTCGGGTTTGTTTCGTCATGCGGATTTCGTCCTTAGGATTTTCACCCGTTCATTCGTCATTTCTCCCACTTCTCTCTACAATCCCGGCATGTCTCGTCTTACCGCTCTTCGTTCGCCAACCGCGCTGATGCTGTTTCTTGTGACGGCTTTGGCCGGGATCGCGCTGGATCAATGGTCCAAAGTTGCCGCGTTCGAACGCCTTAGCGACGGCGTCGTCTGGAACGCCGACCGCACTTCCGTCACCGCCATCAATAGCCAGACGTATCGCTTCGTGCCCGGCTACGTGCATTTTGAAGTGATCGCCAACCGCGGGGCGGTGTTTGGCGTGGGGCAGGGAAAGCGGATGCTATTCATCGGCGTGTCGATCGCGGCCATCTTCTTTATCTTTTACCTCTTTGCCGTCAGCGACAAACAGCGCTTTTACCAGTTCATTTTGGGAATGCTGCTGGCGGGTGTGGTTGGGAACCTGTACGACCGGATCAAATTTGAATATGTGAGGGACATGATCCACGCCCTGCCGCGGTGGCCGCACTTGTTTCCGTATATTTTTAATGTTGCCGATTCGCTGTTGTGCGTGGGGGTCTTTTTCATGATCGTGCATAGCTTTTTCAGCTCGCACTCGCTGAAGCAGGCCGCCCAGACTGACCCCTCGGCGGCGTGAGCGACGTAGAGTTCACAAAGGAAAATGCTTCCGTTCGATTCTGAACCCTGATTTCCAAACCGTGCTTCCCAAAAGCAGGCCAATCGCTAACATTCCCCTCCACTTCGCCCGCGCGGGCGGATGCACCGGGAACTTTAGGCGCGAGGCGCACGATGGATCAGCCTGACATCAGCCAGGGAGCTTCGGCCGCGCCCATCAAGCTTTCCATCGTCATCCCCGTTTATAACGAGGAACACACCGTCCAGGAATTGGTGCGGCGAGTCGTCAACGCCCCGCTGCTTCCCAATGTTGTCCGCCAGATCATTTGCGTCAACGATTGCTCGAAGGACAAAACCGCCGCTAAGCTCGATGAATTACCAACGCTCTTTCCCGGCGAGGAGATCATCGTTCGACACAAGCCGGTCAATGAAGGAAAAGGCGCCGCCCTTCGCGACGGATTCAAGCTCGCCACCGGCGACATCGTGCTGATCCAGGATGCCGACCTGGAATATGACCCTGACGATTATCCCAAGCTGATCCTGCCCATTATCGAGAACAAGGCCGACGTGGTGTTCGGTAGCCGATTTGCCGGCGGCGAGCCGCACCGCGTGCATTACTTCTGGCACAGCATCGCCAATAAAATCCTGACCCTGCTCAGCAACATGTGCACCAACCTCAACCTCACCGATATGGAGGTGTGCTACAAAGTTTTTAAGCGCGGCGTCCTGGAAAAAATCGCGATCAAATGCAACCGCTTCGGCTTCGAGCCGGAAATCACCGCCAAGGTCGCCAAGCAGCGGCCAGTGCTGCGCATCTTCGAGGTGGGCGTGGCCTATTACGGACGCAGCTACGACGAGGGGAAGAAAATCACCTGGAAGGATGGGATCAAGGCGATTTTGGCGATCATTCGGTTTCGATTTTCGGACTAAGAATTTGCTCATTCGTCAGTTGTCAGTGGTCAAATGTCAGTGGTCAGTTGCCAGTGGTCAGTTCGGGTGCTGAGTGTGAATGACATTTGCCGCGGCGTGCTTTCTTTTGCTGGAAATCCCGACATCGAGCGGGGCAATATTACCCTTCGGCGCAATTCTGCCGATAAACCACAGACGGCCTATGCTTTGCAGGCCGCTCAACCACTGACCACTGACAAACTGAAAATGACCCAGCCAATGCGAATTCTCATTTCCGGAGCAGCGGGCTTCCTCGGCTCGCATCTGACCGATCTTTTGCTCGCACAGGGCCATTGCGTCGTCGGCGTCGACAACTTCATCACCGGCAGGCCGGAAAATATTGAGCACCTTCGCGGCGCCAGGAATTACGAATTCATTGAGCATGATGTCATCGAGCCAACCAAAATCGACGGCCCGCTCGACCGCATCTATCACATGGCTTCGCCCGCCTCGCCGATTGGGTACGTGAAGCATCAGGTTGCCACGCTGAAGGTGAACAGCCAGGGAACGTGGAATCTGCTCGAGTTGTCGCTGGAAAAGAATTGCCGATTTCTGATGGCATCCACCAGCGAATGCTACGGCGACCCCGCCGTCAATCCGCAGCGCGAAGATTACTGGGGCAATGTCAATCCGATCGGCCACCGCAGCATGTACGATGAAGCCAAGCGCTTCAGCGAAGCCTGCACGATGGCGTATCACCGCGAGCGCAACGCCGACACGCGCATCATCCGCATTTTCAACACCTACGGCCCGCGGATGGACCCATACGATGGCCGGGTGGTCATCAGCTTCATCCGCCAGGCGCTGAACAGTGAGCCGCTGACGGTCTTCGGCGACGGCAAGCAAACGCGGAGTTTGTGCTATGTGTCGGATCTGGTTCGGGGGATTAACCTGACGATGGAGAGCGATTTCAACGAGCCGATCAATCTGGGAAATCCCGATGAGCTGACCATCCTGCAAATCGCGCGGGATATTTTGTCGTTGATACCAGAGAGCCGTAGCGAGATCACATTTCAGCCGATGCCGCCGGACGATCCGAAGGTGCGTTGCCCGGATATCAGCCGGGCGAAAAAAGTGCTGGGCTGGCAGCCGGCTGTGGGGCGAAAAGAGGGGTTGAAGAAGATGATCGAGGCGTATCGGGAGAAGCTGGTGGAGACGTAGGGATTCGGAATTGTGCGGGGCTGCCTTATCTGAATGTTGTTTACTCAAACCGAGTGATTTACCCGGTGGAAGAACCCTCCACGCCGGGTCAAGCGGCGCGCACCAGCGTGGTTAGCAAGAACGACGCATCGCCGCGCCGGCCCGGATTTGCGGAGCGCTCGGCAAATCCGGGGCGGCGTAGCGACAGAGCTTGTTTTCAGACGAAGCATTGCGCGCGCCGCTTGCCCCAGCGTGCAGGTCTTTTCGCAAAACCCGCTCAGTTTGAGTGTTTAGAGGGCGCTCGATTCGTTTCGCTCGGCTGCGTAGGTGCGGGAAACTCATTCCGCAAAATCGCCGCGTGAAGATCGAGCAACGCAGTTCGCACCGCCGCGATATTTGCCGGCGATTGCGTCACGCACAGCACACCGCCTAGATAAGTCATCGCGCCCTGGCCGCCATTTCCCTGCCATGAATCTTTACTGACGGTATCCTCGATGAACCGCTCGAGCTTGAAAGCCGCTTCGGGGTCCACGGCCCGGCCGTTTATTCCAACCGGCGGCGCAAAATCCGGGTTGCGCGCGATGAGGTCCACGATCAGCGGCCGAATGTTGATATAAGCGGTCTGCTGAACCTCGCGCCCTTGCGAATCGCCTCCCACTGTCGCCGGCCGGGCCGGCTTCGTCGTCGCTTCGGTCCACCGGGTGAACGGCGGAAAATCATGTCCGATCATCGCCTGATGCAGTCCTTCGAGAATGATGCGAATCTCGCGGATATTCGCCGGCGTTTGCTCCACGATCATGACACCGCCCATCTCGCGAATGCTTCCGATGACACCCCCTGCATCCTTCCATGAATCGGACGCGACAAGGTCCGTGATCAGTTTGTAGATTTGCTCAACCACTTCTTCCCGGGAGATCAACTGGCCGGAGTTCCCATATGCGATCGGTTGATTGCTATAAGCAAGCGTTTGTTCGACCAACGGGCGAATGTTGAAAAACGCCGTGATGGTGTGATGCGGTGCTTCATCCGCTGAGGTCAGGGTAATGATTCCGTCCTGAATGTAATACCCCAGCAGCGGGTGTTTCGGAGTGCCGGCGTAGACCTGCAACGCATCCAGGGCATCGGCCAGAACCACATTCGTCACCGTAAGAGAGACTGCTGTGTTTTGGTTTACATTTACCTCGGCAAGGGCCGGCCAATCCACGGAAACCGTTGTCTTCGACCACTCGGCGAAGACGCGCGCCGCGTCTTCGAGCGAGACATTCGCCATTTGCAAATCACCCACCGGCCGATCCAGCAGCGTGACATCGTCCCTGGGCAGCATCGGCGAGAAATCAGCCGTCGGCGATGATTCCGCGACCGTATTCCCCCGTCTGCCGCCATGCCAGACCAGCGCGCAAGCCAGCGTCAAACACGCCAGCCCCAGGAATATGGAAATCGTCGGTTTCATCATCGCAAATTCAAAAACTCCATCATGTGCTGGTCATACACCTTCTGCGCCTGCGGGTCATTCAGCGGCAGGCGCAGCTCGTTGATCACCTTCGTGCCCATGCCGATCCATTCGCGGAAACAATCGGCACAGATTTTCTGGTAAATCTCCTGGCCGATCGCATTGCGGAATGGCGGGGCCGACATTCGGCGGGCAATCTTGTTGCAACGCTGGCACAGCACTTCCCCCTCGGCGACCGGCTTTTCCGAAACAGCCTGCGAGAACTGCGGAACCGGGGCGTCGAGGTCCTTCAGCATCTTGGCCATCTCATTTCGCGGCATCATTTCGCGCCGCTCGTCGGCGCGGGTGGCGCCGGCGGTCAGCACCTTGATCGCCTCTTCCTTCTGGTTAAGCTTCAGAAGCGTCGCGCCAAGGAGTTGATACGATTTGCTGATGTTGGGATTGAGCTCGAGGCAGCGGCGGAAGCTGGCCGCCGCCTCGTCGAATTGCCCGTTTTCCATCAGTGCCTTGCCAAGTGAAAAATGCCCGAGTTCATTTTTCGGGTCATCATTGGCCATCTTCCTGAACTGCTCAATCCGGCTCGCCATGTCTGCCATCGGTGAATTCTCCTGTTGGGTGATTGTAGCACGAAGTGAGTATGATGTGTAAGAGTAGTAGGCAGTAGGCAGTAGGCAGAGCGGAGGGCCTTCGGGCGCTCAGAGTTATGCAAGTAGCCGAATCACAGATTAGCTGATTCTTCTTCCTTCTGTCTACCGCCTACTGCGTACTGCCTACTCATTTTCCTCCCACTGACCATATGACCATCCTCCCCGGCCTTGACGGGCTACGACAACTGGCCCCCGGCTCCATCCTCTCGATCGGAAACTTTGACGGCGTTCATCGCGGCCATCAGTCTTTGCTGGCGCTGGCGCGCGATATGCGCGCGAAAAGGCCTGGCGCACGCCTGGCGCTGGCGACGTTTGAGCCGCACCCGCTGACGGTTTTGCGGCCGCAGCGCGTTCCGCCCCGGCTTACGCCGCGTGACTTCAAACGGGAACTTCTTGCACAACAGGGCGTGGATGACCTGGTCGAGCTGGCGCCGGAGCCGGCGGTGTTGAACCTGACCGCCGAGGACTTCTGGCGGATTTTGCGCGATGAAGTGCGGCCGTTTGCCATGATCGAGGGAAGCGAATTCAACTTTGGTAAAGGACGCGGCGGCAATATTCACCGGCTGCGCGAATGGGCAGCCGCCAGCGACGTAAAACTGCACGTGGCCGAGGAACTGGAAGTTCCACTGCTGGACATGCGCGTCGTTCCCGTCAGCAGCACGGTGGTGCGCTGGCTGATCGCCTATGGCCGCGTGCGCGACGCGGCTATTTGCCTGGGTCGGCCCTATGCACTTCGCGGCGAAGTGATCAAAGGCCACCAGCGCGGCCGCGAGATCGGCGTGCCGACGGCAAACCTGCAGTGCGATCAGCAGCTTGTTCCTGATGATGCCGTTTATGCCGGCCGGACAACGATCGACGGCACAACCTACCCGGCCGCCGTCAGCATCGGAACCATGCCGACCTTCGGCGAAAATCAGAGGCAGGTCGAGGCGCACCTCGTCGGATTTTCCGGCGATCTGTATGGCCGGGAAATCACCGTGCAACTGCTCGACTGGCTTCGCGAACAGCGGAAATATGCCAGCGTCGAATTGATGATGCAGCAGATTGCAAAGGATGTGGCTGATATCGTCCAACGCTATCGCGCTTGACATCCGGTCGAAAAGGCAGAGCTCGCGAAGGCGCGAAGTTGCGAAGGAAGACGCGAAGAAAACGCTGGAGAATTTGATTCGCATATTTCAGTTGGTTCTGAGGTGCGCACAGATTCATTATGCTTCTATTCTCTTCGCGTTTGCCTTCGCTGCTTCGCGCCTTCGCGAGCTTACTGCGTTTTTCTTCGACGACGGCGTTGTGGAACTATACCCACGAACAACACCCCGCCGCCCGGCGGATAACTTAATCACGGAGCAAGCCATGAAAAATCACCGTGCGATCCTCTGGGCGGCGATGCTTTGTCTGACTTCCGGCGGCTTTGCCGCGGAAAATCCGCCGGCGCCAAGTCCCACCAATGGGCCGGTCCTGATTGAAGCCGAAAGCTTCAAGGATCCCGGCGGGTGGGTGCTCGATACGCAGTTCGTCAACATCATGGGCTCGCCTTACCTCATGGCCCATGGCCTTGGCGTGCCGGTGAAAGACGCCACCTCGACGGTCACTTTTCCATCGACCGGCGTTTACACGGTTTTCGTGCGCACCAAGGATTGGGTGGCGCAGTGGAAAGCGCCGGGAACGCCGGGCCGATTTCAGTTGCTGGTCGACGGCAAGCCGCTGGCAACCACCTTTGGAACCGAAGGGGCCGACTGGCATTGGCAGGCGGGTGGTGAAGTTCAAATCGACAAGACGAATGAGACGCTGGCGCTGCACGATCTGACTGGTTTCGAAGGCCGATGCGATGCAATCTGCTTCAGCAAGGACCCGGCGTTTGTGCCGCCCAATGAGCCCAAGGCGCTGGCGGCATGGCGCAACAAGACGCTGGGTCTGCCGGATAAACCGGTCGAGGCGGGACCGTTTGATCTGGTGGTGATCGGCGGCGGATATGCGGGAATGGGCGCCGCCATCTCTGGCGCGCGGATGGGATGCAAGGTGGCGCTGATTCAGGATCGGCCGGTGCTGGGAGGCAACGGCAGCTCGGAAGTGCGCGTCTGGTCGCAGGGCGGAACGACCATGGGCAAATATCCGAAGCTCGGCGAAATCGTCGAGGAATTTGCCGACAGCGCCAAGGATTCGCCCGGCACCGCAAAAGAGTTCGGCGACGAAAAGAAGGAAGCCATCGTCCGCGAGGAGCCCAACATTGAGTTGTATTTGAACAACCAGGCATTCGCGGTGGAGATGAAGGACGGGAAAATCGCCGCCGTCATCAGTCATGACATGCGCACCAGCGCCGAAACGCGTTTTACCGGGAAACTGTTCGCCGACACTACCGGACATGGAACGATCGGCGCATTGGCCGGCGCCGATTTTGACGAGCTGGAAAAGGGACACATGGGAATGAGCAACATGTGGCGCTGGGATGACGAAAAATCGCCGCAGCCATTTCCGCAGGTTCCCTGGGCGCTGCCTTTGAAGATGGCGGATTTTCCCTATCCCAACCGCGGGAAAGCCGAGTGGTTTTGGGAAGGCGGGTTTAATCGCGACCCGATCAAAGACCTCGAATACATCCGCGACTGGAATTTCCGCGCGATTTGCGGCGCATTCAACGCCATGAAAAATGGGGATGGCAAGGCCAAACACGCCAACGCGAAACTGGAATGGATCGCCTACATCGGCGGAAACCGCGAATCGCGGCTGCTTCGCGGCGACCTTGTTCTTACCCGCGACGACATCATCAATAAGAAGGAGTTTGACGACGGCTGCGTTCCCTCAACGTGGTCGATCGACCTGCATGAGCCCAAGGAACAATACGCCAAAAAATTTCCGGATGATCCATTCATCTCCAAGGCGGTGTTCGATTCGCGCGTGGATAAGAAAAACGGATATCCGATTCCATATCGCTGCTTTTATTCGCGGAATATCACCAATCTTTTCATGGCCGGGCGCGACATCAGCGTCGATCACGGGGCGTTGGGAACGGTGCGTGTGATGCGCACGTGCGGCATGGAGGGGGAAGTGGTTGGCAAAGCCGCCTCCATTTGCGCCAAGGATCAGTGTCTGCCGCGTGATGTTTATTATTCGCATCTGGACGAGTTGAAGCAGTTGATGAATCTCCCCGGCCAGGCCCGCCGGGCCACTTTAAAGGACGCGATCGACCCCAACGCGCCGCTTCCGGACATCGCCTCGCACCGCGCCGCCCGCCGACTGCCCGGCGGTGGTGAAACGACGACATTCACCGGCGTCGATCCCAAGACCCTGATTGGTCTGATCGTCGACACCGATCAGGTCAAGCTCACCGGCGAATGGAAGCCGGGCACCGGCCTGAGAGGCTTCATCGGCAAGAATTATCTTTACGCCAGCGACGGCCCCGCCGAGAAATCGGCTCGCTTTGAATTCACCGTGCCCGCCAGCGGCGAATATGAAGTACGTTTCGCCGTCGCGCCGCATCCCAACCGCGCCACCAACGTGTCGGCCACCGTCATCAGCAAAGACGGCGAAAAGACTGTCGCCGTGGACGAGCGCGCCGCCCCGCCGCTGGGAAATGGATTCGTTTCGCTCGGCAAATTCAAATTCGGCGCTGGGACTGCCGGTGCTGTTGTCGTGAGCGCCAAGGGCGCAAACGGAATCGTGTCGGTGAACGCGGTGCAGGTGCTGCCGGTGAAATGAGCATTTTGACAATAGCTGGTTATCGGAGGCGTCTGTTAAGAACTTCGCGAGCCTTGTGGATTTTCGCCTGAGAGTTCCTAACAAAATGGGATGAACGCCAAGACGCCAAGATCGGAAAGAGGAGATGAAATCATCTGTAATTCCGTGTTCTCTTGGCGCTCTTCACTTGGCGTCCCTGGCGTCTTGGCGTTCATTTATAGCATTTTGTTAGTAGTTCTAAAGAGTTTGACCACGGATTTCACGGATGCACGCGGATAAGAAAATTCTCTGATTTCCTTCCCATGGGCATTCCCTCCAAACAGCGGCATCCCCTTCCCGTGCTTGCGCCCAACCTCGCTCCGCGCGCAAAAGCGTGGCCCACCGCTCGCGCGATTCTTCTTGGGCTTTATCGTTTGACCATTGTTGCCGCGATCGTCTGGATCATTCATCGGCATCACGTGCAGATTCGCATTGACGCCGATGCGCCGATCCGTGCCGGCGAAGTGCAGCCATTTCTGCCCCAGGCGGCGAGCTTGAAGATCGACGAGTCCGATCGGCTCGGCCTTTTCGTGCGCGACGCCAGCGGCCGGGACATCGGCTACGTCCTGCGAACCGCGCCCATTTCCAATGGCATCACCGGATACGTTGGGCCGACCGATACGCTGATCGTTCTCGGTCCCGATATGCGCGTGGTTGGCATCAGCATTCGCAGCAGCAGCGACACCGCCGAGCATGTGGAGGATGTGGCCCACGACGACTATTTCATGAAGCTGTGGAACGGCAAAACCTGGGACCAGGTCGCCGGGACAGACCCCAAAACCGCGGGCATCGAAGGCGTTTCCGGCGCTTCGCTCACCAGCCTCGCGATCGCCAATGGAATTCAGCATCGCTTCCAGCATTCAACGCAACTGGCGGCGCGCGAGCCGCATTTTCGTCTTGGGTGGGCCGACTTCGGTGTCCTCGCCGTCCTGGCCGTTGCGCTGCTGTTCACCTTCACGCATCTGCGCCGGCGAACCTGGGTGCGGCGGGCGTTTCAAGTGGTGCTCATCGGATATTTGGGACTGTGGAATGGCCGGCTGATCGCAGTTTCCTTACTGGGCGGCTGGGCCGAATCAAGCGTGCCATGGCGGATCGCATCGGGCCTGGTGTTGCTGGTGACGGCGGCCCTGCTGCTGCCCTGGACAACCCGCCGGGCCGTTTATTGCTCGCACGTTTGTCCGCACGGGGCAGCACAGGAATGGATGGGCCGACTGGTTCGCGTGCGACTACGACTTCCCCCCGGCGTCGATCGCGGCCTGCGCTGGATCGCCCTGCTGCTGATCGCATTCGCCATCTTCGTGGTGATGATCGACTGGCCGGTCAACCTCGCGGCCATCGAGCCGTTCGACGCCTACTCGATCCTGCACCGCATCGGCGGCATCGCCACCATCGCGATCGCCGTCGGCAGCCTGATCGCGGCGGCGTTTGTGCCGATGGCGTACTGCAAATACGGGTGCCCGACCGGAGCGATTCTGTCTTTCGTGCGATCACACGGCAAGGCCGACCGATTCGGCCGAAAGGATATCGCCGGAGCATTATTGTTGATGCTGACGATTGCGCTACATGTGAAATACGGCATTATTCATCGGTGGCTTTTTGGAGCATGAATGAAGTTGTCCGTTTGGTGCGCCGGGCGCAACGAGCCGCGCACGGAGGGTACTCCCGAAATAAGCGGGTCGGGCGAAACCGCTTACTCCGGGAATACCCTCCGTGCGCGGCTCATTCATCGCCGGATTACGCCCTTGCCTTGGACCGGACATTCTTAAGCGGCGGGTGTGTCAGAACCGGCGTTTCGGGACAACGAGCTCGGGAGCCCATCGAAAAATCCATACATCCAATCACATTCACTTCGCGGACTGCAACTCTGTCCAGCTATTGTTCGGCGTGGCCGGCGGCGCGGTTGGGTCATTGGTCACAATCACGCTACCGTTTGTTCCTTCATAGGCATGCTTGTAACCGGCGGGCACCTTCATTGCCTGGCCCGTCGAGGGGTTTTGCACTTTTTGCAGATCGTTTACATAGTCCATGAACGTGTCGTGGGCGGCAGCCTTGGTTGCCTGTTGTTGCTGGAAATTATTGCGAATACGGTCAGATACTTCCGTCTGCGCCTGGCGGGCATATTCATGCATCGCATCCATTCGGGCGGCAGTGTTGCGGATCATCGCCTGCAACTTTTCCTTCTGCTCGTTCACCAGCTTTTCGCCAATCTGCGAGTAGATATTGAACCAGGGCAGTTCGATCGAAATGGAATCGTGAACCGCCAGAAAGATGGGCATCTCCGCGTCCAGCGTCCCCACCGCGCCGCGATAAGAATCCGTTTCGGCCGACCAGATCGACCAGGCGTTTTGGCCCACGCCGATGCGGCGGCTTATCAAGGAGCAGACGAAAATCTCCTCCATTTTGCGGTCCTGCTGAACATAATTCAGCCGGATGCGGGACGAGACAGCTTTGGCATTGGGGGCACGGCCGGCGATCTTGGCCGCATATTCCGGCAGGTCCTTATTCTCCACCACCGTCACGTCCACGCCTTTCATATCGGGGCGAAGCCGCGGAAGGACGAACTGCTTGACGTAGTCGAGCGGGGTCGCGGGAATGTGGCGGATTTCAGCGCCGTTCTGGTCGAGGTTTCCCTCAGCCAGTTGCCGTTCATACAGCCCGCGAAACCGCCCGCCGGTCTGCGCCATGTCGGCTTGAATCTGCGATTCGCGAATCCCGTCGGTGTATCCGATCTGCGGATAGAACTCGGCGGTTGCCTGGGTTTTTGGATCGGTCACGGCGATAAACGAAACCGCCAGCCCCGCCCCGCCGGGGATCCAGGAAATCTGCCCCTGCATTTTCCATCCTTCAGGAACCAGCATCGAGATGGCGTCGATTTTCATGTCCTGGTCCACCACCTTCTGCGGCACCAGCACCACAGCCTGCGCTGCGTTGGCGGCAGGAGGATCGGCAACCGGAATCAGTTGGAATTTGGCGTCGCCGCTGGTCAGCGTCAGCTTGTGGTCGGCAACAAAAATTTCCACCGGAAACTGGCTGCCGTCGGCGGAAAATGTACCGGCCAGTTTTCCCCGGTCAGCGGGGTCCTGATGCGCCACCAGCGCATACGAATTGCCGCCCTTTTCGATGGTGCCGGTATAGGCGCCTGGCGTTTCGGCGGCGCTCAGATGCACCTTTACGGCCGATTTCGCGCCCTCAGGCGTGCTGAAAGTGCCGGCGAATGGATCATCAGCGCGCACCTGATTGGATAAAACCGCGACCCACGCAATGACCAACAGCCCAACCAACGACCAACGCAAAGAGATGCCAATTTTCATGTGAATCTCGATCAAAGTTAATCAAGAAAAACGATACAGTTTATTTTCCGACAGACCCTAATGATGATGTCCGCCGGGACCATGTACGTGACGATGGCTGATTTCCTGCGCGGTGGCGGCTCGAACCGATATAATTTTCACATCGAAGTTCAGCGTCTGCCCCGCCAGCGGATGATTGGCGTCGATGCGGACATCATCCCCCTCGACCGACACCACGGTAATCACGCGCGAGCCTGCATTCTGTCCTTCGGCGCGAAACTGCATCCCGGGCTCAACTTTCGCATCGCCAAACGCGTTGCGCGAAACCGACTGCACCATCGCATCATTACGCAGCCCATAACCTTTCTCGGGCCCAATGGACACGGTCAGGCTCTCGCCGGCGGATTTGCCCTCAAGCGCTTTTTCCAGCCCTGGTGTAATACTCCCGGCACCATGAAGATAAGTCAGCGGCTCGTGGCCATTGGAAGTATCGATCACCGCTCCATTGGTGTCCGTGAGCGTGTAATCGATCGCCACGACCGTGTCTTTTCCGATTTCCATTGGTAATTCCTTCCTGCCAAAAATACAGCTTTGGCCGAAGCATACGAATTCGGAGCCGCAAGAGAAGGGTTGGTAAATGAGGAATGACGAACGGCGAATGACGAAAGGGTGCGAACCGGAATTGGGTTTGGAAGATATCAATTCACGAAGGGTCTGCCCAAAAACAAGCTGCACGGTTCTTTCGCTCGATTCCCAAGTCTGTCGATTGAACGCCGGTTCTGAGGTACTCCGAAGAGCCGGGTCGTTTCCGGTAAAACCCGGCTCTTCGGAGTACCTCAGAACCGGCGTCGAGTGGACAGATGTGCGACACGGTCAAGAACACTGCCCGCGTTATTTTCGGGCAGCCCAAGTCAACGCCTCACTTCCCGCCTTCCTCCGGGCGGGTCATGTTGAATTGGCCGCGGTCGGCATCAGACGTGTAGCGGGCGTAAAACTTTTCGGAATCGGCACGGCCCTCGTAGTGATATTCGCCGCCGGCCAGCGCGCCCAAGTCGGCTGAGCCGGTGAAGGTGACCCAGTCGAATTTCGGATCGGCTTCCAGATCCATCTCATAGTTAAAGTGAAACATGCCGCCATACGTGGCGGCGTAGCGGGCATGGTAGGTGCGTGTGCCGGTCTGCGTGATCAGGCAGCGCAGGCCGCCGGTGTGGCCGTCGGTGTCGCTGGCCCAGGTGCCTTCCCAGCGGCCGGTCATGTCAGTAGGGCCGACCGGCTTTGCCGAGGCGGCTGCGTCCCAGTCATGATCGAATGAGGAGCAGCCGGTGAGCATCGAAAGGCAGGCGAAGATCATGATCGCGGCGAGATTTTCGGCACGAAAAAATCGGGATGCAAAAGCCATTGGGAAGTTCCTCATCGCGGCCGGTGCCCGCGAGCAAAAGAAAAAAGTAACCACGGAGGCACGGAGGTGTGGTTTTACCCTTGCGCGCCTTCGTTCACAAAACCTTTCTTTATTTTTTCACCTATAGAATTCTTACGGTTGGTGGCGTGTCTGGACGACCGTCATCCTGAGCTGAGGTACTCCGAAGAATCCTGCCGGGACGCGAAGGCGGGCCAGAATCTTCGGAGTACCACAGGCGCACTGGCTCGTGCGCCGACCCCGTTGTGACTATCCTACGCAGAGCGCGGGCGGGATTCTCTGAAGTGTGCACATCTTCTGCAAGGAAGTGCGGGCCGCAGGGGCGCCGCAGTCGTCTAAGCGACAAGCAAGTCTGGTCGGCCTTGTGCACGGTTCAGAGAATCCCGCCCGCGCCGACGCATTATGCCGCATCGCCGTGCATTATTGTGCATCGTTCGGCGAGCGCTGCGAGTGTTCGGGCACGCCGCCGCCAACGCCTCGCGAGTGCTTGTGCATATCAAGCCTCCAAGTCACGTCCGTTGCCGCGCGATTGAATTCTCTGAACCATGCACAAGGCCGACAAGACTCGCTGGTCGCTTAGACGACTGCGGGCGCCCCTACGGCCCGCACTTCCTTGCAGAAGATGTGCATACTTCAGAGAATTCAATCGCTGCGCGTGCGCACCGCTGCGCAACGCCATACACCTTCCATCGGATAGTCTCAGTAGGATCACCACGGTGGCCTTTTTCAACCGAACAAGATCAGGCGGCGTGTGTGTGTATCAGGATGACGATTGCCCGTCCCACCAACCTGAAAAACGCCGTGGAATCGTAGGCGCCGCGTCGATTCACTCGGGAACGATTTCAATTCCATTGATTTCCGGCCCGTCATCGGTTTTGCCGTGTTGGAAGAGGATCGACAATCGTCCATCGGCCACAGTGACATGGAAACTTTTCACCAATGCCTTGTTGTTGCCGCCGGCTTCCTTGGCGACATTCAGGTCGCGAAGTTCGTTGCCTTGCACAATGACGCTGAATATCCGGGGATGGCCATCGTTGATATGTTCTGATGTCTCGGCAAAGTGCAGATTGATGGCATATTTGCCATTGGGAACGTGGCGGCTCCAGCCGGTCATGGCCCAACGCTCGGTGCGATAAATATCGGGGAAATCGGTGTTGGCGACGGCGACCGGGCCGCGATCCACGGTCTGGCCTCCATCAAATCCCGACTCGGCTTCCCACGTGTTGCCGCGCGGGTCGCGAACGGCTGTCGGGCTGCCGGCGTCAATGCGAACCGTGGGCCGGTCGGCAATCACTTCAATCCCATTGATCTCCGGCGCATCGTCCTTGGTCCGGGTAAAGCCGATCGCCAGATTACCATCCTTCACGGTGACATGAAATGTCTTGACCAGCGCCCGGCGAAGGCCGCCGGTCTCTTTGAAAACGTTGATGCCCTTTAATTCGATTCCCTGCACTTTGAGGTCGAAAATGCGCGGGTGGGTATCGGGGGTATCGCCAATGCCGTGCCAGGTTTCGGCGAAATAAAGATTCACGGTGTAGTTGCCATTGGGCACAGCCTTGTGCCAGCCGGTCATGTTAAAGCGTTCGGTGCGGTAGAGGTCGGGGAAATCGGTGTTGGCGATGGCCACCGGGCCGCGATCGACGACTTCGCCGCCATCGAAGCCGGAATCCGCTTCCCACGTATTGCCGTGCGGATCGTGAACCGCATTAGGGCTTCCGGCGTCGATGCGAAGGGCAAACAGTGGATGCTCATCGACATGAGCCACAATGTTCTGCCCGCCCGGCCCGGCAGGAACGACTTCAATGCCGCAGATGATCGGAAAGTGCTCTCCGACCTTGGTGAAGTGAATCGTGAGATTGCCGTCGGTGACGGCGACATTCACGGTGCGAATCAATTCCTTGGAATAGCCGTCTGCTTCCTTCAGGACATCGATGTGATGCAGCGGCTGGCCCTGCACGTCCATATTGAACTGCCGCACGCCGGGCCCGGTAATCGCATTGCACATCTCGGCAAAGTGCAGCATCACGGTGTAATTGCCATTGGGCACGGCGTGATGCCAGGTTTTTGCATTCCACCATTCGCCGGCGTAAAGGGCGGGGAAGCGGCTGTTTTGCACGGGCGGCTTTTCGGCCGCCTTGATCTCGCCGCTGTCAAAACCATTGGACGCTTCCCAGACGTGGCCGTCAGGATCGGTCAACGGCGTTTTGCTTCCCGCCGCGATGCGGATCACGCCGGCCGAGGCATTGGCCGGCTGATGCAAGCTGGCGACAACCGGCTGGGCCGGAGTCTGTGTCGCCGGCGCCTTGGCCGGGGCTGGCGCTACCGGTTTGACGGCAACGGCCGGCGCCGGCTTGGCCGGTGTTGGAACGGCGGGTGTGGATGCCTTCGCAATCTGCGGGGCGGCGGGCTTGGGCGCTTCAACCGCTGGCGCTGGCTCGGTGTACGTCACGCCTTTTTGCTTGAGCAGATCATCCGCCGACACCACCTGCTGACCATCGGCGGGCTTGTCGGCGGCATCCTTGTGAACCAGCGACAACCCATGTGAATCGAACTGCACAAACCCCATTCCCATGCCAATGCCCAGCACCACCATGCCGAGCAAGGCGAGGAATACAACAATCAGACCGATTCGAAGCATAACCTTCTCCAACAAGCGATTGCGCACACGTCCCTGCGGGCAGATACCACCATTCATTACCGGGCGAAGCAGCAGGCGTTGGAATGCGGGGAGCTCGCGAAGGCGCGAAGCAGCGAAGACAACCGCGAAGAAAACATACAAGTTGCGGACTCTCTTCGCATTTCCGAACAACTGAGCCCCGAAGCCGGTATTCGAGATATTCTTCGCGTCTTCCTTCGCGGCATCGCGCCATCGCGAGCTCTGCCTTCTAACGCCAAGCCCAACCGACAGGTGTTGTACAGATACTGCCAAACTGAAATTATCCTACGGCAACTCCAGTGCCGGAAGCCTCCCATCGAGAAACCCCTGCAGGAATCCGGCGGCGGCAATGGCGTCTAATCGTTCCTTGCGGTCTTTGCGGGTCATTTTCTCACCCCCCCGCTTTCGCTCGCTCAGCATTTCATCGGCCTCGAAGCTGCTGAGCCGCTCGTCAATCAGCACCAGCGGCAGTTGTGCTAGGGCAGCCAGTTCGCGCGCCCAGCCGATGGCCGTTCGGGCGGCCGGGCCGATGCTTTCGTCCATATTGATGGGAACGCCGACGAGCAGTCGCTCGACGCCTTCCTTGAGGATGATCGCCAACACTTCATCCCGCGCCTGGTGCGGCGAACCCACCGTCAGCACGGCCCACGGCGTGGCAAAGCGGGCTCCTTCGTCGCTCATCGCCAGCCCAACGCGCCGCGTTCCAAGATCGATTGCCAGGGTTCTCATGAAGACAGATCCCAACGCGGTTTGACTAACTCCACAAAGCCGTCGAAATGCAATGTGTTCCGCGCACCATTGCGCAACATTCTGCGCAACGCCATGTTGCGCAACATCCATTTTTTCGTCAAAAACCGACCTGCTGCAACACTGACGTGATATCCTTCATAAGCCACCGGATATTGCAAACGCAATCAATTCGTCCGTTTCCCGTCGCTACCCTGGGAAACTTCTTCCCCCACTCTATAGTCAAAAACGTCGTATTTTTGACACGTAAGTTCCGGCGTCATCAGGAATAAAAAAATCCGACCCATGGTTCTCGGCATGATGAATGTTCGCACCATGCGCCATTGTAAACAGCATCCTTCAATGGTTGCTTCCTCTACTATAGCGCAAAAAGTTTACATTTTTGATCCATAACCCCCGCTACGGCGGGGGATAAAAATTTCCGACCCATCCTTTTTAAGCGCGGGGAAATCACCTGAAGAGCCGCGCACGCAGGGTACTCCCGGAGTAAGCGGGCCTCCCCGAAACCGCTTACTACGGGAGTACCCTGCGTGCGCGGCTCTTTCTACGCCGGACCAGACATTTTCATCCGGCGGATGCGTTAAAGCCGCGGATCCACCGGCTCGCTCTCCAGCGCCAGCACGCCAAACACGCATTCGTGAACCCGCCGCAATGGCTCGCGGCGGACAAATCGTTCCAGCCCTTCGATGCCCAGCGCAAATTCCCGCAATGCCAACGACCGCTTGGCGGCCAGGCCGCGGCTGCGCAAGCGCTGCAGGTTTTCCGGAGCATCATACTCCGGGCCGTAGATGATTCGCAGATATTCCGGTCCCCGGCATTTTACCGCCGGCTGAACCAGGCCTTTTTTCGCACGCACGACGAACTCCAGCGGCTTAACGACCATTCCTTCGCCGCCACTGCCGGTCAGCGTTTCCCACCATGCGATTCCGCCGTCAATGTCTGCAACATCGGTCACGTCGACGACTCGATGCGTCGTTGCCAATAGCGGCGTGCCGGGAATGGCATCCGCCAGGCGGCCCAGCGTCTGCATATGCCAGAGATGATCCTTGTCAACGTGGACGGCTCCCTCGCTGGCGAGAAGGTGGAACGGAGCAAGCTTGAGATCGTTGACGGAATTCACGGGCCAGCAATATTGCCGATATGCGTCGACATATTGATTGACGCGCGTGAGCCGCTCGCGCTGCCGATCCAGAATGACGTTCAAATCGTTTGATCCTATCGCGGCATATCGCGCCGCGGCCTGCTGGAGAACATTCACTGATGCCGATACCGACGCCCGCGCTGCGGATCCGACGGCGGCGTATTGCGTCTTGAGGAGGTCCTGCGCTTTGGCCGACCATGGCATCAGCTCGCAATCGAGACAGAACCAGTCGCTTGAGAAGAGCTCCCAGAACCCGGCCGCGGTGAGCGAATCGTGCAGAATGCCCAGAAGCGCTTCTTCGACGGCGCGATCGTTGAAGAATCGCCGGCCGGTGCGCGTGAAGATGATCCCCCGGCCGTCGCCGGCAATTCCAAAGCGCCGTTGTGCGGTGCATTCATCCCCGCAGATGATCGTCACCGCCCGGGAGCCCATGTGTTTTTCCTGGCAGACGACCTTGCCGACACCCTGATTGCGGAAGTAGTCGAATGCCTGCTGCGGATGTTCCAGCAAACCGGGCCGATCGCTGGTTTCCGTCGGCGACATGGTGGGCGGCAAATAAATGAGCCATTTCGGATTGGCCGCGAATCGGCTCATTACTTCCAGCGCCGCGGTCGCGTTTTCCTCGCGAATGGTCACGCTGTGATGCAGCCGGGTGGCGACGATTCTCTTGCCGGTCACGTCGGACAGGTCCAACACGTCATCATATTGCTGCTGTGCCGATAGCGGACTTGCCGCCGCCGGATCGGCGACGAGAAATGGCCGCTTAGGCTCGGCGTAGGCGCGCCTTGCGGGGACGGAAATCACCTCTTTCTCCGGCCAGCGCAGCGCCGTCAATTTCCCGCCGAAAACGCACCCGGTGTCGATATTCATCGTGCGGTTCAGCCAATCGGCATCGGGCACCGGCGTGTGGCCGTACACCACATGGCCGCCGCCGCGATATTCGGCGGCCCAGTTGTATCGGATCGGCAGGCCGAATTCGTCGGTCTCGCCGGTGGTTTCGCCATACAATGCAAATTCCCGCACCCGGCCCGAGGCGCGCCCCACATATTGCTCTTTCATCCCGGCATGAGCGACGACGAGCCGGCCTTCGTTCAACACATAATGACTCACCAGTTTATCAATAAATTGCTCGACCTGTTTGGCGAAAGCCGGCGGCTGCTTCTCCATCTGCTCAAGGGTTTCGGCCAGGCCGTGCGTGATTTGCACATTACGGCCCTGCAATTTCCGCATCAGCTTCACGTCATGATTGCCCGGCACGCAGAGTGCGACGCCCTGCTTTGCCATCGCCATGACAAACTTCAATACCTCGACGACCTTCGGGCCGCGATCGACCAGGTCGCCGACAAAAACGGCCTTGCGCCCCGCCGGCGGCGTCACGGAGATCCCGAATTCATCTGCCGGGCCTTCGGCGGCGACGCCGATCGTGAAGCCGATGTTCGTCAGCAGTTCGCTCAGCTCATCAAAGCAGCCATGCACGTCACCGATGATGTCGAACGGGCCGTTGTCCCACTTGCGATTATTCCACAGCGGCTTGCGTTCAATCCCCAGGACTTCATCGATCAGGCAATCGCTTCCGCGCAGGCTGTCATCCAGGCCCAGGCGATGAACGTAGCGGAACCCTTCGCGATCGAGGTGCCGAAGCGACCGGCGCATCTGCATGATCTGGTTGCGGATGACATGCGCGCCGAAGTCGCGATCCGGCCGGGCGCGATTCCGCTCGTGGCACACCTTCTCGGGCACATCCAGCACAATCGCCACCGGCAGCACATCATGCTCGCGCGCCAAATCAACCAGCGCCTTGCGCGATTCGGGCTGCACGTTGGTCGCATCGATCACCGTGAGCAGCCCGCGCGCCAGCCGCTTGGCCGCGATATAGCGCAACACGTCGAATGCATCGCCGGTGGCGTGTTGGCTGTTTTCATCATCGCTGACAAGTCCGCGGCAGAAATCCGACGAAAGCACCTCGGTGGGCTTAAAATGTTTGCGCGCGAAGGTGGATTTCCCGCAGCCGCTGGGACCGATGAGTGCAACGAGGGAAAGTTCGGGGATCGTGAGTTTCATGAAGCTGGTTTTTTAAGAGTTCCTAACAAAAAAGGGATGAACGCCAAGACGCCACGGACGCCAAGATCGGAAAGAGGAGATGAAACCGTCGGTAATCCCCTGTTCTCTTGGCGCTCTTCGCTTGGCGTCCCTGGCGTCTTGGCGTTCATTTATCGCATTTTGTCAGGAGGCCTAAGTGTGAATACCGCCATCTGCGTCGCCGGGCCAACCTCCGGATCCTCCGGCCCGACCGGCAGGAAGCGCAGTTCATATCCGAATCGCGCCGCCACGTTGGCCGCCCAGTCCTGGAACTGCTTCCGCGTCCACTCGAAGCGGTGATCCTTATGCCGGAATTGTCCCGCCGGCAATGTTTCGAAACGCACGTTATATTCCACGTTGGGGGTGGTCACGATCACCGTCGACGGCCTGGCAAATTCGAACAAGACGCGCTCGAAAGCCGCCAGCCTTGGCTCGTCGAGATGCTCGATGACTTCCACCACCGCCGCCGCGTCGAAACCGGAAAGGCGCTGATCGCGGTAGATCAATGAGCCGTGCAGCAATTGAATGCGCTGGCGTTGCCGCTCGGGCAGACGATCCAAATGCAGCCGTTCGGCGGCGATTTCCAATGCCCGATGCGAGACGTCAAGCCCGACGATTTGCTCAAAGTGCTTGTCGTCGAGCAAACGGCGAAGGAGATTGCCGTTGCTGCATCCGAGGTCGAGCACGCGCTTGGCATCGGCCGCCCGCAACGCCGATAGGACCGTGGCGAGGCGGTGCTCATTGAGGCTGATTTTCTGCTCGACCAATTCCTCTTCGCCGCGATGTTGTTCCTCCGCCGCCTCGGCATCATCCGTATCAGTCTCGATCAGGCGCGCGAGTGCATCGTTTGCCAGATGCTTGAAATGCTTCCGGTAGCGAAAAACGATCTGTTCCTTTTCGGGATGTGATGCGAGCCATGGATCGCCATGCCGCAAGAGCTTTTGCACCTCGTCATCGCCGATCCAGTAATGCTTGTCGTTATCGAGCACCGGGATCAGCACGTACAGGTGCGTGAGCAGATCGTGCAACGTGATCGTCTGCGACAACGCGACCGTGAAGTACGGCCCTTCGCCCCATTCCGCAAATCGCTCGTCCAGTGGATGATGCGTCGCCGTGACTGAATACCCCAACGGCTCGAACAGCTTGCGCAATAGCGTCTCTCCGCCGCGGCAGGGAACAACGCTCAGACGAGCCACCAGCGGAATGGGCGTTGTTGTTAACGCCGGCCGATCCTTGCTTGTTCCGGCAAGGGCCGAAGAAAAGACCTGCGCAATCGCCACCGCCAGAAACGAACTGGCGGCATACGGTCGATCGTTCACATACTGCTCCAGCGAAAACCCTTCGCCGGCCGGTCCATGGCGATTGCGCACCAGCCCCACCGGATCAACATCCAGCAGCAACGCTGCCGTGCAGCGGTTTTCGTCCGCTTCGGGATAGAACACGTGCGCCTGGCCGACGGAAAGCTTGAACGACTGCGGGCGGGCCGGGTTTTTGTGCAGGAGAAAGCCCAGGTCGGTGGCAGGGGAATGTGTGGTGGTTAGCGTCAACAGCATCGCAGTGGCAGACCATACGCGAAGGAAGGGAAAGCGTCGAATATTGAATATGATTGGAACTCGTCGGCGCTGAATGAACTTGCGCGATGTGTGTAGGGTCCGCACTGCGGACGGTTATGCTACTGGCGGAAATTCGCCACAGATGAAAGACCGATGGACACAGATAATGCTGCCGCGTTTGAAGTTTTATCTGTGTTCATCGGTCGTTCATCTGTGGCGATATCGCATTTGCCTTGGTTGCAGCCGGCGGCCGTGCTGAGGAGTATCTCAGGATAACGATGGACCGCTGCTTCAACCCGGAGGTTCAAATGGACCGCGTGCTACTCGAACTCCTGCGTCGCCTTGAGGCGATCGGCGAACAATACGAAGAGCTATTCGACAGCGAAGTCCGCGAGGCGATGGACGCCGCTGTTTGGAGTGGATTTATAGCGCCAGTGCCGGGCTATGTTTTGCCTGACAAATCTGGAATGTACAGCGAGGAGGCCGATGATCTCGTTCGGCGCGCGCTGTCGGGGTTTCTTGACGCGGCTACGGAAGCATCCCGAATCCACGGCTTGGATACATTCCATAAGCGCCTGGCGGCCTTCCAAAACCATGACATACGAACGACGCAGCAGAACGACTTCAACGACTTTTTCGGGTGGGCGAACCCTGCGGAGTTCGACAAAGACGGGAGATTTTTTGGAAGCGCGCGAAAGGGAGATTGACTCGGCGCGATCGTCCGGCGTACTCGCCCAAGACGTTTCTCGCGAGGTGCGGGAATGGTGGGCGAGTACGCCCTACGAAAACTGAACGTGGCACGGGCGGCTCGCCCGTGAGCGATGGTACTCCGTCGCGTTGGTCGGTAC
>DASRRM010000524.1:0-27077 GCA_035695715.1 Tepidisphaeraceae bacterium
ACCGTCGGCTTCACCAGGATGATCAGCTCCCCCGGCGTTGCGTTCCCACCGGCGGCGGGCTGGGCGTTCCAGCCGACTTCCTGGGTGATGTCGCGCAGGCCGCGGAACATCACCGTGCGCCCATTGGGAATCGCGGCAATCGCACGAAGCTCGCGCACGCGCATGTTCGGCACATCAATCATCAGCTTCTCGTCCGGCAACGCCCCTGCGAAAAGCGTATGGCTCATCCCCAGAACCTTGGAATCGCGCATGAGCAGATCGACGGCAACGTGCGTGTGATCATCGGAAACGGCCGCCGAGGCGCCGAAGATGAATCCTGACTCGGCGATGCTTACTTGCGGATCGAAGCCATGCCCGCCGGGCTTGGGCGTGTAGCCACTGGTGTACGCCTTTTGCGTTGCCACCATGGTATAGGCGTGTTGTCCGTTGAAGAGCGTAATGCGCGGCGCGGTGATAAAGGTGGAACGGGTGTCAGATTCGATCATTCGCAGCAGGAAGTTGACTTCCTTCTCGGTCAGTTCTGTCCCATTTTTCGGATGCATGGGCGAGAGGGCCACGCGAAGTTTTTTCGCCAGGGTTGGATCGAAGTCGTTCAGCGGAAGCTTCGCCGGGTCGAGAACGCGGAATTCGAGCGTCACCTGGACATTCAGCCGCTGGCGTGCCTCGGCAATTAACGCAGCCAGTTGGCGCTGCGTGTCCGGCGGGGCGGTGACGATGAGCTGCCCCTGCAATTCGCGAATCTTTGGGCGCGTCTCCCAAACGCGCGGCGTGATGGTGTTTTCGATGCAGTCAATCAATGACCTGGCGATTTCGCGGCGGGCGGCGTCGCCGCCCACGGGGCCCGGCGGCAATTGAATCTGAGACGTACTGTTCACCGAAAAGTCGAGCGGATTTGAGTTTGCGTCGGCGCCCGTCTCCGGCCCCTGCCGCGAAAAGTTTGGCTCGCTGCAAAAGTCGGGAATCGGGATGCGCAATTCGCGCACGTCATAAGTGCGCGTCACGTCCGCCTGCGGCGGAGCCGGGGAAATCACCGGCGTGGTCGGCGACGGAGAGGGCGATGGCTTGGGCTGACATCCCACTGCCAATGACAGAAGCAGCAACACTGCGAACATCGGGGAATTGCGAAGCAATCGCATGATGAATCTCCTGCAGTTGAGTGAAGGAAATAAGCGTTGCGAACGGCCTGCAAGAACTTATCCGCGAAGGACACGAATGGACACGAAAAAGAAAATCCAGCACGACATCCGCCGATTTACTTCGTGTTCATTCGTGTCCTTCGTGGATCATTCTCTTCGCGTCTGGCTGACGAACTCCGCCGGCTTCACCGCAGCTTATTATCGCTGTTGCTGATTCCGCGCAGGGCCAGGTTCAGTGCATCGACATTGCTCGCCAGGCGCTTGGCTTCGCTGACGTCGATAATCTGCCTGGTGAACAATTCCGTCAGGTGTTGGTCGAAGCTCTGGCTGCCTGATTCGCGGTTGCCGACGCAGGCTTTTAGCTTCTCGAATTCGCCATCAAGGATGTATTTCCTCACCAGCGGCGTGGCGAACATCATTTCCACCACAGGAATTCGTCCCTTGCCGTCGCGGCGTTTGGCCAGGCGCTGTGTCAGCACGCCGACGAGGTTCAGGCCAAGCTGCGTCTGCTGCAGTTCCTTCTGGTCGGGGTCGAAAAGCGAGACCATGCGCTCGATGGTCATCGGGGCGTTGGTGGCGTGAACCGTGGTGAAGACCAAATGCCCGGTGTCGGCGGCGCGAAGGGCGGTGCTCAAGGAAAAGCTGTCGCGAATTTCGCCGATCAGGATCACGTCAGGGTCCTGCCGCATCATGGCGCGCAAGGCGTATTCGTAGCTTTCGGAGTCGGTGCCGACCTCGACCTGGCTGACCATGCTCTTCACGTTTTCATGCTGATATTCCACCGGGTCTTCAACGGTGATGATGCGCTCGGCCCGGCTGCGGTTGATCTTGCCGATGATCGAGGCCAGCGTGGTTGATTTGCCCGAGCCGGTGGTGCCGGAAACGATGACGATCCCGCGATGGACTTCGCCAAGCTGCTCGACCGCCGGCGGCAGATTGAGCTCTGTCATGTTGGGAATCTTCGTGACGATGCGGCGCATCACGATCGCGTAGCGTTCGCGGCTGTGGAAAATATTGGTGCGGAAGCGCGCCGTTTTGTCCGGCATGGGGAACGCGACGTCCACCGCCCCCTTGTGTTCAAGGATATCGCGCTTTTCCTGCGGCGACTGCTGGGCATTCAGAATGTCGGCGACATACTCGTCCATCCACGCATCGGGCAACGGCGCAAGATCGAGAAACTTCGGCCGCCCGTCGACCCGGATCATCGGCACCGACCCGGATTGAAGGTGAATGTCCGAGCCGTTGATCTTGACCGCGGTTCGGCAGAAGTCGAGGAGGCTGACTTTGCGTTCGTGAACAGTGATGTTGGGAGACGGAGAGGCCGGGGCAGCAGATTCGGTGGTCATGATGCGCGTCCTTGGAGGCGGGTCAAAAGGTGTTTTGCGAGCAACAGCGTTCGCGCATCAATTATCGGGCGGGAGGTCGACTTTGGCAACGGAAATCGTGGAGTCGGTCATCATTCTAAATGAATGAATGGTTGGGACGGACAGCATATGCCTCTGCAATGTCGCCGATCGCCCGAATGGCGAGTCGAAGCCGACCTTCCCAAGCCAGTGCCCTGTCCATGGAGTCTTGGGCGATGTATAGCACCTGTTGCGTGATCAGGTCCTCTACGGAAGGCGAAGTTTGGACAGTGAATTGTTTCACTTGCCGGGGCTTTTGTGTTTCTCGGCCTTCATCTTCAAAAGCCTGGCCCGTAATTCGTCAAAGAATTCCTCGGCGGGCCGCCCCTTGCCTTTGTCGTGTTCCCGCATCGCCCGCTGCATCGTGAGTACGTCGCGGGAAAGTTGAGCCTCGCGCGCCATCTGGTCATACGCGGCGGGGGATAACAGCACGGCCCTGGCCTCACCGTTGACGGTGAGAATTTCCGCATCTCCGGTCTGGTTTAGCCGATCAAGAGTTTCTCCCGCTTTTTGCCGGAAATCCGAAAGCGATTGGGTGTTTTCAGTGGAAATCATGATACTGCCTCGCAAAACACTTACGAATACGTAATCAATTCATTATCGCATACGGTCCTCATTCCGGTCAATAATTCTTCTTTCCGCAAAAAAAGCCCACCGATGCATCGGTGGGCCGGTCTTCATGAATTGGGACTATTCCCGCGGTCCGGGCGGCGGGCCGTCCGGGGCGGGTTCGCTGCTGGGCGGGCCAGGCCGCCGGCCGCGCTGCGTCGTAGGCTGATCGCCGTCGTTCATTGGCGGCCCATGTCGCAAGCCTTCGGGCCGCGGCGCTTGCGCTGCATCCGGCCCGGAGTGCATTCCACGTTCACGCGCGCCGGGCTGGCCGTCCGTTTCCTGCTGTTGCGCCGGGGGTCCTTGCCGGAAACCGCGCGGGCCGGGTCCTTGCTGGCGATCGGGACCCTGCTGTTCGGGAGGCGGTCCGTGGCGGAAATCTTGCGGGCCGGGTCCCTGCTGACGATCCGGACCGTCCTGCTCCTGCTGCGGCGGCCCCTGGCGGAAACCGCGCGGCCCGGGTCCTTGCTGATGATCAGGACCTTGCTGCTCCGGCGGCGGTCCCTGGCGGAAAGCGCGCGGGCCGGGTCCCTCTTGACGGTCAGAACCGTCCTGTTCCTCCTGCGGCGGCCCTTGGCGGAAACCACGCGGGCCGGGTCCTTGTTGATGCTCAGGACCTTGCTGCTCGGGCGGCGGTCCCTCGCGGAAAGCGCGCGGGCCGGGTCCCTGTTGACGGCCAGGACCGTCCTGCTCCTCCTGCGGCGGCCCTTGGCGGAAACCGCGTGGGCCGGGTCCCTGTTGACGGTCAGGACGGTCCTGCTCCTGCGGCGGCGGACCTTGGTGGAAGTGGCGTGGGCCGGGGCCTTGCTCGTCATCGGGACCCATTTGCGGCGGGCCTTGTCGCGATGTATGCGAGCGGGGACCTTGCTGGTCAATCGGCCCCTGCTGATCGTCGGGAGGCCCATGGCGGCGACCGCGCGGAGGCGGCCCGTACTGGCCATCGCCGCCATCTTCGGGCGAAGGCCTGGTATCGGAATTTTGCTCGTCAGGATGCCGCGGTCGAGGAGATTGCTGCAACTGCGGCGGCGGATTGCCTTGTCTGCCTCGTGCATGCGCTGGCGCGGGCGGCGCATCATCGGGACTGCCCTGATCAGCGCGTGCCGCGCGGCGCTCATGCGGCGGGGCGGGTTGATCAGCGCCGCCGCCCTGGGGTTGCCGGGCCGAGTTGCGCTGATGAACCCATAACGGAGATGGGCCGTTGTCGGCGCCCTGCGTCTGCGGGCCCGCGTTCCGCTGACGCCCCCACAACGGCGATGGGCCGCGATCCCCATTTTGGGGACCGGCTTCATCGCGATGCGGCGCATGGCGAGGACCGCGATTCGGATCGCCTTGATCGGGCCCGGCATCAGGGCGCGAATCCGGCCCGGCATCGGGGCGCGAATCGGGACCTGCCTGCGCGACCGCGTCGGCCGGCTCTGATGCGGGGGCCGAATCGGCAAAGCTGACGCTCCCGGCCAGTGCCATCGCCACGGCTGCGGCAAGCAATGCCTGCGAAAGCCTGCCATTGCCCGTTGGTTTGCGAGTCATTCGTTCTCCAGAAAAAGAGGTCGGTCTCGCGACGGGATCGAGACATGTATTTGGGCCGATACGCATTCCGTCTGATGAACAGGTTGCTGATCAGCCCGCAAACCGCCGGGGAAAATCGAATTCGCGATCTGCCGAGCCGCGCACGGAGGGTACTCCCGAAGTAAGCGGTCCGCGAAACCGCTTACGCCGGGCGTACCCTCCGTGCGCGGCTCATTGCTCGCAACTACCGCGATCTACAGCGCCAAAACTACCCAAACAAACCAAGACGGCCGTCCCCGGAAATTCCGCGGACGACCGTCTCGTAATGCTTCGCTGCTATTGAACACGCACCGGCAACCGACGCCCTGGCGGGCAATGCCCGCCCGGCGTTGGGTTGCATTCTCGCTTTACCCGACCGGCGTTCCCGACGAGCCGGAGGCGAAGTCGCCGGCGCCCATTCCCTTGGGGGCGGCGCTGGCGAAGACATTGCTGTAAATCTTCGCGCCCACGGTGGTGACGATCGCCTTGGTGAAGACGTTGCCATAGATGGTCACGCCGTCCCAGTTGCCCAGCTGGTTGCTGTTGATGCTCAGCTTTGTCGCGCCCATGGTGTTGTCGTAGATGTGATTATTGTTGCTGGTGAAATTCATCTTCAGCGAATAATCGACATTCCACGTGATGTTATTGTGAACGTTCCAGTTGCTGCTGTTGTTATCGGTGAACAGAGCGGTACCGCCATACCCGGCGGTGTGAATGTTATAGATTTCGTTGTAGGCGATGGTCGCGCCCTGGCCATTGGTGTTGGCGGTGTAGATTCCGCCGGCTTCGGTGGTCTGCAGGCCGACGTCATGAATCGTGTTGTAATCGATCATGACCTTGGGCACTTCGGCCAGGATTCCATGGCGGCCGGAATTATAGATGGTGTTATGGCTGGCGGTGATGCCGCTGGCCAGCAGCCAGAGCACGCCGACGTTTTCGCCGGTATAGACGGCATCGTGCATCGTGTTATTGGTGATCAGGCTGTTAGCGCCGGAAACGACCACCGCGTCGCCGGAGCTGTAGGCGATCGTGCTGTTTTCCAACACGCTGTTAGCACCCTTGAGCATAATGCCCTCGGTGGCGCTGCTCCACCAGCCGTGCGGCACTTCCAATTGCTGGCTGACATACGTGGCGGTGATGCCGTTGAGAATCGTGCCGGTCGAGTTATGTCCGGTGATGATCGTCGAGGCGAAAATGCCCACGCCGTGAATGGTGGTGTTGCTGACGTTGCTGAGGTTGAAAGCATAAAGGCGATGCTTGACTTCGACGTCAAGGCTGGCGGGGTTGGCATTTCCCGGGGCCCAGAAATAGAGCTTGCCGGTGCTCGGGTCGCGATACCATTCGCCGGCGCTATCCAGGGCCTTGAAGGTGCCGAAGAGCGAGAATTTATTGCCGGCACTGATGACTTCATATTTGCCATTGACGGTATAGCTGATGGTGATGCTGCCCGGCGCAGAGGAGGTGACAACGCCGGTTTCTCCATCCCAGGCCTGGCCCGGGGCCGTGCGGATGATGGCGCCTTTCCAATAGTTGGCGGGCTGGTTGAGGGATGCATTGTAGAGAGTGTTGCCGCGAACGGAGGTCACGGTGAGCTCGTTGGGATGCGATTCTGCGCCGATGGCGGTGTTGGGGAATTCGGCTTCGTTCATGGCGGTGCCGTTGACGAAGACTTCATTGTTTCCCTCGCCCAGGTCCCAGCTCATGGGGGCGCTGTAGATGTTGCCGCTGTATTTGGTCCAGCCCTTGATTGGGTCTGCGCCGCTGACGGTGACTTTTTCGCCCTTGTAGGCTTCGAAGGTGACGCCGGAATGGGTGGGCGTGACGGTTTCGTGGTAGGTGCCGGTTTCGATTTCAACATGGTCGCCGGTTTGGGCGACGGTGGCGGCCTGCTGAATGGTCTGGAAGGGGGCGGCGATGGAGCCGGGGTTTTTATTGTTGCCGGCGGGCGACACATACCAGGTGGAGGAAAGCAGTTCCCGGGCTTCGAGATTTTCGACCACGGGATTGCTGGCGCGGCTCAGGGAATGGGTGTGTCCAACTTTCGCATGTGCAAAGGCGGCGGCGGCTGCCTTGCAAAGGGCAACAAACGAGTTGGGCTTGCGATCGTGGCGATGCGTGAAAACACCGAAACCACTTCCCTGTGGGAAACGCTGGGACATTCTAGCTCCTTGCTAAAAAGAGCCGCTTCGCTGGGGCGGCTGCAACAACACAAATTAGGTACAACGCGGTTTAAGTGGCTATATCAGAGCGATATGCCGGCTGGTGAACCATTTGACAGAATGGTCCGCGCGGCTTGCTCATTATGCAGGGTCCATGAGGTGACAGAATCCTGCTGCTGCAGGCGTAGCGCCTCATATTCAGACCCGGCTTGCGATGATCGCGGTCGTGGCAACAACGTGCCTTGAGGGAAACCCCAGGGAAACACACCCGGGCAATCCGACAATTACAACTGTTGCGACGCTTTGAAACCCCGTAACGCGTGCCTTGCGTTGAGCGGACTTCATACCCCGCTGATCATCACGTAACCACAATCCACTCTGAGTGGATGGGTGGGACTATAGGGAATGACCAATGGGGTGCAACCCAAAAGTCCGGTAAAAAAAGAAAATTTTTCCACGCGTTAAAATGCGCAAAATCTGCGCCGCAGCCGGACGCGGCCATAGCAGCAATTTGATATTTTGTATTTGTCAGAATATTGCTTGACTGTGGTGGCGATGTGATGACCGGCGGGCGATTGCTGCTGTGCCGGTGGCCCTCTTCGGTATCACGGGCGTCTCGCCCGTGTTACCGGAGCGCAGCGACAGACCGCTCGTTATTTCAAGGTGCGAGCATGGCCGTCGGGCGGACACGGGCGAGACGCCCATGATACGGAACTAAACACCTTGCGCAATTCGTGTAGGGTCCGCACTGCGGACCATTACGTTTGTGGCGGAAAAGATGGTCGGCGGTGCGGACCCTACGAAGAACCGACGCGCCGAATCGCGCAAGTTCATTTAGCGACGCGCTGACGGCCGCTCAAACCTCTCGGCAATAAATTGATATACCATTGCACATTTTTCCGCCCGTGAAATAATTTTCTTTTCTCCGGCTTTTTCGGTTGCGTGCCGCCGTCTCACCCCTATAGTTCCCGCTCAACCGCCGACGAGGGCGGTGAGCGGCGACGCCGGGGCCACGGTTGCTTCAACGGTCCGGCTTGTTTCCGCGCTTGCATCCGGCGCTTCGCCAGTCTCTCGAAAACCGGCGCTTTAGAGCCACCCCAAACGCTCGCTTTAGTTTGTCGTCCCCGTGGAAAGTGGCAAGCCGCCATCGCGGCAGTCTCTGTCCCTTTATTTTCAGGAGAGCGCATGCCCCAGCGTAAAGCTGATCGGAATAATCTTCGTGTTTCAACTCCCCGCCGCCGCGCCGCGATCGAAAATCTCGAGCCGCGCGAATTGCTTTCTTCCACGTGGTTTGTCTCGCCCGCCGGGAATAATAAAAACCCCGGCACGCTCGCCGCGCCGTTCCAGACCATCCAGCAGGCCGCCACCGTCGCCCAATCCGGCGATGATGTTGAAATCGAGACCGGCACCTATCACGAAACCGTCACCCCCGCCCATTCCGGCGTCACCTTCGAAGCCTACAACAACGAAAATGTCACCATCAGCGGCGCAGATCCGATCACCGGCTGGACCCAATACAGCGGCGAGATCTACAGCGCGCCCATGAGCACGGACCTGGGCGAGGGAAATAACCAGGTCTTCGTCAATGACCTGGCCATGAACGAAGCAGAGTTTCCCAACAGCGCCATCGGCGACGCCTCCACGCCGACAACCGCCACCATGCAATCGGTGAAGGGAAACACGATCTATGATTCAGCACTGAATCAGCCAGCCAACTATTGGAAAGGCGCGATCATTCACATGGACCCCGGCCAGGCCTGGGTCGATGAAACCGGCACCGTGACCTCCTCCGCGCCCGGCAGCATCACCATCAGCTATACCAACATGGGCGCGTACACCGCTCCGACGGCGGGAAACCAATTCCAACTGTTCGGCACCTTCAAGGCCCTCGACACCGCTGGGGAATGGTATCGCGATCCCACCAGCGGCCGGCTCTATCTCTGGGCTCCCGGCAACGCCAACCCCGCCAGCCTGGATGTCGAGGCCAAGGATCGCCCTTTTGCTTTCAACCTGAACAACGTCAGCGGCACCACCATCAACAATATCGGCATCTTCAGCGCCACCATCACCACCACCGCCAGTTCAAAGAACACCGTCATCAACGGCATCACCGCCAATTATGTCAGCCATCAGATGCTCGTTCCCAACGGTTGGTTCATCAACCCGACCGAGGGAATTTTGCTCAAGGGCGCTGACAGCGTTTTGGAAAACAGCACCATCGCCAACAGCACCAGCGACGGCGTGGAAGTTTCCGGCTCGGGAAGCCTGGTCACCAACAACGTGATTCACGATGTCGACACCGTCGGCGCCAATGATGCCGGCGTGCGGCTGCTGGTGGGAAATGTCACCGTCAGTCATAACACGATTTATAATTCCGGCCGTGACGGCGTGCTTGCCGAAGTCGCCCACGCAACTGTCACCTATAACACCATCCACGACGTGGGCCTGCAAACCACCGAAGCCGGCGGAATCTATACCGCCAGCGTCAACGGCGAAGGCTCGACGATGGCCTACAACCAGATCTACAACATTCACACCGCCGGCTATGGCGGCACCGCCTTGTTTGCCGACAACAGCACCTCCGGCTGGAGCATTCATAATAATATTACGTGGAACGTCGATTACGGCCTGAAGCTGAACTACACCAGCACCGCCGACAACATTTACGACAACACGCTGGGCGCGACGAGCCTGAGCATCAACACCAACCAGCTTGGTAGTTGGAAGGGCGTGACGATCGACGGGAATGTGTTCACCAGGCCGATCGTCACGACGGCGGGTGCGAGCATCTACAACAACACGTTTTCCAGCACCGCGCCGGCGGGAATGGGCGCCGGGGATTTCTCATCGGGAGCTTCGGGCGTGGTTGCGGCGGCTCCTCCGCCGGTGACCGTGACAACCGTCACCCCCGCAACGACAACGCAACCGGCCACCAAGGCGACCGTAACTCCGCCCGCCGCCACCAGCAAAATCATGGCGGTAAATTACACCAGCACGTCCAACACCAAGGCCGACGGTTCGGGCGGCGTCGGATACATCTATAACAACAGCAGCGTCGCCTACACGCTCGATTTCGGCGCCGGCGTCACGAAGATCTCCGCCGGCCTGGCCGCCATGTATGCCGGCGGCACCATGGAAATCCATCTCGGCAGCGCGACCGGCACCCTGCTGGGCAAAATCAATATCGCCACCACCGGGGCCTGGAACAAATACACCAGCCAGACCGCCTCTATCACCGGATTGAAAGGCGTGCAGACGGTTTATCTGGTGTTCAAAGGTTCCGCCGCGGGAATTGCGAATATCGACTGGCTGCAGTTCTCATGACTTCGTGAATCCCTTCACGAACAAATCCCGTACGAATTCTGGAATTTTATTGCATCGCCCGCCTCGTCCCGGCACACTGGTTGTTGTCATTTCTTTTGAAACGTGCAGGGGGATGAACTGCCCATGGGCTTTTGTATGGAGGTTTCAACGTGGCGATCAGCATTCATCCACATATGGCCGAACACGGGAGACACCCACTGCGCCCCTCCGCGGCGCTGCGCCAAGCCTGGTATTGGTATCTGACCCTCCTGTTCATACCGTTCATCGTGGCAATGGCCGTCATTATCTCACTGAATTACCGCGAGTCGGCGGTCACCCACACATCAATCAGCCACGGCTGGTTTATTGCCTCGCTGGCGTTCATGTTGGTGGCAGGACCGGTTGCTTTTGGCATTCGCAGCCGGATATTCAAGTCATATTGGCGCGGTGAGGGGGTCGACCCGCGGGCGTATTTGCGGGGAATGCTGACAGTTTGGATGGCATTTGAGATCGGCGGCCTGATTGCCCTGGTGGGTTGTCTGATGAGCAATTCGCTGCTGCCGTGTCTGCTGCCGGCGTTGGCGGCGTTTATGTTCTTCACGCCGCTCTTTCCCAATGGCCGGGCGATGGTTCGGCCGACAGGAAACACCGATGACCCGGAAATTTATCAGGAACCGCGATAAGATTCGCCCGTGAGCGAATCCAAACGCGACAGCTTCCTGAGCCTGCTTCCCGCCGTGCAGGAGCCGCAAATTGTCTTGGCGGCACTCATTCGCCTGCGCTGGCTCGCTGTCATCGGGCAGGTGACGGCAACGGCGGTCGCCGCCGGGCCGCTGCACTTGCAACTGCCGCTGGCGCAGATTTTCGGCATCATTCTTCTGACCGGCGTTTCCAACGCGCTGCTCGATCTGGGCAATCGCCTGAGCAATGTCCCCGCGTGGCTTGTTCAGGCGATTTTGTTGCTGGACATATTCCTGCTGACATCTCTGCTGTTTCTCACCGGCGGCCCGCAAAATCCGTTCGCTGCCCTTTATCTGGTCCATGTCACCATGGCCGTCCTGGTGCTGGGCACGACGTTCACATGGATCGTGGTGGCGACAGTGGCGGCATGTTACGGCGGGCTGCTTCGCTGGCATATGCCGTTGGCCGGGCCGTTGCCTCCATTTGCCACGTCGATCGGAAACTGGCTGGCGTTGGTGCTGGTTTCAGTGTTGATCGGCGCGTTCATTGGCCGCGTGACGCGGGCGCTGCGGCAGCGCGACTATGAGCTGGCCGCCGTGCGCGATCGGGCGGTGAAAAATGAGCAGCTTGCCGCACTGACCACATTGGCAGCCGGCGCGGCACACGAGCTGAACACGCCGCTGGGGACGATTGCCCTGGTGGCGCGGGAATTGGAACTGGCGTGCGATCGGGAGGGGGATCTGGCGATGCAGGATGATGCCCGGCTCATTCGCCGCGAGGTCGATCGCTGCCGCGATATTCTGAGCCGGATGAAACTCGATGTTGGCGAGGATGTTTCCCATCGCAGCGCCTTGCAATTGCCCGAGTTGACCGATCGGCTGCGGGAGAATTTTGATCCGGCCCAGCGGGATCGGCTGAAGATTCTGCGCGCCCCCGATGCCCAAACCGCCATCGCGCCGCCGCGGGCGCTGGAGCAAAGCCTGCTGGTGCTTTTGCGAAATGCGTTTGACGCCTCGCCGGAGAAGGCCGTCGTGACGCTGGATATCAGCCGCCGCGATGGGAGAATTCGCTTTGAAGTGAAGGACCAGGGCAGTGGGATGTCGGAGGAAATGCTTCGGCGCGCGGGCGAGCCCTTTTTCACGACCAAAGAGCCGGGCAAGGGAATGGGGCTTGGCCTGTTTCTGGTGAGGCTGGTGGCCGAGCAATCGGGGGCGACGTTTGCGATTGATTCGCGGGCCGGTGAAGGCACGCGCTGCGTGCTGGAGCTGCCCGAAAACCAAGGAAGTGGCCATGCGTGAAGATCAAGAGCATGCTTCTGCAACGACGATGATGAAGCATCCACCGCGGAGCATCCTGGTGGTCGATGACGATGCGGCCTTCCGCCAGCGGCTGGTGAAAGCGCTTGGCGCGCGCGGCGTGGAAGCGCGCAGCGCCGCCTCCGCCGCCGAGGCATTGGCGCAGGCGCATCATTCCATTCCGCAGGCGGCAATTCTCGACATGCGCATGCCGGGCGCGAGCGGGCTGGATTTGATCCCGCAATTATTGGCAATTTCCCCGGCGATGCAGATCGTGGTGTTGACCGGTTATGGCAGCATCGCGACTGCGGTTGAAGCCGTCCGCCGGGGCGCCATCAATTACCTGACCAAGCCGCTGGATGCCGATCAGATTCTCGCCGCATTTGAAGGCGAAGGGGCGGCGCCGATGCCGGCGAGTCCGGAAAACATCCCCTCGCTGGCGCGGGTGGAGTGGGAGCATATTCAGAGGATATTGACCGATTGCGATGGCAATATTTCCCTGGCGGCTCGCAAGTTGGGGTTGCATCGCCGATCTCTGCAACGGAAGTTGGGAAAGCTGCCGCCTTTGGAATGAAGGGTGTGGGAAAAAGCGGTCTGCCGGAAAAAGTAGGTTCGAAGTCCGAAGATAACTTTCATCCTTTTTGACGCGAAGGATGAATCGAATCATTGTTGCTTTTCTTTATCCTGTCCATCCTGTGCATCCATGTTAAATTCGCTCCTGCACTCTTCGCCGCTGGAATAGCGGAATATCTTTGAAGGATCCTTCGGAGTACCTCAGGATGACGGTCGCTACTTCGGACACTTTCACGCGGCGTGTGTATCAGGATGACGTTTACCCGCATTTTGTCAGGAACTCTAAATTATTTGAAATTTGAAATTTCCGATATCAGATTTGATATCTGATCACTCCCCTCGCTCGTCATCCACCCGCTGATAGCGGTATACCGCCTTGTGCAATCCCGCCACCTGTTCCGACGGCACGATCCGCGCGCGATGACGCTCGTTGCGGGGCTGGAGGCGCAGGACGGCATGATTGTTTTCACCGGTCTCGAAAAAAACGCGCAGGAAAGTGGTCTGGCCGTCGGCGAAGCGAATGAAGCAGTCGTCCCCGTCGCGGGCGGATAAGGCCGGAGAGAAGACGACGATGTCGCCGGGCCGATATTTCGGCGTCATGTTGTCGCCATGCACGCGGGCGGCAAAGGCGGCGCGGTCGATGACGTCGGGGCAACTGAGATATTCATCCGCCGCCCGGGGCGGATAATTCAAATCGGTAAAATCACGCGGATAACCACCCGAAGCGCGATTGATCACCGGGACGGCATTGGTGGTCATGTGCCCCAGCGCGTTATTGCCCGCCATTTCCCGCAAAACGCCGGTGAAGTACGCGTCATCGGCGGAAGACGAGGCGGGGATGGGAAGACGCGGCGACGCGTGAACTGAAGCCGACCCTCCCTGTCTCGGTGTCCCCGCGTCGGCTTGTCCCTCCGCGACGATGCCGTCGCCGTGTCCCCGTGTCGCCGCGTCCTGGCGTCCAGCCACGTCGCCTGCCATCAAGCGGTGCAAGACGGCGCGGACATCTTTGGGTGTGCGTTGGAGATGGGCTTGGGTCAGCAATTCGCCGGTGGGGAAGCCGAGCGTCTGCTCGAGGCGGCGGAGCTTTTCATCACTGGGAGGATTGGCCACCCGGGCGGTTTCGATGAGCGAAAGGTAAGGCTTGGAAATGCCGGCGCGGCCGGCCAGTTCGTCCAGCGTCAGGCCAAGCCGAAGGCGCTGTCGGCGGATTTTGGGCCCGAGAGATTCAGTGACGGGAGGCCGTCCGGGTAATGTTGCGTTTTCCATTTTATAGAACCTTGTGGCCCGTTCCCTGGGCAGGCCTGGGGCACGTCTTGTGTCGCCCGTGGTTTAATCTTATCCAGACCCCATCACAAATAGCACAGGATGGGGTCGGGAAGCAAGATCAATATCTTACAATTCCCTAACGGAGTGATCGGATCGGGAGGGAAGTTTTATGTAAATTAAACTTTTACCGGGATCGCGCGCGGGCAAAACATGGAGTGTGCGTGCTTGTCACCTTCGGCAATTACCGTAGACTTGCCCTTCCCCTTTTTGAGGAGCCTCCTGTGATGCGTCATGTGATATCGGCGTTGGTGATGAATGAGCCGGGCGTGCTGGCGAATGTGGCGGGCATGTTCGCGGCCCGCGGATTTAATATCGATTCGCTGGTGGTCGGCCGCACCGACAAGCCCGAGCTTTCGCGCATGACCATTGTTGTCAGTGCCGACGACAACACCATCGACCAGGTTCGCAAGCAGCTCGCCAAGCTCGTCCCGATCGTGGAAGTGAACGACTTTCAAGGCTCGGCTTATATCGAGCGCGACCTGGCGTTGATCTCCGTTGGCGTGCCTCCTGAAAAGCGGAGCGAAGTCATCGAAGTCGTCACACTCTTCCGTGGAAAAGTCGTCGATGTGTCCGAAGCCGGGGTCATCGTCGAACTGGCCGGCACCGAAGACAAGATCGAAGCATTCATCGAACTGATGAAGCCCTACGGCATCAAAGCCCTGGCGCGCACGGGCGTCATCGCCATGGCGCGGGGAATGCAACTCGGCAAAGAAACCGGAACGGACGGCCCCAAACGCCGAACGAGAAGCCTCGATGCGCCCGCAACGGCGGCTTTGCCGCCGAGTTAGACAGTCGTGCGTTTCTCGCGAATCGCGCAAGGTCATTTAGTTTAGTGGTTGCCGGTTTTGCTGAGGCAGATCGCAATACTCCAGATCAATGAGCCGCGCACGGAGGGTACTCCCGAAGTAAGCGGGTCCCGAAACCGCTTACTTCGGGAGTACCCTTCGTGCGCGGCTCATTGCGCCGCTGCATCCGCCGATCAGTGGCGCGCTGCTCAATACATCACTACAAACTTTCCGTCCTTCCGCGCAAACGCGGCGGGTGCGCCCCAGGCGGGGAGACCTTCGCCGCGGCCCCTGGCGTTGGGGATGATTCGCCCGTCGGCATCGTATTCCTGCCAGGCCACTGCGCCGCCTTTGTTCCATCCCGTGCCTTCGGTCCACACGACGAGCGTCTGTCCCGCGGAATTGACCGCCAGCGCTGGATGCTTGCGGCCGGCGGGGCGGCCCGGAACGGCCAAGCCCGCGGGCGGGACGCCTTGCGACGGGAAGTTCGACCAGAAAATCTGCCCGTTGGTTTCCCATGCGCCGACTGCGCCGCCGCGCGTGGCGGCAAGGGCGGAGGTGCTCATCACGCAGATGCCGCTCTGCATTTTTCCCACGATCGCCGAAGTTGTCGATGCGGACTTGGGATCGAAGCGAAGCAGAGTCATGTCGCGCTCGATTTTTTGGTCGGCAGTGCGATAAAGGCCATACAACTTTTCCCCGCTGCACGCGATGCGCAACCCGCAGCAGCCGCAGGCGCCGGTGTCGGCGGAGAGCGGTTTTTCAGCCGAGAAAGTCTGACCATCGTCCTGCGATTGGGTCAGCCAGACCTGGCGCGATTGTTCCCCGGCCCCTTTTTCCAGGGGGGCGTGCCAGGCGATGTAGACATTCCCATGTTCGTCGGCGGCGATCGATCCGCCGCCGTCCAGGCCGGGATGTGATTGGATGACATTTCGCTGCGGGTCAAACGAGAGGCCATTGTCGGCCAAGCGCGCATACAGCATCGGGGTGGCTTTTCCCGGCGCTTTGGGCTCGGCGAGATTCGATCCCATCCATGCCACGTGCAGCCGGCCATTTTTCCCCAGAGCCAGTTGCGCGCCGCGCACGGTGCCGATAGCCATGGCGCTGTGGGGCTGGCTATTGACGCGAACGGGCTTGGAAAACGACAGCCCGCCGTCGGCGGAATGGATGTAGAAAATGTCGGCCGCGTTGGGGTCGCCGGCGAGGTAGATCACATGTACATTTTTCGCGGTGTCGACGACAACCTGGGGTTGGACGCCATTCCCGGAAATTCGAAGGGTTTCGACAGCCGCGGGTTCCGCTGCCGGCGCGAAAGCCGACAGAGAAACGGTTGCGATAGCGAGTATTACGGCCAGCCGGGCTAATGTCATTGGCATCTCACAATCTCCGCGATTGACTGAGGCAAAAAGGAAACGGCAGGCGGGATAAGCCGCCTGCCGTCTTAATTTATGCTTACATTGAACCTTGCCGGGCGGGTTCAGTGGGTCTTTCGCCGACGGAGGAGAATCCCCATCGCGGACAAGCCAAGAACCGTCAGGGTGGTCGGCTCGGGAACCGGGCTGATTCCGCTGGGGCTTGCCGAGCGGGAGAGCACGGGATTGGCCAGTTGAACCAGTTGCGAGGAATTCGATGCGCTGTTCAAGCTGATTGAAGTAGCCACCGACGATGCGTTGGGAGTGGCGGCGTCATTGGCCGGTGCACTGAAGGTGGGCAACTCGCTGGAGATCGAGCGGGCGATCCCTTCCGACTGCGGCGTGAGGGTATTCAGGCTGGTGTCCGCGTGCGGATGAAGCAATCCCGAAACCTCAAGATTTTGAGTCATTTCCTCCGCCGTGGCGCCAACGAATTGGGTGCTGTCAGAAATGGAGGTATTGGCCTGCCAGAACTGAAGCTCATCCCCATTCACGTGCAGCGCTGAAATGGGCGTGTTTTCGAGAAAGCTGGTGCTTCCGAACGAAAAGACGGCCTGGTTGGAAAAAAGTTCCACCCCGCTGATTTTCGGCGTGGTGACACTGGCAAATTCCGGGATAAGGTTGCCTGGAGTGATGACAAAGTTTGTCCCCTCCGCCCCTTCATCGGAAACTAAGTCCCCAAGATTTATAGGGTTGAACGTCGGATCCGCCGCATGCGCCCCAAGGGGCGAAAATACGACACCCAAAACGCCAAGTGCAATAATCCCCGAAGCTCGTTTCACTTGGACACTCATCTTCCTGCTCCTCTCGAAGTGTACAGCCTTGAACTCACAACCACTAACCTAGCGACCCGAAGTGATGCGAGCAAGGGAAAAATTTCGTGCAATTCCGGATTTTTAAAAATTATTGCAACCCCTGCACAAATTGAATGTTGCCGGAAGGTTGGGTAAGCCCTTTACCCCCATTATATGGCTCATCCGTGATGGCAACCTGGAGAATCTGGCCGGGCCGCTCCGGCAATGTGTATTGTAACGACCCCGCCCCCTGTGCGTTCACCTGAAACGTCCCGGCGGCGATGGGATGTTGGCCCCCGTTAAACAGCCATAACTCATAGCCCTTTCCCGACGGCAGGGGGTTTAGATTCGTGGCATAAACGCGAAGAATCCGGTTGTCGGAATCCAGAATTAATCGCGCAAAGCCCTGTGCCTGTATAGGTTTGGGTTTAAGTGTGACGATCTGGACCGATGGCGATTCGATGAGATGCCCCAGCTTCCGGGCATCGTTTGCCGTTGCGTTCAATTCATTTTGGGTCGTGCGGACACGTTCCTGGGCCTCGCGCAACAGCTTACCCTGGGCCGCATGAATCGTGTCGGAATAGATAACAATCGTGATGCAAGCCGCTGCCAGTGCTCCAAATAACGCCGCCAGCCAGGTATGGGAATGGTTAACGGCATGGCGTTTCACCGTCGAATCGCCGAGGGGCGCTGCCGGTTTCTTCGCCGGGCCGATGCGGTCGAGAAGCCGCTGCCGCACGCGCGGCGGCAGGGCGGGGGAGGGCAGGGTTAAAGGTAAAATGCCCAACAATGCGTTGGCTTCAGCCAGTTTCCCTGCGCAGATCGGGCAGCCGCCGTTGAGATGAGCGCGCAATTCGTCCAATTCCGGGCCGCCTAATGTGCCCATCGCATATTGGAGAAGAGAATCGTAACGCTCATCGCAGGTCATGATGGTATCGCAGCTATACGAGAATTTTGCCGCAGCAGATCGACCCCCGCGGAACGTTTCGCGATTAACAATCGAAAGCTTCGCGCAAATGGATTAAGGCCTGCCGAATGCGCGATTTAATCGTGCCAAGCGGCTGCCCCAGCCGCTCGGCGATCTCGCTGTGCGACAACGCCTGGAAATACGCCAATTCCAATGCCTCGCGCTGATCCGCCGTCAGCGACTGTAACGACGCGGCGACTTTGCGCGCCTGCTCGGCGTCAATGGCCGCATCCAGAGGGCCGGCTCCGGGGCCGCGGACATCGTCAATTGCGTCAAGGCTTGCCGCCTGCGCCACGCCCGCCCGCGATGCCGATCGGCGCGAGCGGAGCCGGTCGACCACCCGGCTTCGCGCCAGTCCCATAATGTGCCCGACGGGGCTCCCGCGATTCGCGTCAAAGCGATCGCCTCGTTCCCATATCTCCGAGAAAATATCGATCAGGAGGTCCTCGGCATCGCGCGGGTCATTCAAAGCCCGCAGGCACAATCCATGCACGGCCCGGCCATACCGCTCGTAAAGCGCTGCCAAGGCCTCTGGATTGCGGGCGCGCACGCCGTCCATCAGCGCATAGTCATCTGCGCCTTGGACGGAATTGTTTGAATCCTGAGGCGTGTGCCCCATCGGCACGATCTCCATAGCCGCGACAAATGCCCCGCCGCCTTTCCGTGGGCGGCGGCGTGGGATATTAGGCTCAAAGCATCCATGCTTGCGAGAGCAAAATCCGGGATCGGCCGAGCAAGCTCTCAGCGGCAATCGCGGAGTTGACGTTCTGTGCCTCGCTGGCGGTGTGTTGGATTGCACCTGCACATTTTGCATTTCGCAACAGGCGATTTCCCGTTATACGGGAAATTAATCCCGCATCTGCGTCTGGAGGAAATCCTGTTAAAAAAAACAAGAAATCGCGAGATATCATTGAAGGACATTACTTATTCGTAGCAACGGCTGGATCCTTCGGAATACCTCAGGATGACGTTGTTTGCCTTGGAGTCGCATATTGGCGCATGATTATTTAGAGTTTCCGAAGGCCGATGAACTTTTCTTCTGCCCCATTCACTTCACCAAACGGAATGAACTTTAACCCGCAGGTGAAACCATGCGCATCATTTCGTTTGCGTCGCCCCTTTTTCTTCTTCTCGCGGTTTTCGCTCTTAGCGGCTGCGCCCGCATGACGGCGGAGACGGCGTTGCCGCTTTATGACCCAACGGCCGATCTGACGTTCGACAACCGGATGCTGGGCGTGTGGCTGCCGGACACGGTTTGCGTGAAATTGTGCCGGGGCGAAGGAAAGGCCTATACGGCGGCGGGGGGCGGGATGTCGTGGCTGGTGATTTTTGGCGATACGTTGAATAAGGCCGAAAGGCCGCAGGAAATCCATCTCGTGAAGATCGGCAAATACACCTATTTTTTCGCGGCTCCGTTGGCCGGGGAATCGGGAACGTCTCTCACCGGCTGCTGCAAGGTGGAATATGTGAAGGACCGGATCGTGCTGCACGGGCTGAATCTGCAGGCGGTTGCCGACGACCTGGTGAAGCATCCCGATGCGCTCAAGCACGAATGGATCGAACGGGCGCAGCGCGTCAGCACGACGCAGGCATCCGATGCGCCCAACGCGGTGTCCGCGACCCAGCCCGCCACGCAGCCGGACACCCGCCCGGCCGTGCCGACAACGCAGCCTTCCATCACAATCAACGTCGCTATCAACGTGCGGCCCACCGCACGCGGCGGCCTGGCAGCGGCCGATGCCGCCACGCAGCCGGCAACGTCTCCAACGACTCTCGGCTCGTTGTATGACGGCGACCTGAAGATCACCGATACGCCGGCCGCGGTTCGCGCTTACCTTGTCGCTCATCAGGACGACGGCGAATTCTTTTCCGACGCGATCGTGCTGTATCGCGTGGCAAAATGACGACCGGCACCCGGCAAACTCCGCGTCCTCGCTGTCGCTTGTCCACGGCGTGAATGTGCAATGGTCGCTTGCGATCTATGATGGGCGCGAAAGTCTTTTGCATACCGCGCAATCACGCCGTGGACGAGCGACAGCGAGGACGCGGATGCCTGCGTCTGATAACCGCGATACCCGCCCGACACATCTTTCCCACCCCGCATACCCGGACTTTCCCCCGCAAAATCGTGCAAACTTCACGTTCACAAACCGCATAAACCTTCATCGCTCCCGAGGCTTAGCCGAAGCAATGTGACGCGGCTTGGAAACCGCGGCCTGGGAGAAAATGTGCATGCCGAATCGAGACTGGCTGGAGATGGTGCGCCACTGCGCGGTCGATCGGATTCTCGAACGCGCCGCAGGACACGCCGGATCTCACCGCGGTGATCGACGCTCGCGGCGCGATCAATCGGCCGGCGATTATCGGGCCGAGCTCCTCGAGCGGCGGCTGGTTTTGTCGGTGGTTACGCCCATTGCCACGCCGCCTATCAGCGTCACGCCGCTGGGCACTTCGCCGGTCATCAAGCCGGGCATTGTGGCCAATACCAGCTCGCCATTTCAGCCCAGCGATATTCAGACGGCCTACGGCATCAGCTCGATTTCATTCTCCGGCGTGGCCGGGACCGGTGCGGGGCAGACGATTGCCATCATTGATGCGTATAACGACCCGAATATTGTCTCCGATGCCGCCACGTTCAATGCGCAGTTTGGCCTGCCGCAATTCAACACCTTGGGAAATGGGACGTTTACCGTTTTGAACCAGACCGGCGGCACAACGCTTCCGGCCAACGCCACCAGCGCCAACGGCGGCTGGGACACGGAGATTTCGCTGGACGTGGAATGGGCGCACGCCGTCGCGCCCAAGGCGAATATTGTTCTCTTCGAGGCCAATAGCGCGGGCGGCTCGGATCTATACACCGCCGTCGCGACGGCAGCGGCGCATTCCGGGGTGTCGGTCGTGTCGATGAGCTTCGGGTCGGGGGAATTCAGCGGCGAATCGTTTTACGATTCATATTTCACCACCCCAAGCGGCCACCAGGGTGTCACCTTTTTAGCCAGCACGGGCGACGACAGCGCGCCGGCGGAATATCCCGCCCTTTCGCCGAACGTGGTGGCCGTCGGCGGAACTTCCCTCGTGCTGGGCAGCGGCAGCGCCTACAGCAGCGAATCAACCTGGGGCAACGGAACCGCCGGCGCAAGCGGCGGCGGGGGAGGCATCAGCTCCTACGAAAGCCAGCCCAGCTTCCAGGCCGGCAACGTCAATGGCCTGAGCTCCACCAAGCGCACCGCGCCCGACGTGGCGATGTTGGCCGACCCGAACACCGGCGTTTACATGTATGATTCGTGGGCGGGCGGAACGGGGTCGGGTGGATATTACATCGCCGGGGGAACCAGCCTGGCCGCGCCGATGTGGGCGGGGCTGGTGGCGATCGCCAACCAGGGCCGGGCCACGGTCGCCCTTGGCACCCTCGACGGCCCCAGCCAGACTTTGCCCCGGCTTTATCAGCTTCCCTCCACCGATTTTCACGACATCACCACCGGCAGCAACGGTTTCAGCGCCACCGCCGGCTACGACCTGGCCACCGGCCGCGGAACGCCGATCGCCAATCTGCTGGTTCCCGCCCTGGCGGGCGTGAGCGAATCGCCAAGCAAATTGTCATTCAGCACCGGCCCATCCAGCGCCGCCGCCGGCGCGAGCATCAGCCCGACGATCACCGTCGACGTGCTCGATTCGTTTGGCGACCGGGTCAGCAGCGACAACAGCAGCGTCACGCTTGCCTTCGGCAACGACGCCGGCGGCGGAACACTCAGCGGAACCACGACGGTGACGGCGGTGAACGGCGTTGCGACTTTCACCGGCCTGTCGATCAACAAGGCCGCCGCCGGGTATACGCTGACAGCCAGCGACGGCTCGCTGAGCGGTGCCACCTCCGGCAGCTTCACCATATCCGCCAACTCGGCGTCGCAGCTTGTCATCACGCATCAGCCATCGGCCAGCACCGTGGGCGTGATCATCAGCCCGGCCGTTTCCGTTACCGTTGAGGATGCATTCGGCAATGTGGTCATTGGCAACAGCTCGACGGTCACGCTGACGCTCAGCAGCGGCGGCAGCTTCACTGCCGGCGGAGCCACAACGACAGCCGTTGCCTCCGGCGGCGTGGCAACATTCAGCAATTTGAGCATCGCCACCGCCGGCAGCTTCACCCTGGCCGCCAGCGACGGCGCGCTGAATACTGCGACGACCAGCAGCTTCACCATCGCCAAGGCGACACCAATCGTCGGCGTGACCGATGCCGGCGGAACCTACGGCGGCGCGGCCTTCGGCGCGACGGCGGCGTATGCGGATGACCCGACATCCGACGCCACGCTGGCCAGTTTTGGCAGCGGGCTGTTGTCGTATGCCTATTACGCCGGAACGCTGACGACGGCGTTGCAGGTTTCCGGCGCTACGCCATTGGGGTTTGCGCCAACGGCGGCGGGGGCGTATACGGTGGTGGCGACATACGCCGGGACGGCAAATTACAACAGCGCCGCCAGCCCGCCGGTGAATTTCTCCATCGCCAAACGCACGCTGCACGTAACCGCGATAGGACAGAACAAAACCTACGACGGCACAACGACGGCCTCGGTCACGCTGAACGATGACCGCGTTGCCGGCGACACGCTGAGCATCGCCGATGGCAGCGCCGTGTTCGCCGACAAAAATGTGAACAACGCGATTGTTGTCAGCGTCAGCGGAATCACGGTCAGCGGCGCATCGGCGGGCAACTACACCCTGGCCGCCACCACCGCCAGCACATCCGCCAATATCACCGCCCTGGCCATCACCGGCAGCTTCACCGCCGGCAACAAAACCTACGATGACACGACCAACGCGACCATCGCCACGCGAACGCTGAGCGGCGTTTTAAGCGGCGACACGGTGACAATGATCGGCGGCACGGGAACGTTCAACAGCAAGGATGTGACCTCCGCCACGACGGTTACCGCCACGGGTTTTACTCTGAGCGGCGCGCAGGCCGGCGATTATTCGCTGAGCAATCCGACGGAAACCGCCAGTGCTTCGATCTCGGCGTTGTCGATCACCGGCAGTATCACCGCCGCCAGCAAAACTTATGACGGCACTGCCGTCGCCACGATCGGGTCGCGGTCGTTGGCCGGCGTTTTGGGATCGGACGCCTTGACGCTGATCGGCGGCTCGGCGACGTTCAACAGCAAGGATGTCACGAGCGCCACCACGGTCACGGCAACGGGCCTGAGCCTCAGCGGCGCGCAGGTCGCGGATTACACGCTGGCCAATTCCACCGAAACCGCCGCCGCGTCGATCACGCCGCTTGCGATTAGCGGCAGCATCACCGCCGCCAATAAAACCTACGACCAGACCACCGCCGCTGCGATCAGCAGCCGCTCGTTGACGGGCGTGTTAGGCCCCGATGATGTTTCCCTCACCGGCGGCACCGCGACGTTCAACAGCAAGGACGTCGCCTCGGCCACAACGGTAACCGCCACCGGCCTTTCGCTCAGCGGCGCGCAGGCGGGGGATTATTCGCTGAGTAATCCCACGGAAACCGCCTTGGCCGCCATCTCGCCGCTAGGTGTCACCGGCAGCATCATCGCCAATGGAAAAACCTACGATGGAACCACGGCCGCCACGTTTTCCAGCGGGACAATCGCCGGCGTTTTTACCGGCGACGCTGTGACACTAAGCGGCGGCAGCGCGACCTTCAATTTCGCCGACGTGGACAGCGCAATGACGGTGACAGTCACCGGCTTGTCGCTGGCAGGGGCGCAGGCCGCGGATTATTCACTGAGCAACACCACCGAATCGGCGGCGGCGTCGATCACGCCATTGGGAATCAGCGGAACCATCACCGCCGATGGCAAAACTTATGATGGAACCAACGCCGCTGCCATCGCCACGCGCTCGCTCACCGGTGTTATCAATGATGACGACGTCACGCTCATCGGCGGCAGCGCCACCTTCAACAGCGCGCAGGTGCCGCTGGCCACAACCGTGACGGCGACTGGCCTGAGCCTCAGCGGCGCACAGGCGGGCGATTATTCGCTGACCAATCCCACTGAAACCGCGTCGGCGGTTATTACGCCGCTCAGCATCACCGGCAGCATCACCGCCAACAGCAAGACATATGATGGAACCACCGCCGCCACGCTCGCCTTGCGCACGCTGAGCGGCGTGCTGGGGAATGACAGTGTGGCGCTGGCCGGTGGAACCGCAAATTTTGACAGCAAGGATGTGACATCGGCAACGACTGTCACCGTCACCGGGCTGACACTCAGCGGCGCGCAAGCCGCGGATTATTCGCTCAGCAACCCAACCGAATCAGCCGCCGCGACAATTTCCCCGCTGGCGATTTCCGCGACCATCGTCGCAAATAATAAGGTCTACGATGGAACAACCGCCGCGACATTGGCCAGCCAAACCCTGGCTGGCGTGATCAGCGGCGATTCGGTTTCTCTGATGGGCGGGACGCCGACGTTTAACAGTGCCGACGTCGCATCGGCCAACACCGTCACCATCACCAGCAGCCTCGCCGGCGCGCAGTCGGCGGATTATTCGCTGAGCAATCCCACGGAAACCCCCCCGGCCAGCATCACGCCCTTGCCTATCACCGCGAACATCACCGCCGCGGGAAAAACCTACGATGGCACGACCGCCGCCACGCTGACCAGCCAAACGCTGAGCGGCATTTTGAATCCCGACGATGTCACCCTCACCGGCGGCGTGGCCAATTTCAACACCAAAGACGCCGGTGTGAACAAAACCGTCACCGCCGGCGGCCTGATTCTTTCCGGCGCGCAGGCCGGCGATTATTCGCTGGAAAATCCCAATCCAACCACCACCGCCACCCTCTCGCCGCTGGCGATTACCGGCAGCTTTGTCGCCAACAACAAGATTTACGATGGCACCCTCGCCGCCAGCATTTTCAGCCTGACGTTGCAAGGAACGCTGAATGGTGACAACGTCGCCGTCAGCACCACGCCCGCCGTATTCGCCAGCAAAGATGTGGGCGTCGGCATTACCGTGAGCGTAAGCGGCCTTGGCCTGCATGGCGCGCAGGCGGGCGATTACACCCTGAGCAATCCCAATGAGACGACCACCGCCAACATCACGCCGCTGACGATTACGCCAAATGTCACCGCTTCCAGCAAAACCTATGACCAGACCACCGCCGCCACGATCACCAGCCGCACTCTTTCCGGCGTGAAGAGCGGCGACGATGTCAGCCTGATCGGCGGCGTCGCCAGCTTCAACAGCGCCCAGGTGAATAACGCCAACACCGTCACCGTCACCGGCCTTTCCCTCAGCGGCGCGGCGGCCGGCGATTACACGCTTTCCAGCACCACCGCCCGCGCGACGGCCCACATCACGCCGTTGCCCATCACCGGAACCATCACCACCGGCGACAAGGTGTACGATGCCACCACCGCCGCCACCATCACCGGCGGAACGCTTGCCGGCGTTTTGAGCGGGGATCTGGTCACCCTCACCGGCGGCAGCGCCACCTTCGCCAGCAAAGACGCCGGCGCCGGAAAGATCGTCACCGCCGTCAACCTCACGCTCGGCAGCGCCCAGGCTTCGGATTATTCGCTGGCCAATTCCACGGAAACCGCGACGGCAACCATCGTCCCGCTCACCATTACCGGCAGCATTTCCGCCAATAACAAAACCTACGATGGCACCATCGCCGCCACGCTTTCGGCCGAGATGCTGGACGGCGTTTATGCTGGCGACGTTGTCAGCCTTGTCGGCGGGAACGCGGCGTTCAACAGCGCCGATGTGAGCAGCGCCAACACGGTGACAGCTACGGGCCTGAGCCTCGCTGGCCCGCAGGCGGGCGATTACATCCTGGCCAACGCTGCCGAATCTGCCCCCGCATCGATCACGCCATTGGCAATCAGCGGCAGCATTGCCGTCAGCGACAAACTGTACGATGGAACAACCGCCGCCACGATTTCCAACCGAACGCTTACTGGCTTCATCGGCAACGATGACGTTTCCCTGTCTGGCGGCAGCGCATCGTTCGCCAGCAGCACGGTCGCCAGCAATAAGCCGGTCACCGCCACCGGCCTGACGCTCGCCGGCAGTAAAGCCGCCGACTACACGCTGGCGAATCCCACCGAAACCACCACGGCAAGCATCGCCCCGCTGGCGATCTCCGGCACGGTTTTCAACGACACTTCAATCGATGGCATTCATCAAAACAGCGAGGCGGGACTTTCCGGCCGTACCGTGACATTGCAAATCGCCGGCAAGGGAACCAAAGGTCAGAAGACAACAAAAACCGACGCCGACGGTAATTTCGCGTTCAGCAATCTTGCGATCGGGAATTACGTGGTGAAAGTGACCCCGCCGCTGCATTGGCGCAACAGCAATGCCAGCGGAAATGGGGACACGATCGGGCTTCAGCCAGGCCAGGCGGTGACTTCGCTGCAATTTGGTCAGACGGACGATGCGACGGTTGCCGGCAGTGTTTTTCTCGATGCAAACCGCGACGGAAAGAAGCAGGCGAAAGAAGCCGGGCTATCGGGATGGACGGTGACGCTGACCGCCGCCGGCAGTTCTTCGGCCACCTTCACAACGACGACCGATGGCAGCGGGAATTACACCTTCGGCGCGGTGCCGGTCGGCAATTATCAGCTCAGCATCGTCGAAACCGCCGGCTATTCGCCCACGGCCAAGGCCAAGCGCAGCTACGCTTTGGCGCTCCCCGCGGGAAAAATCATCACCGGCGAAAACTTCGGTCAACAACTCGGCGCCGGCATTTCAAAGAAAGTCGGCGGCCGCCGCCGCGTCGCGTGAATCGGTGACCATTGATTTTGGAATGCACCTGATGCATGCGGCGGTGGCCGACGGCTGTGGTCTTGAGGCTCAATAAATCATATCGTGTGGACACCGACGGGCGTCGCCGTCTTTTTTGGTACGGTCATTCGTGACACGGGCGTCTCGCCCGTGCCTGGCGCTTTCTAAATTTAGCGCCAAAGCAAAAGGCACGGCCGAGACGGCCGTGTCACGCTACGCCGCGAACTAAATTCCGACGGCAGGCATAATTTCGCCCGCGGGGCGCGCAATATTTGGCCTCCTTTTCTATGTTGTAGTTACCACAACTCAATATAGAAAGGAGGCCG
>DASRRM010000525.1:0-1650 GCA_035695715.1 Tepidisphaeraceae bacterium
TTCATGCGAAAATCCTCGACTTCGGCCTGGGTAAGATGCTCAATCCCTATAAACGCGTTCTGCGAGGCGCTGGCGCGAATCAACTCGTCCAGCTTGGCCTGAATGGCGGCGCCGTCGCGATTCTGGGTGTTCTGGATCAGGAACACCATCAAGAAAGTTACGATCGTGGTCCCGGTGTTGATCACCAGTTGCCACGTGTCAGAGAAGCCAAAGAAGGGCCCGCTGACAGCCCACACAATCACGACAATGCAGCAGATGAGGAACGTCGCGGGCGCGCCAGCTGCGCGAGCGACGACGTTGGATGCTGTTGTGAACATTCGATCAAGGGACATCCCGGCTCCTCATCAGCTCAACGATTGGCGGAAGCAAGGTGTCAGTCACGCTTCGCCGGATCAACAGCTCCGAGAGACGGCGGTGTCCGCCTAAGCTTCCGCCTGGCCGTTCGTCTCGTGGGAATCAACAGTGTAAAGCAGGTTCGATCGCGAGTGGATTTCGCACAGAACGTCCCTCCAGAGCGGCCGCACGGTATCCAGGCAACATTGGGGCCAGCCCTCGGCTGGCTCGGACACGGCAACCGTCACCGCTGCGACACCTATAGCCTTGTTACGTCGCACCCAAATATTTGTGAAAATTATGAACGATTGCCTGCGTACGAAGTTCTTGCCGAATGGCCGATCCTCAAAACGCAAGCGTCGCGGTTCTCGTTGTCGAGGACGAATACTTGATTAGGATGGATACGGCCTCCTCCCTCGAAACGGCGGGTTTTATCGTTTATGAGGCGGAAAACGCCGCGGAAGCCATTCGTTCCCTCGAGGCCCACAACGAAATTCGGCTCATTTTCACCGACATAAATATGCCCGGCTCGATGGATGGATTGGCGCTCGCACGCTACGTCCGCGGACGGTGGCCTCCGGTGAAAATCATTGTGACCTCGGGTTATGTGAAGCTTCGAGACAGCGACCTCCCCAGCGGCGCGCTCTTTGTTCAAAAGCCGTACTATCCAATGCACATAGCTCACAAAATGAGTGACCTTCTGGCCACGCCGTAATGCAGCGGGGTCAGTCACGCGCTCAAAGGCATCCGAAACGTGAAACGCTATAAGAGCCCAAAAAATGTTCACTGGAAACCAAAGGGACAAGATCCCGATCGCGGGCCCGCTAGGGTCGACTTGACCCGTTCTCATCGAAACGGATTCGCCTCGAGCGGTCGACCGAATCCGGATCGGCGCTTTCCATCTCGTCGGGAAGCGCGTGTCCGCGTTGCAGAACGCTTTCTCGCAAGGAATCGTAGATAGGCGGATCAGAAAGCAGCGTCGGGACCAACATGGCCGCAAAGCAGGCCCCGAGCATCGGCAAGAGCATCGTGACGTTGGACGTCATCTCGGTCACGAGCACCATGCCGGTCAGGGGCGCCCGCACGACGCCGGTGAAGAAGGCGGCCATGCCGACGACGGCGAATCCCTCCGGTTGAATGTCGAGATCGGGAAATGCGAGACGAGAAAGCAATCCAAAGGCGAGGCCGAGTTGCGCCCCCAGCACCAGCAAGGGCGCAAACAGGCCGCCCGGCGTCGCCGCAGCGTAGGACACGGCGCCGAGCCCAAGCCTCAGCAGGAAGACCAGCGGAAGTATTGCAAGCGTCTCGGCGCCAGCC
>DASRRM010000526.1:0-12979 GCA_035695715.1 Tepidisphaeraceae bacterium
GGTTCGATGAATTCCCATTGCGCATCCGTAACTTGATGGCGTCGCATCCGTGCTGTTCTCCTATTTGGTGTCAATTCCTTCCCTGGAATTAAACCAATTATAGGCGCAGCAAGAAGTTAAGTTTTCAGACAGAGCCTAGTAGTGCCACCCAACATCGTTCTGTTGATCCGGCAGGAGTCAGTAAATCTCCGAAGGATTCGCTTCGTGAACTCCTTTCATTGCAGACAGCCGACGGGTCGTTCGCTGGGAGAGCAAGAATTGACGATGCAATCGCGGATGATGGAGGCGATTCACGGCATTGGCGCTCAACGATCGTCGCACTACTGCCTAAAACGATCAACTCCGACGAAGGAGGATATGTCGTCCAGACAATTATCGTGCTGGTGGTGCGGGTCGAGCTTAGCGCATGACCGACATCGCGAAATCGCAAGCGACTTCTCGCGCCACGGCGGTGCGTATTATTTCGCCCTGACGCGCCAAAGGTCGCTTGCGATTTCGCGATTTCTCCACGAGCTCCTGGAAAATGCAATATCCACCGCAAAGACGCACAGCACGCAATGAAAACGGGAGAAAATCAGACCATTCCCTCAATCCAACTCCTCCCTCATCTCCACCTGCGGCCCAATAATCCGCACCGTCATCTTGCTCGACACCCCAGGCTCGGCCGTGGCGCTGCCCCAGGCCAGGGCGAATTGCTCCAGTTGCTCCTCGGCGAGATACTTTTCCGATACGCCCAGAACCACTTCCGTCGCCTTCAAATCTCGGGCGGCGCAGGCGATGGCATACAGGGGATTATTCGTCGGCATCACCACCGGATAGACCTGCTTGCCGATATGCTCGGCCACGGTCACGATCTCCGTCAGCAGGCCGCGATCGCCGTCGTCCAGGGTCATTTCTTCCGGCGTCACGCCCATGGTGAAGGCGGGAAGAACCTTGCAGGTCATCACCACCACATCGCGCGCATCGGTATCGGTTTCGGTCAAAACCTTCTCCATCATCGGCAAACTGCGCGGGCCGCGGGCGGCTACCAAAATCGGGTGCGGGTGGGATAAGCCGATCGATTCGACCGTGAGTTCCGGGCTTTCGGATTGATTGAATTGCTCGAGATGCTCGTGATGCTCGCCCTTGCGACGGCGATGGGCGATCGTCTCACAGATCACAAATGCAATCAGAAAGCCAATCGTGAACAAAGTGCCCCATATCGTGGCGGTTTTCTTGGTGGCGAGATTGATGATGGCGGTGGAGAGCAATATCAGGCAGACCAGCGCGATGCCGATGGGAAGATCGATATGATCGCCGCTGGCGCGTTTGATGCGGATATTGAGCGGGACTTCATACTGCCGCTTTGATTTATCCTTGAAGCGGAAGACGACCATCGCCAGGGTCATGAAGACGAACGACCAGATGACGCCGAAGGCGTACGCCTCGCCGAGTTCATTGACGTCGCCCAAACTAGCGACGATCACGATGATCTGCAGGACGCCGATCAGGTTTATCAGGCGGTGCGTTGTTCCATAGCGCTTCTGGGGGTGAAGGAACCAAGGGGTGAGGATTCCGTCCTCGGCCAGGCGGTTCATGACGCCGTTGGATCCGACCAGGCTGGTATTGACAGCGCCGGCAAGGATGAGGAAGCCGACGATCACGACAAACGCCTGCAGGAGGAGCTTGGCCCATTTGGGGCCGACCATATTCATGGCCAGGCCGCCGATGAGGTTATCGCGATAGCCGCCGTTGTCGCGTTCGATGTGGAAGCCGGTGCCGGGACCGGCGCGCAGGGGTTTGTCCGTTTCGACCTTCGGATTTTCCGAAGCGACGTTGGAGAGTTCGTAGCCGTAGAACGTCGGCGTGTCGCTAAACGAGGCTTTCTTTTCCGGGCGAAGATAGTCGACTTGTTTGACATCATCGCTGACCGAACCATCGTTGGATTTGTAGTTGGCCAACGTCTTCCCGTCCGGCACGATATAACTCGCCACGCGTTTTCCGTCGGGGATAATCAGCACGGCAAAGAAGCTGATGAGCGTCGTCAGCAGCATCGAGTAAATGAAGATGACAAACCCCGCGCGCAACAGATTTTTCAGCTTAGGCGATTCAATTTCACGATTCACCTGCGCCAGCGATTCTTCGCCGCTCATGGCCAGCACCGAGTGCCCGAAGGCGATGAGAATTCCCAGCATGCCGACCAGTCTTGGCAGATGTTCCAGCCAGCCGGACGATTCGCCGGTCATCACCGGATGAATCGGCGGCATATGCAGCTTTTCGGGATGTTTGCCGAGGGTGATGGCGCTCCAGATGATGATGATGACGCCCATGACGGTGGTCATCTGCATGATGCGCAGCGCCTTGGTGCTCGATTCATGCATGCCGATAATGTTGAGCCGCCAGAAATAAAGTGTGATGCCGATGGCGATGAGGGCCGAGATATAACCGACCACGCCGTCGCTGAGCGCGAAAGGCGCGCCGCCTTTATGGTGCAGCAGGTTGATGCAATCGACCGCCAGGCTGGTGATATACTGCCCCGCCGACACGGCACTGATCGGCCCGGTGAGCACGTAGTCGAACATCAGCGCGCTGACGGCGAGCTTGGCCAGGTTTCCGCCTAAGGCTCCGCGCACCACCTTGTAAACCCCGCCGCGGGTGAACATGGTGCAGCTTTCCACATAGACGCTGCGCACGGCATAGCTGAAGACCATCACGCCAAGGATGAACCACGGAGCGGCTTTGCCGATGGCCTGTTCGCTGATGCCGCCGATGTAATAGGCGGTGCTTGCCAGGTCGCACAGGACGATTGCCGCGGCGCGCCAAAAGCTGATAAAGGCCAGCGCGACGCTGCTGACGAGCAGCACGTTTATTCTTCGCCGTGCCGATGCGTCGGGAAGCTGTGCCACGTCGTAGCTGGAGGATGGGGGTACGGAAGCCATATGGAGAATCCCTGGAGCGGCGCATACACGCGCAGAACCAGCGCCCCATTTGCAGGGGCGTGGTTCAAAACGAGTGGTCCACCAGCGAAGGGAGAATTGCGCCGCAGCCGGTTAAATGGCGTGAGCGGTTGACTCCGTATCGCGAGTTGGGCTCGCGGCGTTATGCGGTTGATTTAGAAGTTTGGAACGCTGAACCTTAAGCGGCTGCAAAAGCCGCCCCGAGCGTTAAGATACTTCCAAAAGCCGACGGGGTTAGCTGACGGGCTGGGAGTTGAAAGTCTCCCTCGGCCGAATTGGCCGATTCGCCCCTGCCGGCAGCGGGAGACGCCGTTGGTGCAGCGGGCACCGTCCAGGCGTGGGGTCTTCTCCTACGTGCCGACGTCGCAAGGCTACACGCCCTACGTTGGGTTCCCCGCGCTCACCCATAGAAATGGGGGAGAGCTTAGGCGTCCATGAAGGTCGGGGATGTTAGTTTTTCGGGACCCAAAGTCAAGGACTATTTGATGAAGGTAATCACTCGATGAGTTGTAACATTTTGTCAAAAAGCAATTTATGGTGTAAGTGGCATCTTGATATTATACTGATATCTGCCGTCGATTGATGAGTATTTGGGCATCATTGCATTATGCAATGAGTACCATTCCGCCCACCAACGAGATTCTCAAAATGACAATCCGCCAATGTTCGTTCATCGCAGTTTTCGCAATCGCTTTTTCCATCTCGACTGCGCTCGCGCAGACACCAGCACCCGGCAAAATTCCCAAGCCGCAGTTCCAAGGCGACTACTTCGGCGAAATGGCCCGCGCGTTTTGCACGATTCAGGAAGTCGACGTCAAGGGACGGGCACTTGTCGTTCGGCGGGAGAAGGATTCGCAGATCGTCCGCGTGCCAATTCGCGATGACACTGAATTGCGCTTCCGCGATTCGTGGGGCGAACTGAGCGACTATTTCCCCGGGCAGCGCATCATGCTGTTCGTGTACGTCGATGAGAATAAAAACTGGACCTACCCGCGAGCCGTGCAGGATGAGATTCAAGTGTCGGCAGCACACGGCTGGTACGCCGCCGTGACCGCAATCGACCTTAAAAATAACACCTACGCCACCCATCGCGAAGAAAAGGACAAGGATGGGAAAGTGACAAAGGTGATCGACAAGCAATATACCTGCGCGCCCGGCGCTGTGCTTTGGAAATCGGCCAAACCCCAGGCGCTGGCGGATCTGAAAATCGGCGATGAGGTGATCGAGCAGCAGAAGGAAATCGATGGGCAATTGCGCGTGATTGAAATCCTCGATCGCAAAGGTGACGCCGCCGTGCGTGCCAAACAGGAACTGGCCCATCACCGGGCACAGGATGAGCATGGCCTGCCGGCGTACGTGAATGACATCGAAGTGATCAGCGGCTCGCTTTTGGCGACAGTCGCCTGGAGCGGCGCAGAGCGCGCCGCATCGCTAAAGCCCGGCGATTTGGTCACCTTCACGCCCACCGACGGCTCGGCCGCTTTTGCCGCCGCCATCGCGTCGAGCGAGCATGTCGATTCGCGCATCCGCCTGCACCTGGCCATCAACGCCCGCGTCGCGGCCCGGCTGAGCATCGGCCAGTCGCTCCGCCTCTTCCTGCCCGGCGCCGGCCCGCAAACGCCAACCGGTAAGTCGGGCGTGCCGGCAAATGCATTTCAAACCCCCTGACAAAATGGAACGAACGCCAAGACGCCAGGAACGCCAAGTTCGGAAAGAAGAGAAGAATTGATTGAATTCCTGGCGGCTGTTTCTTGGCGCACTTTGCATCCTGGCGTTCACTTTCAGCATCCTGTCGCGAAATTCCTGCCAAAAATGTCGGCGGCAGTGTATGATTTTCCCGGGCCGCACTTCGGGAGATTCAATTATGAGCGGACATCGTCATAAAGAAGTCAACGACACGCTGGTCAGTTCGGCCATGCTGTGCCGATCGGTGGATGAAATCCTTAAGCGCATTCACCTCGACCGCGACCACGATATTCCCTACCTGGCCGGCTACAGCGTCGACCGGACGAAAATCTACATCGACCGGCACCTGGAAAAGCATTTCGTCGATCACAAAGGCCATCAACATGTCGTCGACCGATTTCTGATTCTTCACGAAGCCGCCGAGAAGGCGATGATCGACAATTGGGGCCTGCATTATCAGCATGCGCATCAGATTGCCCTGCGCGCCGAGGAAGCCGCCGTGCGCGCTGCTGGAATCGAATGGCGCGATTACGACCGTTTCATGCAGCAGTGGATCAAGACGGCTGATTCCAATAAGCTGACAAAGGTGCCGATGAATCTCGATTTGACGCCGTATCTGGATGAGAACGATCACGACCTGATCAAGGCGATGCAGCGGGCAATGGTGTGAGAAGAAGCCAGTAGCCCGAAGTCAGATGGTTTTCCCACCCAACACAAAAAGCAAATCATGACCCCATCGGAGGATTACCTCATTCAGGCCCGCGGGCTGATTGATGTCGTGCAGCGGCAACTCGATGCCATAGGGCAGGCGGCGGATTGGTTTGCCAAGACCATTTTGGCCGGGCGGATGGTGCATGTGTTTGCCTCGGGGCATAGCCGGATCATGGTCGAGGAAATGTGGCCGCGATATGGGTCGTTTCCCGGGTTCAACCCGATCGTGGAATTGAGCCTGACGTTCCACAACCTGGTGGTCGGCGCCAATGGGCAGCGGCAGGCGATGTTTTTGGAAAATGTGCCGGGACTGGCTGGGCGAATTCTGCGGAACTTCGACCTTTCGCCGATCGACACCGCCCTGGTGATCAGCAGTTCCGGCTGCAACGTGGTGCCGATCGAGATGGCCGGGGAATTTCGCTCGCGCGGGATCAAGGTGGCGTCGATCATCAGCGCGCGGCACAGCCAGCGCAGCCAGTCGCACCGCGCCGACGGTAAAAAGCTGCAGGACTTTTCCGATTTGGTGCTCGACACCGGCGCTCCGCCGGGCGATGCGATGGTGAAAATCGAGGGGTTGGAAACACCCGTCTCCCCCGGCTCAACCATCGGCGGATGTTTGCTGGTGAATGCGATCAAGGCCGAGGTGGCGCTTCGGCTGACGCGCGCGGGCCAACCGCCGCGCGTTCTGAGTGGGGCGGCCATTGTTGGCGCCGACCGGGCGTCGGAATTATTCGAAGCCGCTTACGATGAACACGCGCGCAGGCTGGCAAAGCTGTACGCGAATCTGGGGGCCGCGAAGGCGTGAAATCCGAACGCGAGTTTTGTCCTGTTCGTCTTTCAGAACTGGGGGTCAGGCAGATGCGTTCATGAATCAGTCTTCATCCGATCAGGCTTTGCAAATCGGCATCCAGCATTATCGTGCCGGGCGGCTGGCCGAGGCGGAGGCAGTTTATCGGCAGATTCTCGCAACCCCGGGCGACCATCCCGATGCCCTGCATTATCTTGGCGTGATCGCCGCGCGCGTCGGGCAAAACCACGCGGCGGCGGAGCTCTTCGGAAAAGCCGCTTCCCTCAAATCCGACTGGGCACAGGCTCACAACAACCACGGCGTCGCGCTTCGCCAGATCGGCCAGGCCGATCAGGCAATTGACGCTTTTCAGCGGGCCATTGCCCTGGCGCCGGATTATCCCGAAGCACTCAGCAATCTTGCCAGCGCTCTGCGAAGCCGGGGCCGTCTCGACGAGGCGATTGCCGCTTATCGCCGCGCCCTTGCGCTCAAGGGCGATTATGCCGATGCCCATTACAATCTTGGCAATGCCCTGGCCGAACTGGGGGAATTGGAACAGGCTATCGCCGCCTATCGCCAGGCGGTTGCGCTGCGGGGTGATTGGGCGGCGGCGTGGAATAACCTTGGCCTTGCGCTGAAAAATAGAGGACAGAGCGATGAAGCCATCGCTTGTTTCCGCCGGGCAATAGCCTGCAACACAAATCTTCCCGAGGCGCACAGTAATCTCGGCAATGCGTTTCACGACCAACGCCTGCTGGATGAAGCGATTGCTGAATATGGCACCGCCATCGCGCTTCGGCCGAATTATGCCGAGGCATACAGCAATCTTGGCGTGAGCCTGTCCGATCAGCACCGACTCGACGAAGCCGTGTCGGCGTTCCGCCGGGCGATCGAGCTGGAGCCCGGCTATGCCGATGCGTACACCAATCTCGGCAGCGCCCTGAAGGATCAAGGCGCGCTGGACGAGGCGATTGCCGCCTATCGGCAGGCGATTGTTCTCAAGCCCGCCGCCCCGCAGGCACACAGCAATCTGCTTTACGCCCTGCATTTTCATGCGGGGTGGAGTGCCAAGGCGATTGCCGATGAACATCGGCTTTGGAATCGCTCGCATGCCGGGCCGCTGAAGGGGCTGATTCAGCCGCATGACAATAATCGTGATCCGAATCGCCGGTTGCGGATCGGATATGTGTCGCCGGATTTTCGGGATCATCCGGTGGGCCGGTTGATTCTGCCGCTGCTGTCGCATCACGATAAGGGACAGTTTGAGATTTTCGCTTACGCGGATGTGAAATGCCCCGATGAATTGACGTCCCGCCTGCGCGATTGCACTGACGTTTGGCGAAATACCGCCGGACTTTCCGATGCGCAGATGGCAAACCTCATCCGCGCCGACCAGATCGACATCCTCATTGACCTGACGATGCACATGGCCAACAACCGGCTCCTGGTCTTCGCCCGCAAACCCGCGCCGGTGCAGGCAACTTATCTGGCGTATGCCTCCAGCACCGGCCTGGACACAATCGATTATCGCCTGAGCGATCCATATCTCGATCCACCGGGCGGCGATGAATCGGTCTACATCGAGAAGACGATTCGGCTGCCGCAAACATATTGGTGCTACGAGCCGGGGATTGCGGCACGCGAAATCGGTCCACTGCCGGCGCTGGTCAACGGCTACGTAACGTTCGGCTGCCTGAATAATTTCTGCAAGGTCAGCGAGCCGGCACTTGCCGCATGGGCCGAGATTCTTCGGGCGACGCCCGCCTCGCAACTTCTGCTTCATGCCCACGAAGGCTCGCACCGCCAGCGCGTTGTGGACTACTTTGATCGCCAAGGCGTCGCCGCTGGCCGTGTGCAATTTGCCGGCTTTCTGCCGCCGGAAATTTACTTCGATCTTTACAGCCAAATCGATATCGCCCTCGACACCTTTCCCTACGGCGGCGGGACAACCACGCTCGACGCGCTTTGGATGGGCGTGCCGGTGGTCAGCCTGGCCGGGAAAACCGCCGTGGGCCGCGGCGGATTAAGCATCCTGTCGAACCTGGGCCTGGAAGTCCTCGCCGCCGATTCAGGCGAAGGATACATCCGCGTCGCCTGCGACCTGGCATCCGATCCGCAATGCCTTCTCGCCCTGCGCGGTGCGCTCCGCGAGCGGTTGCAGCAATCGCCGCTGATGGATGCGCCGCGGTTTGCCGTGAATATGGAATCGGCGTATCGCCAAATGTGGCGGGCGTGGACGGGCAGCTGATAAGAATGGAAGCCAGGAGTTGGACCACGGATTTCACGGATATACCCGAAAGGAAATGAAGGCGTTTTCTTATCCGTGCGCATCCGTGAAATCCGTGGTTCAACTCTTCGGTCGCTTCATTTCAAAAGCCGCCGTACGGACTTTCCACCGCGATGGCCGACTTGCATCGAAACGCCCCTTGATTCTCTCCGGCAAGCTTTATGGCAGCGCCAATTGTCTCTTCAAGCGTAACGTGAATGGGGCGGGCGGGATATTTGTTTTGCCGGGCGTGAACGTCCCACATCACGTCCAAATAGCCGCACCGGTACGCATCGTCGGGCCGGCCATAGACGAGCTTTTCGGGCTTTAGTGCAAGCCAGTAGCCGAACTCGTGGTTTGTCGTCAGCCCGATCAACTCGCGCGTTCGCGGGATCCAGAACAAAACCCTGCCGGGCAAATTCCTCGGCCGCGGCGATGCGCCAACTCGTCAGGTACGTCTGATTTCCGCGAACCGTCGGCCCTGCCAGAAAAATGACCGGGCCATCAATATGCGCCAGATCGGCGAGGGAATCTTCGTATCGCAGAATTTTCATAATGATGAGCCGACCGCCGCCAGTGAATAGACGCCATCTTCGTCCACCACGCATTTCGATGCGATCAGTCCGCGCAATGCCGATTGCACGCGGGCGGACAGATCACCCTTGACCATCGCGCCTTTGAGACTGCGCCGAATGCCGACAACAAGCGTGAGCAGCCGCATTTCGCCGCCGGCAAGTTGCTTGAGGATTAACTGGCTGAGAGTCTCAGAAGGAATTCGCATCGGGCCATCGTACTCGAAATGCGGGGGAAGTGGGGGAGAGGATGGAAAAATGGCTGGTGCCAAGGGTGTGGCGCTTGATCCGGAAAATTCGGGGATCCACCGCAGAGACTAAACGCGGTCTAACCGCAAAGGCGCAAAGGTCAGATTCTGCAATCGACGCGGGTCCGTTTCCGCTTTTTCTTTGCGTCCACTTTGCGTTCTTTGCGCCTTTGCGGTTTGAAAATTCATCGCGCGGCGCGCGGATTGCGCTCAGCAGCAATCCAGAGCACCTGGATGCGTCGAATTGCGCATAACTCAAATCATGACATTGCTTTCTCCGCGGCCTCTGCGTCTCTGCGGTAAATAATCCGGGACTTGGCGGCCAGCGGCGTTGCCGTAAGGGTGTAGCCGACGTTGATTCTAAATGACGTTGCGCGATCAGGCGCTTCCAATCTTCGTAGGGTCCGCACTGCGGACCGTGTTTTTCCGTCCCAAGAGTAATGGTCCGCGGTGCGGACCCTACACGAATCGCGCAAGGTCATTTAGTGTGCTGCGCGTTCCGTGCTGATCAGGCTCGCACCACTTTCGCCCTCCACCCGCTCGCCGTAGGATTGGCGCGACTATTTGAAAGGCACTCATGGATCTCAATGGAAAAGTCTGTCTCATCACCGGCGGCACCAAGGGAATCGGCGCGGCGGCGGCGCTGCTGTTCGCGGCGAAGGGGGCGAAGGTTGCCGTGGTGGGCAGAAACCTCCAGGACGCCGAATCGGTGCGCACGGTCGCGGCGCTGAAAGCAACCGGCGCCGCGATGCTGGCGATTCGCGGCGACATGGGCTTGGCGCAGGACTGCGTGGCCTGCGTGAAGCGCACGGCTGACGAACTGGGATCGGTGGATGTGCTGGTTCATTCCGCCGGCGGGCCGGTGCCGGGCGGGTTGCTGGAGGTTGGCGAAGAGGCGTGGAAGCGGGCATTTGATGTGCATGTGCATGGTGTGTTTCATCTGTGCCGGGCGGTGGTGCCGTCGATGAAACAGCGAAAGCAGGGGTCGATTTTGCTGGTTTCCTCATCAGCCGGAAAACGCGCGATCAGGACCAACATCGCCTACCAGGCGGTGAAGGGCGCTATTCCTCATATCACCCGCGCGCTGGCGTATGAATTGGCCGATGACGATATCCGCGTCAATTGCGTCGCCCCCGGCGTCATTCGCACGGCGTTTCACGACAACATGCCGCCGGCTGTGAAGGAAAACAACTTGAAGAACCGCATTCCCTTGCATCGCGAAGGAACCGTTGAGCAGGTCGCCTCGCTGATTCATGAAATGGTCACCAACGAATACGTCACCGGCGAAACATTCTCCATCGATGGCGGATTGACGATGCGGATTTGCTGAGCCTGCGTCTTATCCGCCTAATGGTCAAAGAGAAATGCGATTGCAATGGTCCGGACACCGCTTACTTCGGGAGTACCCTTCGTGCGCGGCTCCTTTTACACAAATAAAAAAGAGATTTCGCACGCGAAGGCGGCGCATCAGTCGACCCACACCTCCGTGCTTCCGTGCTTCCGTGCCTCCGTGGTTATTCTTCTTCTCTTTGGTTGCCGACGGCGGCTGCGCTGAGCGCCTTCGCGAGCTCTGGCTTCTCGCCTCAGCCAAAACGCATCACTACCTACTCGGCACTGTTGCCGGTTGCGTGGCGGGGACGCCGGTTTCAATTTCCTGGACGATACCGCGAACGTGCGCCTCCATGCCGCCCTTCATGATCAAGTCGGCGGCCTGGTACAGGTTGAACGCTTCCTCGATCTTGATGTTGAAGTAGGTGTCGATCGTGTTCACCGCCTCGCTGAAATTCTCGAACGGCAGATTCTTGATGCTGTCCAGTTGCGACAGCGAAATGTAAATCACGCGCACCGGATGTCCGGTCTTGTCAATCACGCTCACGAATCCATTCTTATCCAGTTCGGCAATGTGCGCGCGGAGCTCTTTGGCGGTCACATCGTCGCGCGCATTGCTGACGATGGTTTCGGCAAGCGTGGCCGAGCTGGCGCGGTTCACCAGCGAATGGCTCGTCAAGCCGGCCGAGCTGGACAGGCTTGCCACCAGACCCAGATCGCTCTGTGATGACAGGCGGGCGTTGAACTTTGTCTGGGCGTTGATGATCACGATGACCGCGCCGTGCGGATAAGGATCGGCCCGGCCGGCCGCCGCGGCGGATTCAACCTGCGACACATACGTTTCCACCAGCGTCTGCAGGCCCAGATTATCCGCCACACCGCCGTCGATCAGGTGCCGGTATTGTGGAAAGATGGTGGAATAATCGCGCAGCGTCACCGGATGCAGAACCACCGGAAACGCCGCGCTGGCGGCCACCGCGTACGAAAGCGGATAGCGCGACAAATCGGAATTCAATTCGTCGAATGTCTCATTGCAAAAGACAAAACGCCGGCCGGTTTGCAGATCGGTGGAATTGATGAGCAGCCGCGGACGATCGCGCCGCAGGTCGGCGTAAGTCAGCGGCCGCCCGCCCTCGCTAAAAAGCTGTTCGCGAAACACCCCGGCCAAAACATCGCTGCGATCCCAGTCAGAAACGGTGAAGGCGAAAATATTCCACGGCAGAAACGAGCGGAAGATCAAGTCGGTGGCAAAGGCATGCGAGAGGTGCTTCTGCACATTGGCGGGATTCCATTCATCCGGACCATGCGCGCAGTAATACGCCGCGGCCAGCGATCCGCCGCTGACTGACGAAATATAATCGACATGTTTCATCAGCCCGACGCGTTCGAGCTGGAACATGCACGCGGCGGAGAAATTCGCCGAGCGCGACCCGCCGCCGCTGAGCGCGACGCCGACGAAGTATCCGTCCTTATCAATTACGCCCGCCGGCGTTTCTCCATCGGCGTGGGAAGGGGAGTTGGGACGGACGGTATTTTGCACATTGAGCGTGGAAGCCGGGTCCTGGTCGGCCGGCGACGCCACTTCCGCGAAGACCGCCGAGCGGGTGTTGTTCCTGGCGCGGTTTTGCAGAGGAATGCGAGTGTCGTTGAGCTGCACATTGGCGTTGCTGCATCCAAGAACAAGGAACGCGGGGACAAGAAAGGCAAAGGTCCAAAGGCGGTTGGTCGACATGGGGCGGGATTGTAAGGGGAGCGGTGCGCCAAACAAAAAACCCGCCCGTTGCGCGTCGCAATGGTTATCGGACGCCCCGTATTATTGCCGCTTGCGGCTTCGCGAATCAAAGCGGGTCGCCGTCTTTTTCGGGGACAGAGATCCAGTGACGACTATCCGATAATCAGGTTTCCAGTTCACTATTGTGCGCCACCCGCCGTAAATCAGCGATAATCCGATGGAACTCATCCCATTCGCCCCCTAAAATTAACCAACATCACCCCCGAAACCCGACGTTGGTTTCAAGGCACACACCATGGTCGCGACTCCAAACACCCACCCCCGCTCGCAGCAGCACGTCCGCACCGGAAAACTGCTGTTAAAGGGCGTGCCGGTCGGCTCGGTCATCCTTCGCGGCCATGACGCATCCTGGACCTTCGGCGAATTCACACCCTTCCCCGAATTCTCCCAGTTCGCCGCGTTGTTTGGCACCTGGTCGCTGCTGATGCACGCCGAGGACGCCGGCGAGCGCCTCAGCGAGGCGGCATCGGAGGAGCTTCGCCTGGCCGAATACGCCATCGACACCATCCGCGCCACCTTGCTGCTTGAATCCCCCGAAGAACGCCGGCATCTGCGCCAGGTGAACATTGACGGGCCGTTGATTGAGTGGAAGGAATGATTTCAGCTTCAGCCAGCGGGGATTCGTAATGTTCACGCCGGTGTCTGAGGTACT
>DASRRM010000527.1:0-12201 GCA_035695715.1 Tepidisphaeraceae bacterium
ACAACGACTGGTAGAAGGTATGCTCTTGGAAAGAATAAAAAGAAGAGGGTAAACTTGAGGCGTACTCGCCCACCATTTGCCACCCGCGAAAGACGGTGGGCGAGTACGCCCACCCCACGTGTTGCCAAGAACGCTGGCCACCCCCCGCATCAATCCGCATAGGTATCCACTTCCAAATACGCTCTGTCCGTCGGCGAGACCTGGCATCGAACGGTGTATCCATCGTCGACGCCGCGATCCGGCACGATTCGCAGGGCGATCCCGTTGAACGTCTTCTCGTGGGCGGCGATGGATTTCACGGCGCGCAGAACGTCAATCGAGAACGGCTTGGCCGGCTTGTATTCCGCTTCGGCCGCGGGTTGAAGAGGGACAATTCCAACTCCCGCCAGGGCATCAAGGCTCTTGAAATCACACGCCTTGCCCTTCTCCACCGGCGAAGCGAGGAAGACGGCGCCCACTTTTTCATTGGCCTTGTTGTGGCCCGCCAACACGGGAAACACCACGCGGGCGGCGGCGATATCCCGGCTTGCCGGCAGATTCGTCATCGGGCCGTTTAAAATCACCGCGCCTTCAATCACTTTTCCCTTCTCGGCGGCGTTCTTCGGCCATGCCAGCGCGCCTTTCCCGGTTACCTCTCCGTTCTCGTTGCAGAATTCCACATATTCCAGCGGAATCTGCACGGTCTTCACCGCCCGCGTCTTCACCGGCAGCGGCGCTTCAGTCCCGATCAGGAACGGATTGGGCAGCGTCTGCAATTCTTCAGCCGGGGCGGCAACCGCCGCCACCGCGCCGTCAGGCAATGGCAGCGGCGAAGACGTTGCCGAGACCACTTCCCGGCGCATGAACATCATCCGCGGATACACGGGATAGTTTCCCTTCGGCGTCGGGCAGTCGACTTCAAACGTCGCCGGCAAATCCTTCGCCGAATAGGTTTTCTGAACATAGGTGATCGTGTTCGACCACTTTGCGTTGTTTTGCTTGGCAATTTCCTTCCCCTCGTCGCAAAGCTGGTCGAACGACTTGGTGCGCGACCCAAGCCGATACGCGTAGGTCACCACCAGTTTGTTATCGCCGAGCGATTTTGGATCGGCCACGGAAACCGAAACGACATTCTTGCCCGGCGAAAGATAAGGAAGCGCGCCGGGATTATTCATGACGTCGAGGCTGAGATTCAGCGAGGTGAGCGCGTGGGAGAACGTGATTTTAACCAGCGCCGCAAGCTTTCCCTTGGCGGCAAGTCCAACTTTGTCGAATGCGGTTTGCGCATAAGTTTTTCCGCCGTCGATGGACACTTCGATTCTGTCTGCGCCCTCGGCTGAGCCGCTGCAGATGCCGCTGATGATGTACGGCGATGCCACTTTCAGCACGACCGACGCCGGTTTTCCCGCCTCGGCGGGAATCAGTGATTTGCCGGAATACTTGACGTTCTCCGTCGCCGCAAAAGATTTCAAGAACGCATCATTGGAGAAATCCGGGGCAAACTCGATCGTCCCGTTGGCATAGCTTCGGGCCTTCTGGGCATTCACATAAGGCTCGAGAATAAGCCCATAAGCCGGATCGTTGCGGGTGTCCTTGAAGCCCGAGCAGGTATGGCCCGGCGCCACAGTCGACCCGGCCCAATACCAATCATTGGCCGTCGGGTCCCATCGATTGGTCAGCGAAAGTCCCGGTCCAAGATTCACATCCATCGAATAGCTGCCGGTGGCGTGATTAATTCCCGCCCATCCCGGCTCGGCGCTGCCGGCGTGATGGGTCTTCAACCCGCTGACGAGCTCATTGATCGTGTCGCCGCAGGACAGAAACGCCGGGGCGCGCCAGTTGGCGTGCTCGCCGGCCATGATGAATTGGTCGGCCTTGGCGTAAACGCAGCCGCGGCCTTCGTCCAGCACGAAAGCGTTGCGGATCAATTCCTCCGAATGCTGCGTGAGATCGTCTTCCGACGCGATCGTGCGGCCACCCTTGCCATCCGGCTCCCAGGCGTAAAAGTGCAGGAACACATCCAGATAATGCCAGCGGCCATCGTATTTCGCCTCGACTGTGGTGTGCCCATTCCAGCCGACGTAGCGGTGCTCGAACCCCGCTTGAATCCAGAGGGCCGATTGCACGGTATGAAGTCCGCCGCACAGGCTCCAGCCGTAGCTGTTGATTTCCTTAAGCACGGGAATTCCGCCTGGCTCGGTGGGATAAGCGCGGTGGTAATTGGTGAGCATGCAATAGTTGTAGATGGCGACGGCTTTCTCATCATTATTTTTCGCGCCCCGGGTAATCGTGTCGACGATGGATTTGATCGAGCTGCTGTCCGGCGCCTTGTCCGGCTGCATCTTGATTTGCTCGACAGTCTGCGCCGAACCCATGCTGGCAAAAGCCGAAAGTGAGAAGGCCGCGACAAGGCCGGCAGCGGCCGGAAGACTTCGCAATTGCATGTGGATTAACTCCGTGAATAATGCCCGGGGTAAATGCCGTTCCAAAGATCACCCTCGTTTGATACCGATAGAGCGCCAAAGCGTTTGCCGTTCATGTTTCTCACCGGCTCTGGTTTTCCATCCCATCCCGAATAAAGTACCCTCCCGTATCGAAGCATTCTAACACGAAAGAGTCACCCTCTATGCTCGGCGTAGCCATCATCGGAACCGGCGGGATCGCACTGGCGAATCACCTGCCCGGCTTTGCACTTTGCCCGGATACCACAGTCGTTGCCCTCTGCGACGCCAACCCGGCCGTGCTGGAAAAAGCGAAGCAATCCACCGGCATCCCCGTCGCCAGCACCGATCATCGCGAGATTCTAAAGCGGGATGATGTGCATGCGGTGCTGATCGCCACGCCGAACGTTTATCACGGTCCGATTGCGCTCGATGCGATCGCGGCTGGCAAGCACATCATGGTGGAAAAGCCGATCGCCATGAATTTGCACGAGGCGATGAGCATGGTTCGCGCCGCCGACGCGGCCAACCTTCGGCACATGACCGCCTTCACCTACCGATTCGTGCCCGCCATGCGCTATATGACGCACCTGGTGAAAACCGGCGCGATCGGCCAGCCTTACCATTTCCGCGCTGAGCGGTTTCAGGATTGGAACGACCGCAACCTGGGCTGGCGGCAGGTGAAAAAACTGGCCGGGTCCGGCGAAATGGGAGACATGCTCTCCCACCGCATCGACTATGGCCGAATCCTCATCGGCGAATTCAAAAGCCTGGTTGCCGACTTCCGGCGATTCCTTGACGTTCGCCGCGACAACAGCCCGTCCGATCTGGATGACTGGGTGAGCATGATCGTGCAGTTCGACGCCAAGACCGCCGGCCGCCCCGTCAGCGGCGTGCTGGAAAGCACCAAACTCGCCACCGGCCGCGGCGAAGGACATCGCGGACTGGATTTGTGCGAAGTCAACGGCTCAGAAGGCACCCTCGCCTACACCACGCAAAAGCCGCTGGAACTTCTGATCGGCAAGAAAAACGACCCCGATCTCCACTCCGTAAAAGTCCCCGATGAATTCCTGGTCATCCCCGGCTCCCCGCGCGACCCCAAAGCCGGCGATCCGCTGGCGACTTTCCGCTATGACCAGGATTTCGAATTCATCGACGCGATCAGAAACAAACGGCCGTGCAATCCATCGCTGCTCGACGGCGCCAAAGCGCAGGCGATCATGGATTCGGCGATTCTGTCCGAGGCGGAACGAAGATGGGTGGATGTTCCAAAAATAGGCTGAGAACAACAAATGTCAGAAATGCACGGCGAATTACCAACTATCCTTCCTGAAATGACCGTCGCAAGCCTCCGAGGTTCCCACGTTCAGATTCCCTTCAGCCAAATTGAAATGATTTCAATCAGTGATTTTTGGGATGGTCCTCTTATGGGAATGGCGGGTTATGCTGGTCAGGTATACTGGTACAATATCATTGCACCGTCTGATGGCGAAGAAACCGCCAACCCCGGATTCGATGGATTTGGGGAGCCGCGGGCATTTGCCCTGTTTCAATTGACGGAGGCACAGCTTCGCGAAGAGCAGCGATGGCACTCGCTGTTCGAGGAAAAAGTTGGCACTCATTGGTCATGTAAACGTGAAGCACGAGGTGAATTGAAGCCGGCATCGATGCATCGTGAATTCTTCGAGCCAGCTTCGAAGCGCGATCGGCTTGACTTGAGATCGGCGACGGTCGTTGGTTGGTTTGAGATGCCCTGACGCGAAACATCAGACGAATTCATTCTCTCCGCGTTCTCTGCGTCTCTGCGGTGAATTCTCTTGAATTAAGCACTACAACCTGAAGGAACCATGCCCAAAATTGCAGTTGTTACCGGAGCCGGGAGCGGCGTTGGCCGAGCGGCGGCGATTCGCCTGATCAAAGAGGGCTGGTCCGTCGCCCTCATCGGCCGGCGCGAAGATGCCTTGAAGGGAACCGCCGCCCTGACCAATGATGTCAATCGCACGTTCATCATTCCCTGCGATGTGGCTGACGCGGCCGCCGTATTGAAAATGGCGACCGATGTCCTCACCCGGTTTGGCGAAGTGGATGCCCTGGTTCACGCCGCCGGGACCAATATTCCCAAGCGATCGTGGGATGTGTTGACGATCGAAGATTACAAGCAGGTCATCGACATCAACTTGAACGGCGCGTTTTATTGCGTGCAGGCTTTTTTGCCGACCATGCGCCGCAAGGGCGCCGGGACGATCGTGCTGATCGTCTCCGACGCCGGCATCCTCGCCAACGCCAAGGCGGGCCCGGCGTATGTCGCCACCAAATTCGCCGAGCGTGGCCTGGCCCAATCCATCAACGCCGAGGAACGCGGCAACGGCATCCGCTGCACCTCCCTCTGCCCCGGCGACATCGACACCCCCATCCTGGAAAAGCGCCCCGTCATCCCACCGCCCGAAGCCCGCCTGAAAATGCTTCAGCCGGAGGATGTAGCCGACTGCGTGATGCTGGCGATCAACCTCCCCTCGCGGGCGGTGGTGGAGGAACTGGTACTGCGGCCCCGGTAGACACAGTGGCACGGGCGTCCCGCCGGTGAGGCATGTACCCATGCCGGTCAGTCGTACCCGACTGACGCAAAATGAGCGCAGCGAGCATAGCGATCATGCAGATGAACAGGTAATGAGCCAGTTACCCGACCAAGTCCGAGATTATATCTGCTCGCTCAGCAACGAGCAGTTAATCACGTACATCGTGACCGGCATCGACGCGTATGAGCCGGAGGCGGTCGAGTTCGCGCGGGAGGAGTTTCAACGCCGGGAACTTGACGCTTCTGTCGTTGCAACCCTCGAAAGCGCCGCGGTTTCCCGGGTGGCAACAGAGCGGATCGCGCGCGAGGAGGCTACTTCTCGCCCGCTGGAATCTGGCGATCGCGCAATCGCTTTCGTCCTGGGAATATTTATAGAGGGCCTCATCCACGTTTGGATAAAGAGCGAGAAGCTTCGCAATGCGGGCGAAGACCGCAGATCCGCCGAAACATTAAAATTCGGGTGCGCGGGATTCGTGACGATATTCGTACTGATCATCATCTTTTCCCTACTTCACTGGCGTTGGTGAGCTGCCCATCTTTCCGGAAATAGCCGCCCAACTCATGCGCTGTCCCGGCCATCACGGCTTCGATGAGCTTCTTCAAGTCGGGAATCGCTATGTCCATCGCAACGATGTTATACTCGCAGGCAAAACAAGGGAGCAGCTCATGGTTCTTTCAACCGTCGCGATGTCCGCAAGTCTCTCGACGCCGGGTCTGAGGTACTCGCAAGACCCGGATCGCTCGGCGCAGAATCCGGGTCTTCGGAGTACCTCAGACCCGGCGTCTCAGCGCTTGGGGCGAACGCTGGCGCTGTTCATATTCAGCGTCATCATCCTGCTATCCACCACGCCCCCATCATTCGCGGACACGCCCTCAGAAATCCGCACCCAAGAGCTCGCCCAACTCCGCCAGATGCTCCCGGCGAGCAAACCCTTCGACGACTGGCTCGCCCAAACCGGCGAGCTTCCTCGCGATTTTGATGCGCTCCCGACGTCTCCCTGTCCGCAGGATATTCTCACGACCCTGCGCGATGGCAAGCCGCATCGGGTTACCAAAGACGAATGGCCGGCCCGGCGAGCGGAAATGCGGCAGATTCTCGAACAGTGGTTCGTCGGCCATGCCCCGCCGGCACCGGGAAACGTGCGGGCGATCATCGAAAACAAGTTTCAGGACGCGGGGCTGGATATCTGGCAGGTCAGGCTGGAATTTGGGCCCGATCACGCGGCGATATTGCATTGCTGGCTGTTTATGTCGCCGAAGTTGAAGAAGCCGGCGCCGGTTTTTCTCGTCGACAATTTCAAGTACAAGCGCTTCGCCGCCGACGCGTTGGAAAAGGGGACGTTTGCCGTGTGCGTTTACAACGCTCCCGACCCGGCTTACGTGGAATTCATGCCGAAGTACGTGAAGGATCGCAAGGACGAGTCCGACGCTTACAAAGACCTTTTTGGCAACTATGACTGGTCCGAATTTTATCGCCGCGGCTGGAGCGCCAGCCGGGCCGTCGATTGGCTCTCCACGCTCAACTTCATCGACGCCAGGCACATTTACATCGGCGGCCATTCCCGCAGCGCCAAGCAGGCGATGGTTGGGGCGGCGTTCGACGATCGCATCGCCGGCGTCATCGCCAGCAGCCCCGGGTCCGGCGGCTCGCTCTGCTATCGCTACTGCGACCAATATTATTATGGCGAATCCGCCGAGTTGCTCACGCGGGTTTTTCCGAAATGGGTCAGTCCCAAGGTGCGGTTCTTCGTGGGCCGGGAGAACAAGCTGCCTGGCGACATGCATTTTGAATACGCGCTGCTCGCGCCCCGGCCGGTGCTGATGAGCACCGCAACAAACGATGACGTGGAGAACACCTGGGCGGTGGAGCGAACCTACGACCTGGCGCATCCGGCGTGGGAATTGCTCGGCGAGCCGGGAAATCTGGCCGTGCGATATCGCCCCGGCCCGCACGCGCCGGACGATGCGACGTATCACGCCTACAGCGAGTTTCTCGAGGCCGCCGTTGCGGGAAAGCCGCCGGCCACGCTCTTTCCCTATCAGCCGATCCACGTTTGGAATTACGACAAATGGCTCGCCACGAATAAGGCAACGCCGGCCCCGCCCGAAGCGCGCGCCGGCGCTATTGCCAATGCGGCCGACTTTGCCGATGCGCAACAGAACATACGCCAGCGAATCAACTGGCTTTTAGGCAATGGTCCCGCATACGCGCCCATAAAGCCCGACTTCACCCATGGCGAATCCGATGAGGAAGCAAACCGCCTTCGGCGGGCCAATGTCTACCACCAACGCATCACGTTTGGCGATCATATTAATGGCAACCTGTATCGTCCCACGGAGAAAAAAAGCCCCGGCGAAAAATCGCCCGCCATCATCTGGCTCGCCCCCTTCCAAACCTCCACCGGCTACGTTCCCGGCTATAAGGAAGGCGATGTCCCCTACACTCACTGGGTGACGGCTGGCTACATCGTGCTGGCGTTCGACCCCATCGCCACCGGCGGCAGGCAGGACGAGCGGCGCGGGTTTTACGATCGCAATCCCCATTGGAGCCTGATGGGCAAAATGGTCGTCGATGCCAGAAACGCCATCGATGCCGTGCTGGCCGATCCGCAGGTCGATCCGCATCGCGTCTATCTGGTCGGCTTCGCGATGGGCGGCATGACCGCGGCTTTCACCGCCGCCCTGGATGACCGCATCGCCGGCGCGGCAAGCATCGCCGGCTTCACTCCTTTCCGCACCGACACCGACGCCAGCGGCACCGGCGGAATTCGCCGCTGGAGCGAACTCTATGGCTGGCTCCCCAATCTCGGCACCTACATCGGTCAAGAGCAAAAAGTCCCCGTCGATTTCGCCGAAATCCTCTCCGCCGCCGCCCCCAGGCCGATGCTGGTCATCGCCCCCACGCTCGATTGGCATGCCAACCACGCCGACGTCGCAAATGCGGTGGGGCAGGCCAACGCCGTGTATCATGCGATTGGAGCAAAGCAAACCATCCGGCTGGAAAGTCCACAGCAGCCGTGCCAATTCGATAATGCGATGCAGGCGCAGGTGATGGATTGGTTGTCACAAGGTTCAGCCGCGAAATAAATGAGACGACACGCCCGCCGGATAAAAATGTCCGGAATACGCACGGCGAGCGATGGAATTCTCTGAAGTGTGGACATCTTCGGCCGGGGAGACGCGCGTCTCGGAGCGCCCACAGTCGTCTAAGCGACAAGCAAGTCTGTTCGGCCTTGTCCACGGTTCAGAGAATTCCATCGCGCGGAATCTCTGGTTCCTGGAGCCGCTTAGTTTTGCGGGGTGGGCGTACTCGCCCACCACCCGCCAGACCTGGGAACAAACACGGCGGGCGAGTGTACGCCCACCCTCCTGAGAAAACCGGACACCTTCACGCAGTGCATCGACCCGTTGTCCCCCTTGTTTCCTACCCTCGGCGCAACCCTGCATTATTCTTCCTGAACAAACCGCTCAGTCGATAGTATATTATGCGGACGCTGATACTGAGTCTCAACCCACTTGAAACTGAGTCTCAACTCGCTATAGTCTGATGTCGTTCAACGCTCAGAATGCTTCATTTGTTGGAGCCTGCATATGCAAAAGGCCTGTCCCGTCGCAGTTTGTGATCACTGCACCACCCCCGAAACCTGCTGCCTGAATAAGGTTGGCGTTGGTTGTAAAGGGCATGTGGCGGCCGTCGGCGGCGATGCCGAGGTCCGGCGTCGGCTGCTGGAAATGGGCTTCTGCAACGGCGCCAAGGTCGAAGTCATCCGCCGGGCGCCGCTTGGCGATCCGATCGAATTCCGCCTGCGCGGCTACCACCTTTCGCTCCGCGAAGAACAAGCCAGGCACGTGCAGATTGTGATGGCGTGACTGATGTGCGGAGTCCTGATTCACCCGCCGCGTGAAGTTGTCCGGTTTCTTGAACGGATGGGTCCGTCATCCTGAGGTACTCCGAAGGATCTTGCCTGTGCGTCGAGGGACGTAGACCCTTCGGACTACCTCAGGATGACAATTGACCACTTCGGACATTTTCATGCGGCGGGTGTGTGAGTGCTGAGAATAATCAGACAGCACCTCGGCACCATGGACGTTTCCGATGCACTGCGAATCAACCAATTCCGAAAAAGCTGGCCGCACCACTCAGCACTCAGCGCCCAGCACTCCCCACTTCCTAACCGTCGCGCTGGCCGGCAATCCCAACAGCGGCAAAACAACCCTCTTCAACGCTCTCACCGGCCTTCGCCAGAAGGTCGCCAACTATCCCGGCGTCACCGTCGAAAAAAAGACCGGCAAATGCAGGCTTCTCGACGGCCAATGGATCGATATCATCGATCTCCCCGGCACCTATAGCCTGATCAGCCGATCACCCGACGAAGTGGTGGCGATGGAAGTTCTTCGCGGCTTGCGCAAAGACACCAAAGCCCCCGACGCCGTCATCGTCGTGGTCGATGCCAGCAATTTGCAGCGGAATTTATACCTCGTCAGCCAATTGATCGAGCTTGGCAAGCCGCTGGTTGTCGCGCTGAACATGATGGACATCGCCCAGCGGCGGGGGATTAAAGTCTCAGCCGAGAATCTGGAAAAAGAGCTGGGCGTGCCGGTGATTCCGGTGGTCGGCTATAAGCGCAAGGGCATTGCCGAGTTAAAGGCTGCGGTCTTGCGCGCGACTGTCGCGCCGCTGCCCCATTTCGATCTCCCGTCCGCGATGAAAGAGGAATTGCTGACCGTCGGCGGGGGGTTGGCGCTTCTCGACGGCGAGGAAATGAAGCATGAAAGTGGCATGGGCGGCTCGCCCATGTCTTCTGCTGAAAGTCAAGGGCAGGCCGCGACTCGACTGAACTCGCCGAAGTCCCGTGCCACGAACGATCCCGACGACATCCAACCCTGCCCCCCGCGCGCCTGGATTTGCAAGGGAGACACCGATCGTCGAATCGAGCGATATCAGGCGATTGCCGAGCGATTGCTCATCGGCGACCTCGCCGCCGACATGGCGCCGGTCGCCGCCCATGAGCCGGTCGCTTCGCTGCTATCTGCCGCCCACGGCCGTCTGGCGGCACTGGGCATCGATCCAATGCAGGCGGATGTCGAAGCCCATTACAAATGGATCGAGCAAGTTGCCCATCGCACGGTCACTGAGCCGATCGATCACCCGCCAACCACTGGCACGCTGTCTTACGAGCGCAAGCCGCAGCGTACGCTCACACAAAAAATCGACGCGATCCTGATTCATAAAGTGTGGGGCTTGCTGATTTTCACGGCCATCATGGCGGGGCTGTTCATCGCCATCTTCTGGCTCGCCCAGCCGATCATGGATTTGATCCATAACGATGGCAGCACGGGTTACATCGACAAGTTCGGAATCTGGATATCGTCGCATCTTTCCGAAGGGCCGATCAAAGCACTGGTCAACGATGGCATTTTCGGCGGCGTGGGCACGGTCGTCGTCTTCGTCCCGCAAATCGCCATGCTGTTTCTCTTCCTGGCTATCCTGGAAGACAGCGGCTATCTCGCCCGCGCCGCTTTTCTCATGGACCGCCTGCTCAGCAAAGTCGGCCTGCACGGCAAAAGCTTCATCCCGCTGCTTAGCAGTTTCGCCTGTGCCATTCCCGGCATCATGGCCACCCGCACCATCGAAAATCGCCGGGAAAGATTGGCCACGATCCTCGTCGCGCCGTTCATGAGTTGCAGCGCGCGATTGCCGGTGTATACGCTGTTGATCGGCGCATTTTTCAGTGCCGAGGCGATGGGATTTTCCGCGGGCAAAGCCGTGTTCGTGAAAGCCGGGATCATGCTGGCGTGCTACGCACTGGGCATCGTCGCCGCCGCCGGGACTGCGTGGGTTTTCAAACGCACCCTTACCAAAGGGCCTGCCACCAGCTTCATCCTGGAATTGCCCTCATACAAAATTCCGCAGGTGACGCAGGTCGCGCGAACGGTATGGTTGAATACGCGGGCTTTTCTGACCAAAGCCGGGACGACAATCTTCTGCCTGAGCGTGATTTTGTGGGCGATGGCGTATTATCCGAGATTGCCGGATGCGCGCGCTTCAGAAATTAATCACACGTTCGACAAGCAACTATCGCAATTTGTTGCCGATCCGACGCTGCGCGCTGATGAAGGGCCGCGCGGCAATGAATTGCCCGGTCAAGTCGTCCCCGTCGGCACTTTGACTGCCTCCAACATGACGAAGGATGTTGAAAGCGGTCGGGACCATGCCCTAGCGGCCGCCCAATCCGAATGCTCCATCTCCGGCCGCCTCGGCCATTTCATGGAACCAGCTCTCCGTCCCCTCGGTTTTAACTGGAAGATGGGCGTTGGCCTGGTCAGCGCCTTCGCCGCCCGCGAGGTATTTATCAGTTCGATGGGCATCGTCTACAGCGTCGGCGATGTTCAGAGCGACCAAACGACCGATCTGGCGACCGCGATGCGAAACGATCGCTATACGTCCGGCCCTAAAGCCGGCAAACCCGTCTGGACGCCGCTGGTTGCTGTCAGTCTGCTGATTTGGTTCGTGCTGGCGATGCAGTGCATGAGCACCTTCGCCGTCGTCCGCCGCGAGACGGGGGGATGGCGCTGGCCGCTCTTCATGCTCGCCTATATGAACGTACTGGCGTATGTGGTTTGTTTACTGGTTTTCCAGATTGGTTCCAGATTTGTTGCATGACATCCTATGCGCCGCGCATAAACTCAGATAAGCCCATGGTGCTTGCACCATGGGCGAGAACTGCGGAAACACAATGCCTCTCTGGACGCAAAACATCATCGTCATCGCAGCGGTAGGGGCCTGCGCCGCCTTTATGCTTCGCAGCGCCTATCGCGCGCTGCATGGCCGCAAAAGCAAACTCAGTGGATGCGGCGTATGCTCCGGCTGCGCCACGACCCCCGCCAAGCCAAAGCCTTCTCAGGAGCGAATCGCGATGGTCCCCATGGACGCCTTGATTCGCACCCGCAAGCGCTAGCGACAACAATTAGAGCGTTTTCACGTTGGTCGTGCGTTTGCGCGACCGTCATCCTGAGGTACTCATGAGCGCGGCCGCTGGCCGTAACCGAAAAAAAACAGAATGACCGGAAAAAAATGCCCGGAATACGCACGGCGAGCGATGGAATTCTCTGAAGTGTGGACATCTTCGGCCGGGGAGACGCGCGTCTCGGAGCGCCCACAGTCGTCTAAGCGACAAGCAAGTCTGTTCGGCCTTGTCCACGGTT
>DASRRM010000528.1:0-19897 GCA_035695715.1 Tepidisphaeraceae bacterium
CACGAAGGGTACTCCCGCAGTAAGCGGATCCGGCGAAACCGCTTACTGCGGGAGTACCCTTCGTGCGCGGCTCATTTGGTCTGGGGTACTGCGATCCGCGGCATCAAGATGAATGACGCTCAAAGCGCCGGCAACTGATAACGCGCATTTTTTCTTTTGGAAAATGTTGCCGCACATCGCTTCTGTTTCCCTTCCATTTCTCCCTCCCGCGCCTATCATCCCCTTTCCCCCACCCGGCGGATGCCCGATCGGGGGAATGATAAACTGAAAACGATCATTGTCCCAATCCGAAAGGAATCAACCAACGATGTCCCATCGCATATTCAATTTCAGCGCCGGCCCGGCCATGCTTCCCACCGAAGTGCTGGAAAAATCAGCAGCCGCCCTCGTCGACTTTCAAGGCAAGGGCTTTGGCATTGCCGAGGTCAGCCATCGCGGGAAGGAATTCGAGGCCTGCAATGACGAGGCGATGTCCCTGGCAAAAAAACTGGTAGGCGTCGGCGACACGCACGATGTCGTCTTCCTGCAAGGCGGGGCAACCCAGCTTTTCACCACCATCCCCATGAACTTTCTGCACGGCTCGGCGGACTATCTGGTCGGCGGCGAGTGGAGCAAGAAAGCCGCCAATGCGGCCAAGGACCTGGGCAAGACCAACATCGTCGGCAACACCGAGGCGAGCAATTTCGATCATTCCACGCCCGCCGGGGAATGGAAGCTCGACAGCGCGGCGGATTATTTCCACGTCTGCTCCAACGAAACCGTGCACGGCCATCGCCTGGCAACCTGGCCCAACCACCCCAACCTGATCGTCGACGCCAGCAGCGAATTTCTGTCGCGCCCGCATCCGGTAAGCGACTGCGCCCTGGTATATGGCGGCGCGCAAAAGAACCTGGGCCCGGCCGGCGTTGTCCTGGCTTACGTTCGCAAGGACCTGTACGCCAGGCAGAAAAAGGTGGCGAGCAAGCTCTGGAGCTTCAAAGACCAGGCCGAGAATAAGTCGATGATTAACACGCCGCCCACCTTCGGCATTTACATTTTGCTGGAAACCTTCCGCTGGCTGGAAGCCCAGGGCGGACTGGCCGCGATGGAAAAACGCAATGCGACCAAGGCCGGGCTGCTGTATGATGCCATCGACAAGAGCAATGGATTTTATAAGGGGACAGTTTCAGTGAAGGAGCAGCGCTCGCACATGAACGTGACCTATCGCCTGCCGAGCGAAGAACTGACCGATGAATTCATCAAGACCGCCTCAAAGAACAGCATGGTGGGCATCAAAGGCTACCGCACCGTCGGCGGAATCCGCGCCAGCATCTACAACGCCATGCCGGTGGAAGGCGCGCAGTCCCTGGCGAATTTCATGAAGGATTTCGCGGCGAAGAAGGGGTAGCAAGTTTCAAACGGATTGGCGCGCATAAAAATGGTTAGCCGCGGCGCGAAGCGGCTAACCATTTGACCGTCAACGCTCACCCATGCTTATCCTGCGCCACCACCAGCGCATCGGCGGCAACCGCCCGGCGATCCACCGCCAGCGTGTCGACCCACTTGATCGAATCATCCAGCAGCGTTTGCTTGAGCATGACGGCCTCCGGGTCGGCGCCGTCGGCGAGGCGCTTGGAGATGATCGCCTGGTGGTCGGCGGCGATCGTGGCCTTGGTGGTGATGACGTCGCTGCTGAGGGTGCTGGTCAGCGTGCTGCGATCGGTTGCAAGTGTCACCAAATCGGCGCTGAGCTGCATCCGGTCGGCCGTCAGTTGAGTGGTGTTGCCGTCCTTCTTGTCTGTCAGGATGTCCATGCGATCCTGAAGAACCGTGATTTTGTCAGTGTTCGTGGTCGTTTTCAGGTTGGTGCGGTCGGCCAGCAGGCTATTGGCGCGGGCGAGAATCGCCTGCTTCCAGGTGTTGATGAGCGGAACTACCGCCGGGTCGCTGCCGGGCTTGTGTGCGCGGACGGCGGCGCGATCCGCCGCCAGCACGGAAATGGACGTGGCCTTGTCGGCCGCCAACTGAGCCTGGGCATTGACAAGGGTCGCCTCATCCTGGGTCAGCGTTGCCGCCGACATGAGGGTGCGGTTTTCCAGAACCTCAAACAATGAATATTGCGGCCGGGTCATAGTGCTTCTCCTGGTTGCGGCGAATCTCAATTACCCACCTGAAATCCCAACGCAAACATTTTGATATTATTCCATTCGGACGAAATCGACGTCGGCGTGAACGTGCATGAGCGGGTTTTCCCAGTGCGCGCAGCATGGCTCCGCCGCCGACGCGGCTTTTATCGGACCGCGCATCACACATCATTCAGTCGATGGAACGGTCGCCGGCTGCCACCTTTTTCTTCCCCGCTTTTTCGATGGCGTCGATGAGAGCCTGCGGGCTGTAGATGCCGCTGAGTTGGATCGGTTCGGAAACGCCGGGACCGTAGACCTGCGTGAGCGGGATTGCCGTGAAACTGGCACTCTTGTGAAGCAGCGTCCACCCCTCGGCTTTCTCAGAAGTGAGGTCGGCCTTCATCATGGTGATATCCTGCGATTTCACCGCTTTCACGACCTGCGGCGAATAGAGGGTATGGGCCTCGAGGTATTGGCATGTCGTGCACCAGGTGGCGGTGAAATCGAGCACGACCACCCGATTCCCATGCCGTGCCGATTCCAGCGTCTTATCGGAATAATCGGTCCATGCGAATGGCTGCTGCACCAGGTCATGAGCGACCGCATACGAGCCGCCAATGATGGCAACGGCGATGATTGCAGCCGCGAACCTGGCCACAAACTTCCCCGAAATGCTGATCGATCGAATGAAGATAAACAGGCCCATCACCACCGCCACGGCAAACAAGATCCACCAGAAGGCGATTTCGCCCGTGTATGGCTGAATAAAGCTTCGCGCAAAGAAAACCGCGCTGCCGAGGAGAAGAAACGACATCGATTGCTTCACCAGTTCCGACCATGGGCCGGTGCGCGGGAACTTGCGGGCAAGCTCCGGGGCCGCACTCAGCAGGAAATACGGAAACGCCATCCCCGCCCCGACGGTCATGACAACTGCCACGGCGATCGACGTCGGCTGCTTCCCCGCCCAAACCAGCAGCGTGAAAAACAGCCCAAAGGTGCATGGCGTCGATAAAATTGCCGTCAGGATGCCGAAGAGAAAATTGCCGAGATAGGTGTCATGCCGCGGCGTGATTCGGTAAATCCCCACCGGCAGGTTGACCGAAAATGCGCCAAAGGTGCCCACCGCCATCACCAGCAAGATCACGACAATCGCGATATTAAACCACACGTTGCTGTAGATTTGGCCCCAGCCAACGGTTTTATAGACGACGATGAACAGCGCAAGAACCCCGAAGCTGGCGATCAACCCCAGGCTGAACACAGCGCCAAACGCCAGGCACTTGGCGCGGTTGTGCTGCGAGACTTCATAAAAGCCAATCGCCTTCAAAGGCAAAACCGGCAGCACGCAGGGCACGGCGTTGAAAATAATCCCCGCCAGAAAAGCGGCAATGAAAGCGAGCAAATATGAGTTGCTCCTGAGCTCAAATCGCCCGAATAGTTTTTCCACAGGCTCCGGCGCGGCGGCGGCCGCCGCAGTTCCGTAGAAAACATTCGACGGTAAATCCTTGAACAAGGCTGCGTCCTGCGGCTCGATGGCTTGGCCGGCCGGAACGATTTTGGATTCGATCGTGAATGGCAAATCCGTCGGCAGAAAGCACCCATCGTCGTTACACGCCTGATAGTGAATCGTTCCTGAGATTTTGACAGGGCCCGGCGCGGCCTCCGTCTTGATCTGGAAAGGAAGGTATAAGGTGACCTGGCCGGTATAGACACTCAACAAGGTGCCCGTATTGTCCTTCTCATCCAGTCCCGCGGGATAGATGGGCGCGTACATCGTGATCGCCGGACTGTCCGTCACCTTTACCGTAAACGCAATCAGGCCTTTGCCACGCGGCGTATGCGATTGCGCATGAAACCCCTTCTTCACCTCCATCACCACCGCCGCCACTGCCTGCTGGCCCGGCTGCAGGGCGCTAAAGTTGGCGACCGCCTGCTTGATCTCGATATATTGCCTGGCGGCGTGGGCCGGGCCCGCGCAGAGTGCCAGCAAGATCAATCCGATCACGCCCGAAGCAAGTTTTCGCGGGTTCATCATGGCAGTGTATACGGTTTGGGCCAAAAGTGGATTCTTAACACCGTTCGTTTTACCATGCTTATGGCCTAGTGAAAATATATTGGCAGGAGGGTTCGTTGCGGCTTTCGAAACAAACTGAATATGGGCTGCGGGCGGTGGTGCAGCTTGCCCGGCTTTCGCCGCGGATTTTCGTGCAGTCGCGCGACCTCGCCCAGCAGGAAGGCCTGCCCACCAAATTCCTGGAGGCCATTTTGCTCACCCTCCGCCGCGGCGGGTTTCTCGAAAGCAAGGTGGGCCGCGAAGGGGGCTACCGCCTTTCGCGCCATCCCAGGGACATTCGCGTCGGCGAAGTCGTCCGCCGGCTGGAGGGCCGCCTGACGGCCACCGAGGGAACGCTGCCCGCCGAGTTGTCGCCGGGCGAAGTGGCCGTCCATTTGCTCAACATGCATCTCACCGAGGCCACCGACGACGTTTTGGACAACCTGTCGCTCGAGCAATTGATCGAAAGCGTGAACAAAAGCGGCAAGGGCCAGCAGGAAATGTACTACATATGACGGGCATCGAACCGCACCATCACGGCCCGATTCATGAATGGATAAGGCATGGGAGCTATCCCGCGCTGTTTGCCGTGCTGCTGTGCTGCGGCCTTGGGTTGCCGATCCCGGAGGATATTCCGCTCATCACCGCGGGGGGATTAATCTTCCAGCACGAAATGAATATCTACCTGGCCGCGATCTGCGCCTGGTGCGGCATCATCGGCGGCGACTGCATTCTCTACTGCCTGGGCCGCAAGTTCGGGCCGGATGTCAGCAAGATTCCCATCATCGGCCGCCATGTCGACGTTCGCCGAATCGCCCGCATGGAAAAATGGTTTGCGCAATATGGCATCTGGGTGGTAGCGGTGGGGCGGATGTTCGCCGGCGTTCGCGGCGTGATGGTCGTCGTGGCCGGGACCAGCAAATTCAAGTTCTGGAAGTTTGTGATCGCCGATGGCTTGGCCGCAATCGTCAGCGGCGGGTTGTTCATGTTCTTGGGGTACAAATTCGCGAAGAATCTCGGGCGGCTGGAAGAGGTCAAGCATCACATCAAAGCCGCCATGGCGATTGGGCTGGTGGTGCTGGTGGTGGGAATCGGGGGATATGTCTGGTGGCGGAATCGCAGGAAGTCGGGGCGCGATGAAGGAAAACCGGTTGATAAGGTGAACGATGCCCCGCCCTCGGGGGCGACACCATCTGCGGAATCAGTGTGATATCGCTCGACAAGTTTTCCGAAGACCAATCGCGAAATCGCAAGCGACAAACCATCGTCATCCCGTAGATGTGATTTCGCCGTGGCGGCCGCGACGTCGCTTGCGATTTCGCGATTCTCACCGCGCAACGCGAGTCTGCGCAACGCGAGTCAGTAGCTTACCGCTCAAACCTCCACTATCATTCCCTCGTAATCTCAAAATGCATGGGCAGGATGCCCATGCCACTGGAAATGCGGAAAAAACTTTACCTCGAAACCTTCGGCTGCCAGATGAACGTGCTCGACAGCGAGCTGGTTCTCGGGCAGTTGCGCGCGCATGGATACGAAAGCGTGGCCGAGCGCGATGACGCCGACGTGGTGATCTTTAACACCTGCTCGGTTCGCGAGCATGCCGAGCAGAAGGTCTGGTCGCGCCTGGGGGAATTGCGCGATCGCAAGAAAAACGATCCGGGCCTCATCATCGGCGTCATCGGCTGCATGGCCGAGCGCGATGGGAAAACCATTTTCCAGCGGCATCCGCACATCGATATTCTCTGCGGCCCGGGCGAGCTCGATAAGCTCGTCTCCCTCGTTCACAACGCTGTCGTCACGCATGAAGGCGGGCATCGGGAGCGGCAGGTCGCGCTGATGGGCGCAACCAGCCGCCGATCCAGCACCCTCGCCGCCGCGGAGGATCATCTGGAATTGCTCGATCTTTCCCGCAGCATTTCGCCGCAGGATAACGTGGCCCAGGCGTACGTTCGCATCACCCGCGGCTGCAATAAATTCTGTACCTACTGCGTCGTTCCCTACACGCGCGGGCCGGAGGTGCATCGCCCGCCGGGGAATATCATTGATGAGGTGAAGCGCCTCGCCGATGCCGGCGTATTGGAAGTCACGCTGCTGGGGCAGACGATCAATCACTATCATTTCGACCACGGCGATGGCCGCAAAACCACGTTTGCGGAACTGCTTTATGCGATTCACGAAGCCGTCCCGCATCTGCCCCGGCTGCGTTTCGTCACCAGCTTCCCGCGCGATTTTTCCGACCATGCGCTAGAGGCTATGCGCGACTGCCCGCGCATCTGCCGATATTTGCACGTTCCCGCCCAGAGCGGCAGCGACCGGATATTGAAGCTGATGAACCGCGGCTATTCCGCCGGGCAATATCTGGAGTTCATCGACCGCGCCCGGGCGATGATGGCGGACATTTGCATCGCCAGCGATTTCATCGTCGGCTTTCCGACGGAAACGGACGCCGATTTCGCCACGACAGTCGATCTGGTGAAATACTGCCGGTTTAAAAACAGCTTCATCTTCAAATATTCCCCGCGCCCGGGGACGGTGGCAATCGACCGTTTCCAGGACGATGTCCCCGAAGATGTCAAAAAGCGCAGAAACAACGACTTGCTGAACGTCCAGCAGGAAGTATGTGCCGAGAACAACCGCCAGATGGTCGGCAAGACCGTGCAGGTGATGGTTGAAGGCTTGAGCAAGCTGGCGAACAAACCCGCCTATCCCTCCTCATCGCCCGGCGTAGAGCTGGCCTGGGAAAAGCGCCGGGCCGAGCGCGAAAACGCAAGCGGCCCCGCAACGGTGCAGCTCATCGGCCGCACCGGCGGCGACCAGATCGTCGCCTTCGATGGCGATGCATCATTAAAGGGACAATTGCTCGATGTTGAAATCGTCGATGCCCGCAGCATGACGCTGTTCGGGAAGCTGATCGAAGTCGCGGTGTAAAATCGCGCCGATCGTTATGGGGATCTCATGGACAACCAGCCAGATGAACTACTTGCCGACGCCCCACTCGCCGCCGCGCCGCAAACATTGCCTTATGCAATGCCGGCGGAGGCGGAGGCGCCATCCGAACGCATGACGCGCGGCGATGTCGCCTGCCTGACGTTCAAAGTCATTGGGCTTTACGTGATCGTTCAATCGCTTCCGCTGATGGTTAACTTCCTCGGCTATCTCCACGGCGCGTTTTCAGATGTGCTTGGTGCGGCAGTTCCGTTTGTTTTAACGGCGGGCTTGGGGGCAGCGCTGATAATCTGGAGCCGGGCATTCGCACGCTGGATGTTGCCACGCACCGCGGTGGTTGCCAGCGAGCCGCCGGGCCACGGGCCGGCGCAGTTCCAGGCCATCGCGTTTTCCATCCTGGGCGTCTACTTCTGCGCCTCGGCCATCCCCTCGCTGGTTTACCTTCTCACACGGATCATCGGCGACGGGGTATCCAGCGGCACGGGCAGCCCAATATCGCGCGCCGAGGGCTTTTTGCCGTCACTGCTCCATTACGGCGTGCAAATCCTCCTTGGCATCTGGCTTTTCTTCGGGTCCAAGCGCCTCTCCGCCTGGTGGTGGCAACTGCGTCATCCGGAATTGCAATATGCGCAGGAAGAAGCCCCAGAGCAGACGGGCCGCGATGAGCCGCAGCAATGAATTTCCGAATAAATGCATCGCTTCCGCGCGGATCGACTTCCGCGAAACCACTTACTCCGGGAGTACCCTGCGTGCGCGGCTCCTTCGTCTGGCCAGCACCGCGATCTGCGGCACGAAAAACGAAACACCCGGAACGCCGCTGTCACGGTCGATCGCCATCTCAACTTTCGCGCTTGCCCGATGTATCAACAGCGGAGCGGTTTTTCCAAAAGCCATTTACCTTGATCGAAGGAGCAAGCCGATGCGGTCGTCGATGAAAGTTCTGTCTCGGGCGCTTTTGGGCGCGTGTCTTTTTGGCGCTTTTGTCATTCCGATTTCACACGCGGCCAATGCGCCGACGCCGGTCAAGCCCAAGGCCGCAGCCGCTCATGAGGCGGCGGATGAGCCCAATCCCAAGCACAGCAAGGACAACCCCGCCGACCCCGAGCCGGGCTTTGAGAAGCGCCATGAAGAATTCATGCGCCGCAAAGAACGCCTGCTTAAACATGGCGGAACAGAGCTGGTTCTCGTCGGCGATTCCATCACGGATGGCTGGCACAACGGCGCGGGCCGCGACATCCTCGAGGAAAATTTCGGGCAGTATCATCCCTACAACATCGGCATCGGCGGAGACCGCACCCAGCACGTCCTGTGGCGGCTCGACAAGGGTGAAGTCGACGGCATCAGCCCCAAGGTTGCCGTCCTCATGATCGGAACCAATAACCTCGGCAGCAACACCAACGAGGAGATCGAGTCCGGCGTCACGAAAATCGTCAAGGAGCTCAACACCAAGCTGCCCAAAACCAAGGTGCTGCTGCTGGGCATCTTCCCGCGCGGCAAAGCCGCCACCGATCCCTATCGCGCCCGCATCAACGCGATCAACGAAGTGCTGGCCAAGCTCGACGACGGCGGAAAAACCGTCAAATATCTTGACATCGGCCCCAAGTTCCTCGAAGCCGACGGGACCCTGCCGCCCGACATCATGCCCGATGCGCTACATCCCAACGAAAAGGGGTATGGCATCTGGGCCGAGGCGATGGGTCCGACGGTGGAAGAGTTGATGAAGTGAGCATAGGCAGCGCTGGAGCAAATTCCTGTTCCCGCGCGGTATCTGCGCGATCGAAGCCAAGTTACCAGCGAGAATTTCCCGTATCACGGGCGTCTCGCCCGTGTCCTTTCGCAATCCAAGACACGGGCGGGACGCCCGTGATACGGGATGTGTCCTATTTTACCGGAGAATTTCCATGTCCACATTTCGATTGAAGAACCTGCTGCCTGCATTGATCGGCCTCCTGGCCGTGTCTTTCGTGGCGGCGTCGACCGCGCGGGCGGATGATATCCTGGTGAAATCCGGCGAGAAACTCGCCTTCCTTGGCGATTCCATTACCGCCGCCGGCGCTGGTGCGGGCGGATATTGCAGGCTGGTTATTGCCGGCCTGGACGCCAATGGCGTGAAGGTCGAGCCGATCTTTGCCGGCATCAGCGGGCATAAGTCCAACGACATGCTCGCCCGCGTCGATAAAGATGTCATCGCCAAAAAGCCCGACTGGATGACGTTGAGCTGCGGCGTTAACGATGTCTGGCACGGAAAGAACGGCGTGCCGCTGGAAGATTACAAGAAGAACATCACCGCCATCTGCGACAAGTGCGACGCCGCCAAGATCAAGGTGATGATCCTGACCTCGACGATGATCCACGAGGACCAGCCCAACGCCAACAATCAGAAGCTGATCGGCTACAACGATTTTCTGCGCGAGCTGGCCAAGGAGCGCAAATATCCGCTGGCCGACCTGAACGCCGACATGCAGGCCGAGCTGAAAGCCGCCCCCGAGCACAAGGGAAATTATCTGACTGTCGATGGCGTTCACATGAACGCGCTGGGCAACAAGATGATGGCTTCGGGAATTCTCAAGGCGTTCGGGCTGAATGAAGAGCAGATGAAAAAGGCAAAGGAAGCCTGGGAGGGCGGGGCGGGAAGCAAGAAGTAATTCTTGCGTCGACGATGTGAAAGTGCTGAGCGCATTTGTCATCATCATTCGTCGCGCGGGTCGGCCGGACCTGCGCCGCACCATCGAGTTTTTCACGTTGATCGGTCGCGATGGTCGTCAACGTCCAGCCCAATGCTCCGGAGTTTGTACATGTCCATTTCGCGTCCCGTCTTTTTGGCGGCATTGTTAGGCTTCCTATTCACTGCAATGCCGGCTATCGCGGCGCGGCCACACGTCTTTTGGGCCTCTGATCCGGTTCGTCCCAATGAAACCGTCATGGTTCACGGCGCTGATTTGGGCGGGATGGCGGCGATCGTCGAGATGGCATGGCTTCGCGATGGCGATCCGCAGGCAGCGCCGATCTTTGGTCAGTCGGTTCGGCAATGGACGCGCGTCGACGTACTGCAAGGCTCCGACGACACGCTCAAGTTTGTCGTGCCGGCAGGCTGGAAGATGGGTGTGTTCGCGTGCCGGATCACCGCCAACGGGGTGACCAGCTCACCAACTTTCCTCAATGCGCCAGACGCGTGGTGGATTCAGGGCGACGAGGGGGAAGCCGCCACACCTGGCGGTTGGCTGCGCATCATGGGCAAATCGCTGTTCCTTTATCAGTCGGCAGTTCGATTGGTGGGCCCGGCGGGCGACATCATGAAGGTGACGGCGGCCGACAACTATTCAATTCGTGTCGCGCTCCCAAAATTTTTGAGGGCGGGAGCATCTTATGAAGTAGAGGTCCATAACGGCGCAGGTGGGGCCAGCGGCTGGCGATCCGCCGGGAGCATTCAGATTATTCCCAAGCCCGAGCCGCCCGCAGGAACTTTCAGCGTCCTGGAAATCTACGGCCCTCACGCCGCCGATGAGATGCGGCAGAAAACGCTCGTCAAATATAACCAGCCCCTCGACCGCACCGACGGAATTCTGGCCGCCTTGAAAAAGGCGAAGGACAACGGCGGGGGCGTGGTTTATTTTCCCGCCGGGCGATACACCATGAAAGGCCCGATCGAAGTTCCCGAGCACACTATTCTCAAGGGCGAAGGCGAAGGACTCGTCACCCTCTGGTGGGGCAGCGGGCATTTCAATCTCGACGGCGGCGGGCCGCAGGGGCGCGCGAAAGTCGACGAGCCCAAGCCGCCTTCACCGCTGATCTCCGGCCCGGACTTTTCCATCCAGCAGATGAGCCTCTATCTCCCGCTGGAATATGAGCAGGGCATTGTCGCCGAGAGACGTTTGCGCATGGATCACGTCCGCATCCGCATCGATCATTACTGGCTGGTGCAGGGGCGGGGTAATGGCGTGGTTGCGCGCCTCGGCCGCAATTTCCAGGTCAGCGATTGCGACATCCTTTGCAAGGGAGATGGCATCGTGCCGGGCGAATATGGCGTGATTTCCCACTGCCGCATCATGACCAACAAGACCAACACGCCCATGGGCAATTCGCAGGATGTCATCATCGAAGACAACCAGTTTGTGAGCATGGATCCAACGGCGTATCAGAATATTGCCGGGGTGGGACGGAATATCTATTACGGGCATAACCATCACGAAGCGCTCTACGCCCAGCAGTCGGATTATTCCTTCACCTTCGATGCCGGCGGCGGGGCGTATGTGGGCGGAATCGCCAAAGCCGAGGGAAGCCATCTCACGCTTTCGGCCGATCCGACATTTCCCAAATGGGCCCAGGAAAAAAGCAGCCTGTGGAAGAAGGCTGCGATATTCATCCTCGACGGCCGGGGCGTGGGGCAATGGCGCGATGTGGTTTCGCACGATGGCCGGTCGTGGGAAATCGACCGCCCACTCGATGTCGCGCCGGATGCCACGTCAGTCGCCTCCATCGTTCCGTTCAATGGCCGGGTGCTGGTGATTGGCAATCATTTCGAGGACGCCAACTGGCTTAACGCCGGCTATGGCACATCCATCGACGTGATCTGCGCCGAAAACACACTGGCCCGCTGCGCCGACATCATGAACTATGGCGTGCGCTACCAGGGCTTTTGCGAGCCCTCCTGGCATGTGCAATTTTTCGATAACACCGCCAGCGAAGGCGTCACCCACATCAGCTCCAGCGGCGACGGCCATCAGCAGGAAGGATATTCCGGCCCGCTGACGCGCTGGGCGATCCATCGCCGCCAGCATCTCGCCGCCGACAACAGCGGCAGCATCACCCTCAACGGCAATCTTCGCGATGCGATCGTGGAAGGATGCACGCTGGGACATCCGCTGAGCGTCATCAAGGTTGACGCCGGGCCGATGGGCATCGTGCTGCGGAATAACACGTTCGCCGCAAGCCCGGCGGGGCGATATGAAGGAGATGGGTTGAAGAATGCGGTCGTTGAGCCGGCGGTGAGTGGGAAATAGGGTGCGAGGGGAATAATTGTTTTCAGCGCGAAGGCTCGGCGGCAGTAACTGGATTGACGGATCGAACGTTCAAGCGATCGCGTTGAGAATGTGAATCGTTCGTCCTATTTGCACTTTTCACGTTGGCGGCGCGTTTGCCTGACGCTCAACCTGATACACCCGCCGCGTGAAGTTGTCCCTTTTTGGAACGGATGGGTCCGTCATCCTGAGGTACTCCGAAGGATCTTGCCGGTACGCGCAGGCGAGCCAGATCCTTCGGAGTACCTCAGGATGACGATTGCCCATTTTGCATTTTCATGCGACGGGTGTATGAGATCGCGTGAATTATTTAACGTGGCACGGGCGGCCCGCCCGTGTTTTGGAACTGGAGACACGGGCGGGCCGCCCGTGCCACGCTAGACGTTCCAACCCACTCGAACGCTTCGAAAACTCAGAGGAAACCTCGCATGACCAGCCGCAATCTTTTTCTCAGCCGTCTCTTCAACTCCCGTAATTGCAAGATGGGTGTTGTCGCAGCTTCCGCGCTCTCATCGGCGATGATGTTTTCGCCGCTGGCGGCTGGCGAAGCACCCGAGCCGCCGCATTCTCCCGATGGGTCGGCCAAGGTTTCACTTTTTGCCTCTGAGCCGGATATCGTCACGCCCATCGGCGCGACGGTTGATGCCCATGGCCGGCTGATCGTTGTCGAGTCCAATACCCACTTTCGCCCCAAGAACTATCAAGGCCCGCCAACCGATCGACTTCGCATTTTCGAAGATACGAAGAATTCCGGAAAGGCCGACCACATCACGTCGCTTTACGACGGCGGCACGTACGTGATGAACGTCTTCGCCGACCGCGATGGGTCGGTCGTGGTCTCATCTCGAAATGAAATCTTTCGCGTGGAAGATCAGGCCGGCAAAAGTGCCGGGCCGGTCAAAACCACCCTCGCCCATCTGGAAACCACCTCCAACTATCCCCACAACGGCCTACACGGCCTGACGGTTTCCAAAGACGGGCACATATTCATCGGCATTGGCGAAAACCTCGGCGGGCCGTGGACTCTCGTCGGATCAGACGGCAAGAAACTCACCAGCGACACAGGCTCGGGCTCGGTCTTCCGCGTCGATTCCAAAGGCGGCGATCTCACCCTCGTCGCGCGCGGCTTCTGGAACCCGTTCGGCCTGGGGTTTGACACCGCAGGCAACCTCTGGGCCGTCGATAACGACCCCGATGGCCGGCCGCCTTCCCGGCTGATTCACGTTGTGCCCGGCGGAGATTACGGATTTGAATTCCGCTATGGCCGCACGGGCATGCACCCGCTGCAAGCCTGGGACGGCGAGCTTCCCGGAACGCTGGGGATGGTGGCCGGCGTGGGTGAAGCGCCTGTTGCCGTGGTCTGGCAGCGCAACAAGCTTTTCGTCACAAGCTGGCGTGATCACCAGGTGCAGGTGTATACGCTTTCGCCGCGCGGCGCTTCGTATAGCACGACCATGGAGCCGATTCTGGTTGGCGGGGAAAACTTCCGCCCGACCGGCCTGGCGTTTGCGCCCGATGGAACGATGTATGTGAACGATTGGGGCTCGGCCAGTTATTCTGTGAACAATAAAGGGCGAATCTGGAAGGTGACTTTCAACCAGCGCGCGCCAGCCGCCTCGGATGAACAGCCGACCGAAGCCATGGCCCGCGCCGCCAAACTTCGCGAATCGAAAGATTCCGCGGAGCTAATCGCTGCTTTGGACGATGCCGACGCTTATGTCGCGCAGGCGGCGCAGTATGGCTTGTCGCAACTACCGGCTGTGGAAAAAGTCGAATGGAAATCGCTTGCCACGCCGCGACAGCGCATCGGTTTCCTTACTGCGCTGCTTTGGCGCGGAACCAACGCGCAGCCGTTTATCGCACCAGCCCTGAAAGATGAAAACGACCGGGTGCGGCAGATGGGCGTTCGCGCTGTCGCCGAGCAAAATCTCACCGAATCGCGCGATGCCCTGAAGGAATTGCTCAACTCGCAGGTGCTGTCGCCGAGGCTGCTTGGGATGACCGTCGCCACGCTGAATCAACTCGACGGCGACAAGAGTGCCCGCATCGATTCGGGAAAAATCACCGGCGTCCTTCTGGCGCGCATGAATTCACCGCAGGCAACCGACACAACCAAGGCCACCGCCCTGCATATGCTGCAAAACAGCCATCCGGCGGCGGGAAAGCCGCCGATCATTCCGCTGCAACAACTCGCATCTTTCGTCCAGGCGCAAGCGCCCGCGCTGCAAATCGAAGCCGTGCATTATCTGAATGGCGAGCTCGATCCAGCAAGATTTGCAATCCTTGCGAGAATTGCCGGCGATACAAAGGCCGACAGCGCGCTGCGCGCCGACGCCATTGTCGGCTTGGCCGATGATGCCGCGGCACAGGTCGGTCTTCTATTGCAACTGGCGCATAATCCCGACAAAGCGATCCGCGAAGAAGCGCTCCGCTCGGTCCGCCCGGCGGTTGCAACCATGACCCCCGCCCAGCATGAAGAGCTTTCCAAGCTGGCCACGCAATTTCCAGCACAGGCGGATCTGGTTCATCGCGTGATGGGGCTGCCGCTGGCCGAGCGTCCGCCGGAAACCGACACCGCCGCATGGCAGAAAATTCTCGACAAAGCGCCCGGCGATCCGGAAGCGGGCCGGCGAATCTTCTTCCATTCCGCCGGGCCGGCGTGCTATCGCTGCCACACCATCGAAGGCCGCGGCCGCCAGATCGGCCCGGACCTGACCATGATCGGCCATTCGCAAACGCGCGAGCATGTGCTGGAATCGATTCTCGACCCCAGCAAGGAAATCGCGCCGCTGTTCACCCTCTGGTCCATCAAAACCAAAAAGGGCCAGCAGATCGACGGCATGCTCCTCCGCCGCGACGGCCAATCCCAGGAAGTCTACGTCGACAGCACCGGCGTCGAGACAACCGTCCCCGAATCGACGATCGTCGATCGCCGAATCCGCAAGGAATCGCTGATGCCCGCCGGCCTGGTGCAGGGACTAACCGACCAGGAATTGCGCGATGTGGTGGCACTGCTGATGGAGAAACGGTAGGCGACTCGACCCGCATGCGCGCAGGTGCGCAGCTTGCGTAGCGGTCGGACCGAAGGTCCACGGGCTCTGTCGCATGCACGATTGCACGCGCCAGGTAATTTTTACCGCACCATCCCCAGTAAGCGGTGCACGCAAGTGACAGCCAGCGACCCATCTCCCACGGCAAATCCCACGCGCTTGGTTGACCCGGAGCGAATATCCCCACCGGCCAGCACGCCGGGGACCGTGGTTTCCAGCGGCAGCGGATCGCGGCCGCTCAGCGGCCATTTGCCCGAGCGCATCGCATCAACGCCAGTCAGAAGATATCCCTGGGCGTCGCGGGCGAGCGATTCGGGGAGCCATTTCGCCTGCGGCTCAGCGCCGATAAAGACAAAGACCGCTTCGCATTTCAATGGCGTCTTTTCGCCGGTGGCGTTGTTTTTCAGCTCCAACTCGTCGCAGCGAACGCGGCCGCTGACGCGGGAAACCTCAACGCCTTCATGCACGGCAATATTTCCCGCGGCGCGAATGCGGCTGGCGAGGTATTCCGACATGCCCGGGCCAAGCTTGTTGCGGACGAGCAAGTGCACGGTGCGTTCGCGGCAACATTCGGCAAGATACATCGCCGCCTGGCCGGCGGAATTTCCCGCGCCCACCACCGCCACGTTACACTTGTCGTACAACAACGCCTCGACGCTGGTGCAGGCGTAATAGACCCCGGCGTGGTCGAAACGCTCGGCTCCCTCGGCCTCAAGGCGGCGCCAATGCACGCCGGTCGCGATCAAAATTGCGCTGGCCTGGATGACGGACCCGCAATCGAGATGGACGGCATGTTTTCCGCCCGCCGCGGCCGGGTCGATTTTTTGAACGGCGACCGGGGCGGCGATGTTAGCGCCGAATTTCAGCATTTGCAGCACGCCGCGCGTGGCCAGCTCGGTGCCGGAAAGGCCCGATGGAAAGCCGATGAAGTTCTCGATCTTTGACGAAGCCCCGGCTTGCCCGCCAGGCCCGAGGCGGTCGAGGACCAAAGTAGAGAGTCCTTCCGAAGCCGCATAAACCGCCGCCGCGATTCCCGCCGGCCCCGCGCCGACGATCAGGAAATCGACGCTCTGCGCCGGGCACATGCGCCAAATGCCGGCGGCCTGGGCCAGGCCTTGCAGCGTTGGATTCAGCATGATCCTGCCGTCGCTGAACGCGATGGCGGGCGTTTTTCGCGGCGAGCCGACCGCTTCAAATTGGCGCTGACCCTCCGGCGTTTGCGTGTCAAACCACGTGAAGGGCACGAAATTCTTATAGAGAAACTCGCGAACCGACGCCGTGTCCTTGCATCGGCCCGGCCCAACCACTTTCAGCCCGGTCACTCCCGCGCCGGCGAGCGCTTTTCGCCGGGCGACGAACGCTGTCAGCAACTTTTCGCCAAGCCGGGGGATGCGGTTGAGCACCTCGCGAATTTTTTCCGCCGGCACACGCAGCACCCGCGCCGCCCCGCGCACCTTCGCCGTCACGATCACCCGGCGGCGGGTGAGCATGTCAATATCGCCGGCAAATGTCCCGGCTTCGTGCGTCACGATGAGCGAATTCCCGTCGCTGGGATTTAAAATGTCCACCTCGCCCGATTCGACCACGAACAAGTCGATCTCGGCGTCACCAGCCTTGAAAAGAATATCGCCGTCGGCGCAATCCATCGGCCGGGCGATGCGGCGCAATGCCTGCATCTCTTCTTCGTCGAGCGTGGGAAATGCTTCCTTATCAAGCGTGGATGTTGGCACGTTTCACCGTAAATGTTGGAGTGGAATCGTCGAGGCACGCAATATTACGCCGCATTCTAGCCGCGTGAGAGATGAGTGTCTCGCGCGGCGGTGAGCGTACAGGGGTGTGGCCGTCTTTTTTGGTACGTTCGTCCGTGACACGGGCGTCCCGCAGCGTCCCGCCCGTGCTTGATGCCATTTACGCCAAAAGCATAAGGCACGGGCGGGACACCCGTGTCACAAAATACGGCCACACCCGCGTACACCAAGCGTCGTTGCCGATGTCGGTTTGCCGTGAGAATTCCCACATCGGTGCAAGTGGCTACACGCGCGGTCAAGCGGCGCGCCAAAGGGCCGCATTCAGAGCGTTGCGCGTCGGCGGCGCCGGCTGATGTTTTCGTGATACTTCTCGTCGCCATTCTCTTCAATTACACTCCTGGTCATGATCGACCTCCGCAGCGATACCGTCACCATTCCCACGCCCGCCATGCGAAAAGCGATGGCCGATGCGCCGGTGGGGGATGATGTTTTCGGCGAAGATCCCACCGTCAATGAACTGGAGCGCATGACCGCCGATCTGCTCGGCAAAGAGGCGGCAATGTTCGTCCCCTCGGGAACCATGGCCAACCAACTGGCCGTGCGGCTTCATACCCAGGGCGGCGATGAAGTCCTGCTCGAGGCCGGCGCGCATATCCAGGGAAAGGAAGCCGGGGCGGCCGCGGCGCTCAACGGGGTCTCACTGCGCACCATCACCGGCCGGCGCGGCATTTTCACTTCCGCCGATTTTATCGCAGCCCTGCGGCCGATTGACGTTCATCATTCGCCAACCACGCTTCTGTGCATCGAAAACACGCACAACTTTGGCGGCGGAACGGTCTGGCCGCTGGCGACGCTGGCCGAACTGTCGGCGGCGGCGAAATCTCACGGCGTCAAGCTGCACATGGATGGTGCCCGCCTCTGGAACGCCGCCGTCGCCAGCGGAAATTCCGAACGCCAGTTTGCCGACTTATGCGATTCGGTTTCCGTCTGCTTTTCCAAGAGCCTTGGCGCGCCGATTGGGTCGGCGTTGGTCGGCCCAGCCGACTTCATCGCCCGCGGCCGCCGATTCCGCAAAATGCTCGGCGGCGGAATGCGCCAAGCCGGCCTCGTGGCGGCAGGGGCGCTATATGCCCTGAAGAATCATCGCTCGCGCCTCGCGGAGGATCACGCCAACGCGGCCGCACTGGCGCGAGGGCTGTCGCAGATTCACGGGATTGAAATCGACGTTGAAAGCGTGGAGACGAACATCGTTCGCTACCGGCTACCGACGGCCGATGCGTACGAAGTGGTGAAGAAACTTCGCGAGCGCGGCGTTCTCATGATGGCGACCGGGCCGGATTCGATCCGGGCGGTGCTGCATCTTCAGGTAAGCGGGGAGGATGTTGAGGGCGCATGTGACGCGGTCGGAAAAGTTCTACGCGCGTCCAGCTAGGGCACTCAGAATTCGGCATGCCCAACGAACACTTTTTGTTTTCCGTCTCCCTCGATTTTGTCCGTTTCCAATGGTACGATTATACGCAGGCGAGTTCCTATATGGTTGCAATACATGCACATTTCGATGGAAAAGTGATCGTGCCGGATGAGCCCTTGGATTTGCCGACAAACACGCGACTGGTTGTACACCTTGAAAGTGAAGATCGGGCTGATTCTTCAGAAGACAAATTCGAGACACCCAAAGCGGTTCCTGATGACGATATGGCTTGGACCATGGGAATCGCTCATGAATGGCGCGCGGAGTTGAGTGATCCTCGCGAAGACATTTATACCATTGAAGACGGGGAGCCGATCGATGGCACCCGGTGAAGTAGCTCTGGCGAATTTCCCATTTGGCGGAAGCGTTGGAATGAAGATTCGTCCGGTTCTTGTACTCACTCCTCCGGTCGGTCCCGTTCCTGAGACGCTGGTCGCCTACATTTCAAGTGTCATTCCCAACCCGCTGATTCCGTCCGATCTTCTCATCGACCCAACTCAAGCGGAGTTTCGAATTACTGGATTGCGAGCCCAGTCTGTGATTCGTCTCCACAAACTGGCGGCGCTGCACCAACAGACATTCATTAAGCAGTTGGGAAGGCTTCCGCAATCGACATTGACGGAGGTGCGACAAAAACTTCGCGCCCTTCTCACGATTTAATCCTACCGGCGAAGGCGAAAAAAGCGGCTCGCCGTAATCCCTCGCACTTATTCATATTACGATTACAATCGCGTGAGGGCCTTGAATTCTTCGATCCCCGCCACTTCTCCTATCACGATTCGCCCCGCGCATTCCACCCATGCATGCGCTTTGAACTGCCCATTGCTTCGCAGCACGCCGATGCGGAGTATCGGGATATTTCCAGCGCGGGCCAGGAGGGTTTGAGCGGCTAACGCCTGCGTGAGACAGGTGGCGGATGGGATATACCGCGAGACGATTTGGATGGCGGCTGTGGCGATGTCGATTGAGGAACTGGCAATTGAGCGGGAAGACACGGGCGAGCCGCCCGTGCCACGTTGTGCGCAATTGTGGTTCTCACGATGAGCCGGAACGGTTTTGCGAAACGCGGTTGGACGCCGTGCGGCGGCGTCAACCAGTTTTCGAACGATGCGAAATGGAAGGACCCAAAGGCCAAGCCGGACGGCGGCCACCAAAATGAAAACGCGGATCAGGAAGAACTGACCGGCAGAGGGGAGAGCGAAAAACTTATCAAGCCGGCTGAGGGTGGATTTCAAGCAACCCGCTATGCGCGAGTTTCTCCAGAAGTTCCAGCAGGTCGCGCCCGCAACGGTCGGCTTCCACATCGTATTCACCCAGAATCGCGTCGCGCACATCGGACACTTTCATCGGGCTTTGGATCAGTTGCCAGATGCGCGTGCCGGTTGCGTCCAGCCCGTGATAGATCCCGGCATTAAGGTTCAAAATCACGACTTCTCCCGCCAGTTCGCTGGAAACCTGCTGCCGCGACGCAGACACGATTGATGACATGGAGATCGCGGTGTCGGT
>DASRRM010000529.1:0-8416 GCA_035695715.1 Tepidisphaeraceae bacterium
AGTACCTCAGAACCGGCGTCGAGCGGTCAGATTTGCGAGACGATCACGAAAAAACGTACAGGTTATTTTCCGGCAGTTACTTGGGGATTTGGTCCCGGCATCGCCCACGCCGCCGGCAGCGATAGGCCGCACTCCGGACAGATCGGCCGGTTCAGGCCCGCTATATTATATCCGCAGCCCGGGCACTCCATATTCGGCATCGGAACCAGGGCAACCGCAATGCGCTTATCCAACAACCACAGCGGAAGCACCGGCACCGCAAACCCGCAGGCAAACACCAGCAGCGGCATGGACGGCGCCCACGTGTGATCGACAAGGAGCGACGACAGCACCGCCCAACTCGCGATAATCATCCCGATTACGGCGAAAATCATCGCCATGAAGCGAAGCCGCCGGCGGTTATGGTGCCGTTTTTTGATGATGTGCTCTATCGAGGGAATCATAAACCACCTCTATTGGGCTTAGCCGCTTATAGAGTGGTCGTGGGCTTGAAAAGGTTCAAGAGTGACTCAGGATGACGGTCAGCCGCTGCACAAAACCGAGGAGTGCTCTAACTCACTGCGTCCTTCAACGCTGACCACATCGACATTATCCAGGCACCACCTCCGCCGCGGCTTCATCTGATTCCGGCGATTGAGCCGCCACCGTCTCCTGCTTCACCGCTTCGATTTTCGCCAGTCCCAGCGATGCATGCTCGTAGGTTTTGCGATGCTCCGCCGGGGCGGAGACGATTTGAATGTCATCGCTCACCAAATCCTGGTCGACCAGGATTTTTTTCTCGCGGATCAGCTCCAGGAGCGCCAGGAACACGCCGACCATTTCGCTTCGGCTCTTGCGGCCGACGATCAACTGCTTGAGCGTCACTTTCCCTTCGCGCTTGAGGCGGTCTTCAATGTCGGCCGCGTGAAGATCGATCGGCGTGTCATCGTAAGTCACCTCATGATATCGCGGCTTGCGAACGCCCACCTCTTTCATCAGCCGATCGAACGCCGCCAGCAGGTCCCACATCTGCACTTCTTCCAGATCGATCGGCGGCATTTCGTCGGCGTCGCCTTCGCGCAGGCCGGGATAGCGCGGGAATCGGCTTTCGTGCAATCGGTGCTGCCGATCGAGGGCGGTGGCCGAATCCTTCAGCCGCTTGTACTCCAGAAGCTGCTGCACCAGCTCCAGCCGCGGGTCGGCCAGCTCGGCGGCCGCGCCGGAATCGCCTTTTTCGCTCACCGGCGCGCGGGGCAGCAGCATGGCTGACTTGATTTCCATCAGCGTAGCCGCCATCACCAGGAAATCCCCCGCCACATTGATGTCCAGGCCTTCGGCATCCTTCATGCCGCGAAGCATGTGAACGTAATCGATGTAGGTTTGCGTGATGCGGGCGATAGGAATGTCGTAGATATCCAGCTCATCGCGCTTGATGAGATAAAGCAAAAGGTCGAGCGGCCCGTTGTAAACGTCCAGCTCAACCCGATATTCCGGCGTAAGGGCATGTTCCACGGCAACCATCCTTGGTTTGGGCTGACCAAAGTGTAATGCCAATGGACGACGCAAGCCAGTGGAACGCTCCCGGCATCTAACGGCGGGTGTGGCCGTCTTTTGGCACGGTCGTTCGTGACACGGGCGTCCCGCCGGCGTCCCGCCCGTGCTTGGTGCTATTTACGCCCAAAGCATGAGGCACGGCCGAGACGGCCGTGTCACGACAGTGCCAAAAAAGACGGCCACACCCCTAACGGCCTACCCCTTATCTGTAAAGGCCGGTTTGCGCATATGCGCACGCCGGTGTCTGATACACCCGCCGCATGATGTTGTCCGTTTTGCACGCAGGGCGGAATGAGCCGCGCACGAAGGGTACTCCCGAAGTAAGCGGGCCTCGCGAAACCGCTTACTCCGGGAGTACCCTCCGTGCGCGGCTCATTCATCTCCGGATTACGCCCTTCCCGCGGACCGGACATCCTTAAGCGGCGGGTGTCTGAGGTACTCCGAAGACCCGGATTTCTTGCGCGACCGATCCGGGTCTTCGGAGTACCTCAGACCCGGCGTTGCATTGCGTACATCCGGGAATCGTCTCTCTGATTACAACGCCGGATATACCCACGGCCGCCGATAGACTCGCGACAGCATTCCATTCGCCTCGGCATCACCCACAACCTGCTCTTTGTCTCCATCCCACTTCAGGCTTCGCCCGACTTTCCAGGAGAGCATTCCGAGCATGGCCATGGTCGAGGCGCGGTGGGCGGGCTCGATGTCTGCCACGGGGCGGCGGTTTTCGTCGATGGCCCCAAGGAAGTCGGCCCAGAGGAGCTTGATGTTGTGGCCGTCGGGTTGCTGAATCTGGGCGTTTTCGTGAATGGTCTTGTTTCCTGAAGTGGGATAGAAGGTCCAGCCATCCTGCCAGCCGACGTGAAGAATGCCTTTGGTGCCGTAGAAGTAGACGCCAATCGAGTGCTTCTCGGTGGCATTGCCGGCGAATTGGCGATGCTCCCAGGTGCAGGTGAACTTCTCGAAATCGTAGATGACCGCCTGATGATCCGGGGCATCACTGGTCAGGCGTTTGCCGTCGTTGATTGGCGTGCCGCGAATTTGCCGGCCGGCGGAACTGAAGATGCGCCTGGGATATTTCTCGCCGGTGAACCACTGCACCTGATCGAGCCAATGGACGCCCCAATCGCCGAGCTGGCCGTTGGCGTAGCTGAGGAAGTTGCGCCAGCCGCCGGGGTGTAGCTTGCGGTTGAAGGGCACAAGCGGACCTGGGCCGCACCACATGTCCCAGTCCAGGCCTTCGGGGGGCTCGGCGTTATCCGAAGGGTTTTCGCGGCCGCCGCCACTATCGACGAAACAGCGGACCATCCCCAGCTCGCCGACATTTCCGTCGAGGAAGAATTTACGCGCACTGACATAATGCGGGCCGATGCGCCGATGCAGCCCGACCTGCACAACCTTGCCGGTCTGGCGGGCGGCGTTGACCACGGCACGGCTCTCGTTGACGGTGTGGCCGGTCGGCTTTTCCACATACACATGCGCACCGGCTTTTAACGCCGCGATCGATTGAAGCGCATGCCAATGATCCGGCGTGGCGATGATGGCGATCTCGGGTTTTTCCTTATCGAGCAGTTCGCGAAAATCCTTGTAAATTTTGGGCGGGGAGCCGGTGAGGTCATTGACGTGATCCTGGGCTTGCTCAAGGATGTTGCCATCCACGTCGCAAAGGGCAACGATGTCGCATCGCTTGGACGCGATGGCTTCGGCAAGAATGTTTTTACCCCACCACCCCGAGCCGATGAGGGCAGTCTTGAATCGGCGCGGGCCGCTGTCGGCGGCGTTGGCAAGCAGTGGCGCGCCCAGCACTGCCCCGGCGGCAGCCGCTGACTGAATGAATTGGCGACGGGTTGGATTCATCGTAATCACCTTTTGCGGACATCGAGGCATACCACATCGCCGGCGGCGTTGCGAACATAGATGCAGCCGTTGGCCAGCACCGGCGGCGTCCAGGTTTTCCCGCTGAGCACCTGCGCGCGGGCAGTTGGCGTAAAGCCACTGGGGCTGGCCGGACCAACCATGATTTCGCCATGCTCGGTCATGGCGATCAGCTTATCGCCGGCGATCATCAGGCCGCCGGTTCCGACGTTGGGATATTCCCATTTTTTCTCGCCGGTGTCGAAATCGACGCAGATCAGCGGGCCGCCGGTGGAAGCTTGTCCACTGTCGCAGTAAAGCTCTTTGCCGAGCAAAACACCGGGACTGATGTGCGTGCTGAACTCGCGGTTTTTCCAGACCAAAGTTGGATCGGCTGAGCCCATTTTCAGCAATTCCGCGCCTTTGCCGTAGCCCGAGCTGATCATCACCTTGTCCCCTTTGACCAGCGGATCGGCAATATTAATTCCGCCCTGTGTAAGCCAGCGCACGCGCCAAAGTGCCTTGCCGGTTTCCAGATTGACGGCCAGGTAAGAAGCAGCGTTGGCGAAAAGGCCCAGCGATTGGCCATCAAAGTGCACCGGCACCGGTGTTGAATACCCGGCTTCCTTCTTTCCCGACGTCCAGGCAATTTTACCAGTGGATTTATCCAGTGCCGTTCCGGCCTCCCCAATGTTCAACACGACAAGATTCTTAAACAGCAGCGGGGAACCGCCAAAGCCCCACTCGGGCGTGCGGCAGTCGGTTTCCTTTGGGATGTTCACCGACCAGATCAATTTCCCCGTGGCCGCATCCAGACAAAAAACATCGCCCCAGCGGCTGCTGAAGTAGGCACGGCCCTCTTCGACGGCGGCCGTCGCGGCCGGGCCTCCCTCGAAATATTTATCGCCAAGGTCGGCGGGGTAGGAATATTTCCAGAGCAGCTTACCGGTGTCGGCATCGAAGCAATAGACCGTATCGGAATTGTCCGCATTCCCCGCCGTATATACGCGGCCGCCGGCTACGCAGAACGACGAGAATCCGGTGCCAACATTTGCTTTCCACGCGACGGCCGGCCCGGCCGCGGGCCAATGGTCGAGCCAATTCGACTCGGACGAAATGCCATTGTGATCCGGCCCACGCCAATTAGGCCAGTCCGCCGCGCGCGCTTCCGCCACCGCCAATACGCAAATAAGGATGCAGATTGATCGCGTCATTCGATAGCTCATAAATCCCGCCAATTCGAGTTATGCCGATCCTTTGCACTTGTTGCATTCAGTGTTTGGCAGGCCCTGATCGATCTTGTTCCAGTCGACACCGCCGTTGCTGCTCTTATAAACCCCGAATTAATCTGAGCAAGCATAGAGAATGCTTGAAGAGCCGGCGGCAAACGCAAAACCGCTAATTATCACGCCGGTGCCATCGTTGGGAGCGCCCACGGCGGCGTCGTCGATGGTGGCGATCGCCGCCATCGGTGCTTTTCCAGACGCCGCCCCAGCGGGTGATGCCGGTCTTCCCATATCCCATATGCCGGTGATTTCCGGCCACCGCCAGCAAAGTGGCGGCATCGTTGGGATCGAAGACCACCCGCTCGATGGGCGCGGTGATCGTGATCTTGCTGACCGGCGGCATGCCATCCCGCTTTGCGATCCAGTTCCTGCCACCATCGGTGCTTTTGTACGGCCCGCCCAACGTGCCGATCCAAATAATGTTCGGATCGGTGGGATGAAACGTGATGTCATTGTCCTGATAATTGGCAAAGCCGAATGTCTGTTGCCAGGTAACGCCGCCATCATGTGTGACCCCGGCCCCCAGGACATCGCCCCCGGCGATGATCGTGCGCGGGTCAAACGGGCTGACCTCAATTGCCGACACCCGCCCGAGATTTCCCACATCGTCCAGCGAATCCCACCGAACTGGTGGCCGTGCGAACGATATTGCCACGCCCTGGACCAGGACCAATGCCGCCATCGCCACCAGAGCGGTCATGAGAAGAGGATGTCTCAGGATTTTCGTCATTGCCGGTTTTATGCTCTGCTCGATGTCACTTAAGAGCCATCTTCTGCAGGAGCCGATCACAAATATCAAATGTATCCGCCGGCGAATAGTTTATTCCAAACTTCGGAGTCCAATATCATCCATGGGCCAGCCAGTGGCGCATCTTGAGGACGCGGCGAAAATCATCGAGCTGCGCCTTTAATTCCGATTGGGCGGATACCCACGCGCTAAGCACATGTTCGTCGAGGGAAATCCTCCGCTTGAATTGTTTCACGTCCTGTCTGAATTGCCGCGATAATGCGTCCTTTCTTTTGGCCCGAACGCGCGTCCAGAAATCGACTCGAATCGCAGCCTCCGTAGCCGCGAGCAAGTCCAGCATGACATTCCCAGGAAAACACTTCGAGAAATGTCGACGCTGCTCGTTTGCTCGACAAGCAACCGTTCGCGCAGCGCCGAGTTCGCCTGTTCAAACCAAAGCCAAATGAAGTCAATGGACTTCTCGGCGTCGGAAAGTGATATCCTCATGGCCGCATAACGTCCTTCAGCGCAAGCAGAAGCGTCTTCTCATCGAGCCCAATGAGTCTGGTTGGCGTCGATCTCGGCGCGAGAATCGCCCACTCGTTGCCAGGTTGTTGGACGACGAGCGGAACCTCGCCCATTTCGCCAACGAGATCGACCCTTCCCTGGACGCCGATGACATTCCGGCCTTTCGGGGAGAACGTCACCATCTCTTCGCCAACGCGCAATACCATCTCGCGGACTTCGTAAGTTCCTAGAAAGTCTTCGGTGATCTTTTTGGGTCGATAATCGACTTGGACCAGCCCATTTTGAATGGCAGGTGCAAGCCATTCGGTTGTTACAATTTGATAAAGGCCGTCAATCGCAGCGATCCATTCTTGTTGCCGCTGTTCCCAATCAATGTCTTTGGCCGGTGCGTGCGCACGTTTTTCCCGAAAAAATTCCGTCAGGTTTTGTATCGTCATTTCACTCTCCACGTTCGCATTATCGCAGGTGGCGCCAATCAATCCACCGTCGTTCCCGCCGGCTGCTTCTTCCCGATCGGGTTGCCCGTCCCCTTTATCGCCAGCATCCGGTCCAGCGCCACCATCGCCCATTTTCGCGTCTTTTCGTTCACCTTGATTTCGTTCACCACCTTTCCTTCCAGCAGATTCTCGATCGCCCAGCATAAATGCGGCAAATCAATCCGATACATTGTCGTGCACAGGCATTGGCAATCGCTCAGCACGATGATCTTCTGCTCGGGATGCTCGCGGGCCAGGCGGTTGATGAGGTGAACCTCGGTGCCGATGGCCCATTGGCTGCCGGGCGGGGCTGCTTCGATCTGCTTGACGATGTAGGCGGTGCTGCCGGCCATGTCGGCTTTCTGCACGACTTCCCATCGGCATTCCGGATGAACGATCACCTTCATCTCCGGATACTTTTCCCGCACCTGATCCACATGCTCGGGCCGGAAAAGCTGGTGAACCGAGCAATGGCCTTTCCACAAAACGAAGTCGGCTTCGCGCAGCGTGCGCGGATCATTGCCGCCAAATTCCTGGCGCGGGTCCCAGACGGCCATTTTGTCGAGCGGATAGCCCATGGCGTAAGCGGTGTTGCGGCCGAGGTGCTGGTCGGGGAAAAAAAGGATCTTCCCAGTGGCACGGGCATCCTGCCCGTGCTCTTTCAACGGCGACGCAATTGTTTTTTGTTCACCTGCGGGCACGGCCAGGATGGCGGTGCTACTGAGCGCCCATTCCAGCACATTCCGGCAATTCGAGCTGGTGCAGACGGCGCCCCCATGTTCGCCGACGAAGGCTTTGATCGCCGCCGAGCTGTTCATGTATGTGATGGGCACGATCGTCTGATCGGGGCAGGCTTCTTCGAGCTGCGCCCAGCAATCCAGCGTCTGGTCGAGGTTGGCCATGTCGGCCATCGAGCAGCCGGCGCCAAGATCGGGCAGAATCACGTGGACATGCGGCAGCGTGAGAATGTCGGCCGACTCCGCCATGAAATGCACGCCGCAAAAGATGACGTATTGTGCATTTTTCTGCTCCGCCGCCCGCCGCGAAAGCTCGAAGCTGTCACCGGTGAAATCAGCGAATTCGATGACGGCATCCTGCTGATAATGATGCCCGAGGATAACCAGCTTTTCGCCAAGAGTTTCCTTGGCCGAAGCGATGCGCACGCGCAGCTCGGGCTCGGAAAGCTCGTTGTAGATCGGCGGTAAGGGGGTTTGCCAGACTTTCATCATTGGAATTGTAGTCGAGTTATTTGCCCTTGCGAAATTCCGGAGCAGAGTGCTGCGAAATGTTGCGGAATACGGATATGCCCAAGACGCCGGGTCTGAGGTACTCCGAAGACCCGGATCATTTCGCCATCCGCCCGGGCTATTCAGGATATCTCGCGATTTCTTGTTATTTGAACAAGGTTAAGAAGACGAAGAGGCGGGGCTAATTTCCCGTATCACGGGCGTCTCGCCCGTGGCCTCTTTGAATTAAAACACGGGCGAGACGCCCGTGATACGGGAAAATCCGGCCGCGTCCACAATCAAAAACGCCACTCCCCCGTGACAGTATCAATACCAGTCCCGGCGGTATCTCAAGACACAAGAATCCCAGGAATCCACTTCCATGCGACGAACACTGCTCACCCGCATCGCCCTCGGCCTCCTTTCCATCACAACGTTTTCCATCGTGAAAGCCGACACCGCCGAGATTCCACACGGCCAATCCAAGCCGGTCGGCCCGGCGCTCACGCCGGAGCAGGCGATGGCGAAGATGGAACTTCCGCCGGGCTTTAAGATTGAGTGCGTGGCGCATGAACCAGACTTGATCAATCCGACATCATTTACCTTTGACGACCAGGGGCGGATGTGGGTGACCGAATCGGTGGAATATCCGCGGGCCGATGCGGGGCCGGGCATGGACCGCGTGAAGATTTTCGAGTCGACTAAGCACGATGGCAAATTCGACAAGATGAGCGTCTTTGCCGATGGCCTGAATATTCCGTGCGGCGTGATGATCGGCAACGGCGG
>DASRRM010000530.1:0-5483 GCA_035695715.1 Tepidisphaeraceae bacterium
CTCTTTACCTTCATCGTACGCTCCGAGCACCAATTCCCGTACCTCCGCTGAATGGGGTTGCATACAGTTACTCCTTTGTGTTGGCATTCAGAGTAACAACATTATGCCCGCGGCGCGCTAGCAACCTGAGAAACGCTCTAAGACTCATCATCATCTCAATGGCGTTGCGCGCTGCAAATGAAACCCGTCAGGGGAGGTGGCGACTAAAGTCGCCACCCCGGCGTTCAGTGCCCCCCTTTGTCAGTGTTGCGATCAATAGCGGTGCAATGCGCTGGCAAATAACAGCGCTGTGATAGCATGTCGGTTGATGTCCGAGTTTCCCGCTCAGCTTTCTTACGAGGCGCCCCGCGCACGCCGGAAATGGGTGGGACCAATCGCGCTGATGCTTGCGGGGATCGCTCTGGCGCTCGTCGGGTTTCACTTCTGGCCTGTTGCCAAACTTCGCCTTCGCACCTTCTACTGGCAGCGGCAGGCGATGAGCTACCATGCGAGTCCCGATCAGATAGTCCTCGAGGCTGGCCAGCAGCAACGCATCATCTCGTTCGGCGACGCAGCCGACTCAGTCGCGTTCTACCATGGTCGTGTTTTGGAGGATGGAACTCCTGCGCCGGTCGGGCGTGATCCCAGGGCCTGGCGAGAAACGAAATCCTTGCTCTCAATGCCGTTGGTCGGCGACCGCGCGTTGGCGTTTCTCCACGAGCGCCACGTCGCGGGCGGAAAATCGCGAATCGTTGCGGTCGAAATGGGGTATCGCCATATTGCGGCTGGTTATTGGCAACTTGTTGCCGCTGTCATCGTCATCGAGCCGGGGTCTTTGGGATCGCCTTTGCGGGTCATTGGGGAATCGATAACCGATTGCGATAATTCGTTCGGGCCGGAAATCGATAATCGCGTGTATGCCGGGCAGATCGATGCCGCCGATGCTTCGCATTTCACCGTTTCTTGGGGAAATCCGGAGTGTTCCTTTGTCATGGATGGGTATCTTCAGCCGGACGATCGGGTTCGTCTGCAAGTTCACCCAACAGCGCCGACCGCCATCAAGAATGCTATTGATCGATGAACGGGTCGCAGTACGAACCCACCGGCGGGACGTGATGCGCCGCCGGTGAACCAGTTTCGGCAAAACCTCGCGGGCAGCTCGTCTACCTGAAAATCGATTTCCATCGCCTCACTCAGATTTTGTTGCCGGGGCTTCGATTGGCTTTCCGTCAGCACTCAAATATCGGATCACCAGCTTCCCATATTTAAACTGCACCTGCTCCTCGGCGCGCTGAATGACCGTGTGCGAAACAGCAGTGAGCTGCACATCCGTGAAGACGTACTGCACCTGATCGACGGCCGAGCCGAAGACGGGGCCACCCGGTTCGCTTTTTTTGTCAGTGGGCCTGGCAGGCGCGTAAACGCGTACTGTCACCGTGGCCGTCGCAATGACTTTTCCCGTCGCCAGTGCCTCGGCGAGCTTTGGGGTTGTCGCGTCGATTGCCTTTAGAACCAAAGCATCGTGCGGCTCAGGTTTTGCCTTTTCCTTGTTTGACTCGCTCCAGTTAAAGGAGATCAACTGAATCTCATTCGGATGCTTTTCGTCGGTCGAACTGCCGGCGATTCCATCCAGCTTCAGAAAGATTGAAACAACCCGCGGACCTTGCGGCACGTCAGCCAGAGCCGTGCCGGAGGCTTCCAACAGGAGACCGGCCATCAGCAATAAAACGCAAGTGATGAAGTGGTTTCGCATCGCTTTTCTATAGTTTGCCATGCGGCTTTTGTTTTAGAGAACAGCGCAAGCCGCCACGGCATGGTGATGACCCACCATCGCCAATCACCCTGCGAAAACAACGCCCATTCTCTCACATGCGCGATTCGCCGCGCTCAATGCGCGCCGGCCGGCGCCGTGGCCGGCTGGGTTGCCGGGGCGGGTGGAACGGCGTCGCGAATGAAAGCTCGGATGTCTGCGCCCAGCTTGATCAGCGAGGGATGATTATGATAGATCATGTGCCCGCCGACGTAAATCTTATGCGAGATGTTGGCGCGCAACTCGTCGCTCAGTGCCATGTGGCGGATGGTATACGTCGCGGCCAGATAGGGCGTGGCCAGATCGGCGTTGCCGTTGCAGAACATCACCTTCATGTGGGGGTTTTTCCGCATGGCGTCCGACAGGCTTGGCGCGACGTTCAAGTAGCCGCCCCCAGCCCGGCCGAAGTTCCACGGCTGCACCCGCCCGCTCAAAACATCGTACGACCGGTCACTTTCAAATTTCAGCGTGCGGCGGCAATAGTCGTTAAAGCATGCCGTGTATGCCGCCAGGTACGGCGCCAGGCTCGGGTCATACTCGGCATCGGACGACAGCGGATCGGGGTTGTACCCGGAAATGCGGGCATCGAAGCGGCCGATCACCTTTTTCTCGTCGATGAGCAATTCCTTACGAAATTCCCCCGGATCGATGCGAAGGTCGGCCTTCTCAATATACGCCGCCGGCAGGCTGGTGTATCGCGAAAGCCGCTCGGCAACCGCCTTGCGCTGCTCCGGAGATAGGGCGCTGCCCGCGGTCAGGGCGTCGAGATAATCGTGCGTTGCCCATTGTTCCACCTCGGGCAGCGTTTTGGACAGGTCGGCGTTCTGCAAGTCGGCCGGCAGCTTTTTGTAATGATAGGCGATGGCGCAATAGCTCGGCAGATACAGCGCATAGGGAAGGTCGTTGCTCGCGCTCGACTCGATCGTCCCGAAATTCAGCACCGACGAAATCAGCACGATGCCATTGAGGCTGATTCCTTCCTGTTCCAACAAATGTTCCGACAGCCCGGCGGCGCGGGTGGTGCCGTAACTTTCCCCGGCCAGGAATTTCGGTGAAAGCCAGCGGCTGTTGCGCGTGATGTAGATGCGGATGAATTCCCCGACCGAGCGGATGTCTTCCTCGACGCCGTAAAATTGCTTGGGGTCTTCTCCGTTGGCGGCCCGGCTGTATCCGGTGCCGACCGGGTCGATAAAAACCAGATCGCTGGCGGGAAGCCAGGTGTTGGGGTTGTCTTCCAGGTGATAGGGAGGCGCTGGGGCGTCGCCGGCCTCGTTGAGGGCGATTCGTTTTGGCCCGGCGGTTCCCAGGTGAAGCCATACCGCCGCCGCTCCCGGGCCGCCGTTGAAAACAAAGGTGATGGGCCGGTGCGCGGCGTCATCGGCGGGCTGCTTTTCATAGGCGACGAAGAACATTTCCGCCTTGGATTTGCCGCTTTCGTCCTTCAACTCGATATGCCCCGCGGACGCCTTGTATTTCAGCGGTTGCCCGTCGATTTCGATCTGCCCATCGGTGGTCGAGATGTGAGCAGGCGCCGCCTCATGCTTGCCCTGATCCGGCGGCCCATCGGCACGAAGCGGGGTTTGGGCCGATAATCCGAGAAAAAAAAGGATGACCGCAAAAATTTTTTTCTGCATTTTGCTCCCTGTCGGCATTCGTTTGAACAACCACTTATCGCCTACGTCATCATACGGATAGTGCCTGCAATTCGCACGCACCGGCCAATAAAATCCGGTGCTTTTCACCCTTCCGCCCAGCATTCACGAGCGGGAAAAGCGGGCGTTCCGAAATGATTTGTCCCGCGCTTTCATATCGACCATGTCAGACTATTGCGAATATTGCTTGCGACCGCGCGCAAACGTCAGGAACCGGCTAAACCGTCAAGACGCACGTTTCGATAGCACTATCAGTGGGATAAGTCATCTGGGCCTGCCATGGCTCGGGCTATCAAACGAAGGTCATGCCTGCCGCCAAGGCGGCGGGGAAATCGAAGGGAGCCTCTAATGCAAGCGATCGGACGAATCGTCAGGAACCTTATCACCGATGAAAACGGCGGTGAAGTTCTGGAATATGCCCTCATCGTCGGACTCATTGTCGTTGCGGCAATTGCCGCGATCACCTCCGTTGGCGGCAAGATTCTGCGAAAATGGACCTCGCTTAACAATTCGATGTAATCGGCGACAGGAGACAATCGCGCCCGGAGCACTTTTCAACCGGTTCGTCGCGCCCATAATGGTCGGCCAAGGACTTTCCTTTACGAGAGGAGACGCTTGGCCGAGCAATTCCGCACCGAAAAAGATTCCATGGGCGAAATGAAGATTCCCGCCGACGCCTATTACGGCGCGCAGACGGGACGGGCGGTGGAAAATTTCCCCATTTCAGACCTGCGATTCAATCGCCGATTCATCGCCGCCCTGGGGCTCATCAAATGGGCGGCGTCGGAAATCAATCACAAGCTGGGCATCCTGGATGAGCGGCGGAAGTCGCTCATCCAGCACGCGGCAGGCGATGTCATCGATGGAAAACTCGACGCGCAGTTTGTGGTCGATATTTTCCAGACCGGCTCGGGCACCTCGAGCAACATGAACGCCAACGAGGTCATCGCCAGCCGGGCCAACGAAATCGCCACCGGAAAACGTGGCGGCAAAGACCCTATCCATCCCAACGATCACGTCAACATGGAGCAAAGCTCCAACGATGTAATCCCCACCGCCATTCACGTCTCAGCGGCGGCGGCGCTTCAGGAAGCGCTTCTGCCGGCGCTGAAGCATCTGACCGATGCGCTGCAGAAAAAGGCGGATCAGTATGATGGGATCGTCAAGATCGGCCGCACCCATTTGCAGGATGCCACGCCGATCAGGCTTGGGCAGGAGCTTTCCGGCTATGCCCACCAGGCCCGGCTATCGGCCGAGCGCTGCCACAAGGCCATCCGTTGCCTGCGCGAGCTTCCCCTGGGTGGAACGGCAGTTGGCACGGGAATCAATTCGCATCCCGATTTTGCCAAACAGGCTATTGCCGTCATCGCGAAAAAGACCGGCATCGATTTCGTCGAGGCACACAATCATTTCGAGGCGCAGTCGGCCAAGGACGGCGTTGTCGAAGCCAGCGGCTTCTTGAAAACCATCGCCATCAGCCTCACGAAGATCGCCAATGATATCCGCTGGCTGTCCAGCGGCCCGCGCTGCGGGATTGGGGAGATTTCCATTCCCGCAACCCAGCCAGGCAGCTCAATCATGCCCGGCAAGGTCAACCCGGTGATGAGCGAGATGGCGCTGATGGTGGCGGCCCAGGTGATCGGGAACGATGCGACCATCGCGTTCTCCGCCAGCGGAATCGGCAGCTCGTTCGAGCTGAATGTGATGATGCCGGTGATGGCGTATAACCTGCTGCAATCGATCGAGCTTTTATCGCGGGCCGCCCGCGTTTTTGCCGACCGGTGCGTGGCCGGCCTGGAGGCCAACGCCGAGCGCTGCGAGAGTTTGGTGGATCAGAGCCTGGCGATGTGCACCAGCCTGGCGCCGGTCATCGGCTACGACAAGGCCGCCGACATCGCCAAGGAAAGCTTCAAGACGGGCAAGACCGTTCGGCAAGTCGCCGCCGAGCGAAAACTGATGAGCGAAGCCGACCTGGCCAAGGCGATGGACGCGAAAAGAATGACCGAGCCGCAGGCAGATATGGTTGGGAGCGGAGGAGGGTG
>DASRRM010000531.1:0-7228 GCA_035695715.1 Tepidisphaeraceae bacterium
CTCATCGAACTGTTCTTTCACCATCCCATCATCGGCGCCCTCGTCATCGCCGCCATCGCATTCGTCTATTACCTGAACCGTAATAATCCGGTTGGCGGGCAAACTTCTTCCAACGTCCCCGCGGCCACACTCGACGATTCCGAAAAGCAAAGCGCGATCTCCAGTCTTGTCCAGCACGATCCCAATTTTGATGAGCAGGCTTTTTATCAACGCGTTGGCGTTGCCTTCAATAAGATCCAGGCCGCCTGGTGCGCGCAGAATCTTTCCGTCGTCCGTCCCTTTATTTCAGATGGCGTGCATGAGCGTTTCACCCTGCAATTTTCCGAGCAGAAGGCCGAGGGTTGGCACGATCAGATGGACAATATCCAGGTCCAGGATATTGAAATCGCCGAGTTGCGGTCGGATGGGTTGTTCGATGAATTATCGGTGCGGATTGCCGCCAGCGCGCTGGACTATCGCGTGTCGTTAGCCAGCGGCAAGCGTTTGGGCGGGGCGACAGCGCCGGATCAGTTTGTGGAGGTGTGGTCGTTTTTGCGTCATCGCGGCGCGGTGACGCAGCCGGGCAAATCGGGGCTCATCGAAGGCAACTGTCCCAATTGCGGCGCGCCTGTGGAGCTGAACCAATCCGCCAACTGTACTCACTGCAAGGCGATGCTGCGCAGCGGGCAATATGACTGGGTGCTGTCGGAAATCACCCAGGAAGTCGAATGGGATGGCGAGCGCCACGGGCAATTGCCCGGCGTTGCCGCACTGCGAAACACCGATCCGGAATTTAACGCCGTCGAGCTGGAAGACCGCGCTTCGGTAATGTTCTGGCGCAAAGCCACCGCCGACCGGATCGGCAAGATCGATCCCTTGCGCAAAGCCGCCTCCGAAGCCTTCTGCCAGGCATATGCCCCGGCGATTCATCCCAGCCCCGACGGCCACCGCCAATTCTTTGCCGACTGCGCCATCGGCTCGGTGCAATTGCTCGGCGTCATGTCCGCCGCGTCCGGCGACCGCGCAGTAGTCGAAGTGCGCTGGTCGGGCAAGCTGGTGGGGCTGTGGACGAACCAGCCGCCGCGGGTTTTGGAGGAAAACCACCTCGAATACACGCTGTTGGTCCTATGGCGTGCCGCCGGGACCAAGACCGACAGCGGCAAGGGGATTTCCTCAGCCCACTGCCCCAACTGCGGCGCGCCCGAATCGAACGACGCCAGCAACGCCTGCGAATTCTGTGGCGCGGTGTTGAACGACGGCGCGCACGGCTGGATCCTGGTCGACCTGGCAAACAAGAACGAAGCACGTGGGAATCAATTGCTGGCAGAATTAAATTCCGGCGCGGCTGGATAATCTCGTAGGGTGGGCGTACTCGCCCACCTTTGGTACGCGGTCAATAAACGGTGGGCGAGTACGCCCACCCTACGCTAATCGAAAGCTTGACGCGAAGGCGCGAAGAAAGCGAAGGTGACGAAGGGATGTTAAATGACTTGCGCGATTCGTGCAGGGTCCGCACTGGTTAACGGCGGAAAAGACGGTCCGCGTTGCGAACCCTACGGAAATTCGAAGCGCTAAATCGCGCAAGGTCATTTACTCAAACTGCGCGGTTTTTAAAGGCGCTCATCGTGACACGGCCGTCTCGGCCGTGCTGGCGACGGGACAATGCGAAGAATAATCGCTGCAAATAGTTCTTGAACTGATTACATCGCCAGCACGGGCGGGACGCCCGTGTCACGTTGAGGTTGCAAAATTCGCCGTAAATCCCATATGTTTTTCACCACCGGAGGCCAGGAACCGCTCAGTTTGAGCATTTAACGCTGGAAGTAACTTCGACGCCCGCGTCCTCTTCGTTGCTTCGTGTCAAATTCGTTGCTTCGGCAATTGGAGCCACAACCAAAACATGGCCTGCTACATTTCGCTGACGAATCCCGCACGCCGCGCACGGCATTTCAGCGGAGGAGCTACATCATGATTCGATGCCTGTTTGTTTGCTTGTTAATGATAATCCTGCCAGCCATCGCGGCGGCGGCGGATTCTTACGATGTCGTCGTTTATGGCGGAACATCGGGCGGCGTGATCGCCGCGGTGCAGGCGGGGCGCATGGGAAAATCGGTCGTGCTCATCGAGCCGGGCAAACATTTGGGCGGGATGACCACCGGCGGCCTGGGCGCAACCGACATGGGCAACGAAGCCGCCATCGGCGGCGTGTCGCGCGAGTTTTATCGCCGGATTCGCGATTACTACCAGGACAAATCGCACTGGAAAACCGAAACGTTTGAAGCTTACCAGAAGCGCGAGCATTATATTTTCCCCGAAGCCATGTTCGGCTTTGAGCCGCACGTCGCCGAGCTGGTTTACAACCAGATGCTGGCCGAGGCGAAGGTGAAAATCGTCCTCGGGCAACGTCTCGATCTGAAAGCCGGCGTGAAAAAAGAGGGCTCGCGCGTTGTGTCGATTGCCATGGAAGGCGGAGCCGCATACGCGGGTAAGGAATTCATCGATGCGACCTACGAAGGCGACTTGATGGCCAGAGCCGGGGTTTCCTACGCGGTTGGGCGCGAGGCGAATTCCCAATATGGGGAAACCATCAATGGCATCGAAGTGCGCGAAGCGAAGAGCCATCAGTTTACCTTGCCGGTCGATCCGTATGTGAAGAGCGGCGATCCAAAAAGCGGCCTGCTGCCCAACATTCACACCGGGCCGCCGGGAAAGGATGGCGAAGCCGACGCCCGCGAGCAGGCCTACAACTATCGCATCTGCACCACGAATGATCCGCAAAATCGCATCGCATTTCCCAAGCCCGATGGCTATGACGAAAAGGATTTCGAGTTGTTGCTGCGGTTCTACGATGCGGGATTCAACGGAATTCCCTGGGGCTCGCGCGGCATGCCGAACAATAAGACCGATACCAATAACAGCGGCGCGTTTTCCACGGATTACATTGGCATGGCCGACGCCTATCCAGAGGCCGACTATGCAACCCGCGAAAAAATCACCGCCGACCATATCCGCTACGACGAAGGTCTGCTCTACACGCTGGCCAACAATCCCCGCGTGCCGCAGCGGCTGCGCGAATCGGTCGCAAAATGGGGGTTGGCCAAAGACGAATTCGCCGATAACGGCAATTGGCCCTACCAGCTTTACGTGCGGGAAGCCCGGCGAATGATTGGCGACTATGTCATGACCCAGGACGACATCCAGGGCAAACATAAATGCGATGATTCCATCGGCCTGGGCTCCTATGGCATGGATTCGCACAACTGCCAGCGCTATGTCGATGCGACCGGCCACGCCCGCAATGAAGGCGATGTACAGGTCCACGGCTCGCCGCCCTATGGCATCAGCTACAAATCTTTGCTGCCCAAAGCCGGGCAATGCACGAATCTTCTGGTGCCGGTCTGCATGTCGGCAACGCACATCGCCTATGGCTCGATTCGCATGGAGCCGGTCTACATGATCATGGGCCAGGCTACCGGCACGGCCGCCGCTTTGGCGATCGATGAAAACGTCGACGTGCAGAAGCTCCCCTATGCGAAGCTTGCCGAACGACTGTTGGCCGACAAGCAATTGCTGGAATGGAAGGGCGGCGGAGGCGCAAGCGCCGGCGGAAAAGTCGTTCATGCCGCCGATCTACCCGGCATCGTGGTCAATGACAGCGCCGCCAAACTGACCGGCGAATGGGCCCGCGGCAGTTTCCGCAGCGGCGTGGAGGGCGACTATCAACACGATCAAAACGCCGACAAAGGCAAAAAGAGCGCGCGATTCGAGATCAAAATACCGGCCGATGGAAAATACGAAGTGCGTTTTGCGTATGTGCCCAACGGCAATCGCGCCACCAATGTGCCCGTGACGGTCGAAAGCGCCGATGGAAGCAAAACGGTGAAGGTGAATGAAAAGCTGACGCCACCGATCGATGGGCTGTTCATTTCACTGGGCACGTATCAATTTACTGCCGCCAGAGGAGCGGCGGTGGTCGTGAGCAATGAGGGCACCGATGGGTATGTGATCATCGACGCGGTGCAATTGCTTCCGTCTAAGACCTTCTAAAAACACCTCGTTTGAAGTCGCATTTTTCGGCCTGAAACCGAGTATTTTTAGAAGCTCTGAATACTCAAACTAAGCGGTTTTTAAGGGCGATCATCGTGACGCGGCCGTCTCGGCGGTGCCGGCGACGGGAAAATGCGAATAGCAATCGTTGCCAGCGGTTCTTTAACTCATTACATCGCCAGCACGGGCGGGACGCCCGTGTCACGCTGAAGTCGCAAAATTCGCCCTAAATCCTGCATGTTTTCGCGACCGGCCAGCAAAAACCGCTCAGTTTGAGTAAATAGACATTACGGGTGAAACAATGTCGCCGGTCCGACCGCGCCGCATTCGGGACATTTACTCTGGCTGAAACGCAAATCGTATCCGCAGCTCAAGCAGCGGCCCGCGGAGCGGCGGCGTTTTCTTCGCAGCGCATCTCCGAGTCGAAGCATCAGCCGGCATGCGGGCAAAAAAAGCAGCAAACAGACAATCGGCATGCATGGAGCCGCCGCGCGGATTTCGGAATTGAAGGTGCCGGTGCGAATGAGGCTTGTGTGCCATCGCGAAAAAAGTGTGACTGGCGATTTAGCAGTCGATGGCCGGGCGAAACCCGCGTCCGATAGCACGATCGGCCGGATGCGGAATGCAATCGTGTCGGCGTCAGTCATTTCCAGAATATACGATTTGTCGCCGGCGCGCCAGTGGATCTTGGGGACCCGCGTGCGAGCGACCAAAAGCGCGACAACAACGCCCGCAAGTAACACGGAAAGGATCCAAAAGAGCCAGAACGCCCGCTTGCGGCGGATGAGCGCGACCAGCACGACCAGCCAGACAGCCACAAGTCCCAACGCGCCGGACGCCAAAACTTGCTTGGCAGGCTTTTCCCCTCGGTTGAACCAGGCCCGCGAAGCAACAACGACCCGGCCATCGCGCAACTGATATTGCACTTCGCCATTTGGTGAAAGTTGCTGAATCACCCTGCCGACCCAATTCGAGGAAACGCCGGCGAACCGGTAACTGACGTGCGTCTTCGGCGATATTCCCAATGGAGTCAAAGTGTCCCATTTCACGTCGATCGGGACGTGCATGGCATCCGCAAGCGCGTCAAAAACGTCGCTGATCTCATCGGAGCGTGGCTCGGTTGCCCGTTCCGGGGTTTTGCCCTTCAGATTTCCCGTAACCTCGATCGCCGACGGCGCCCATTGCAGCCATGCCCGAAGCGATTCGTCTGCCTCCAGATCACTGTCGGATGGAACCGGCCATGCCTGGCGGTATTCATCGCGCGGTTTCAGGAGTCGCTCTCGCGTGGAAATACGGATGACGCCGTTTTCGACGGAGAAGGCGAGACGGATTTGTTGGACGAACCGCAGCAGAGCCACGCAGAATCGTTGGTTCTTAAGCGAGAGATCGATCGTTGCGTTGCGGTTTATTCCGGCCGCTTCGATTTGCTGCCAATCGATCTCGAAATCGGCTCCGCTCACGTCGCGCATGAAATCAAATACGTCGCTGAGGCCGACGCCTTGAAACGTTGCCACCGGGATTTGGCGATCGAGTTGCAATTCCGCCCGATTCGGGAGGTAATAGTAGCGATGATTAGACATCTGCTGGTCGTTGCGTGAGCGCGGCACAAATGGATGGCGCTGCCTCACCGCGAGCGTCGCAATGCAGACTGCGCCTAGGAAAGAGATGATCGCGAGGAGGTTAAAGAGCCGCCGCATGAACAGCGATTGTATCATGAAACGGGGCAGACGAATCGCTGAAGATCAGGCAATGGCACCACATTCGGGACATTTCGCTTTGCTGAAGCGCAGATCGTAACCGCAGTTTATGCACCGTCCTTGGGCGCGGCGGCGTGCGCTGCGAATCGCATTGCCCGATCGAAGCATCAGCCAGCACCCCGGCAATACCAGCAGCAAACAGACAATCGGCATGCAGAGAGTCGCCGCGCGGATTTCGGAATTGAAGGTGCCGGTGCGAATGAGGCTTGTTTGCCATCGTGAGAAGAGCGTGATGGGCGTGGCTGCCATCGCGTATCGATACGAGGCGGCATCCGACAATACCAGAGGCCGGATGCGGAAGGCGAGTGTGTCGTTGTCGGCCATTTCCAACGTGTATGACCTGTCGCCGCCGCGCAGATGAATTTCGGGGACGCGCGTTCGAGCGACCAAAAGCGCGACGACAGCGCCCACCAGCACAACCGTGAAGAACCAAAACATCCCCAGCGAACGCCTTCGGCGAACGAACATCAGCAGCACGACGAGCCAAAGGGCAAGAAGGCCCAATCCGCCTGTTTCGACGGCCCGCACGATGGGAAGGTCCTGGTCGTCAAACCATTCCCGGGACGTGACAATGATCCGGCCGCCGCGCAATTGATATTGAACGTCCTGGCCCGATGAAACCTGCTGAATCACCTCGCCGACCCAATTCGCGGAAGTGCCGGTCAATAGCGAATTGACGCGCGTTTCCGGCGTGATTCCAAACTGGCTCAAAGTGCTCCATTTCACATCGATCGGCACGTGCATGGCATCCGCCAGCGCGTCGAAAACGTCGCTGATCTCGTCGGACTGCGGCGGGGAGGGTGGAGGCGGTGGTTTTGGGCCGTTGCGCTTCTCGTGCCTCTCGATCTCAAGCGCCGATGGCGCCCAAGTCAACCAGACGCGAAGGGATTCGGTTGCCGCCAAATCGTCGTCGGAGGGGAATGGCCATCTTTGGCGATATTCCCCATGCGCCTTAAGCAGATGCTGGCGCGTCGAAATTCGGATAAGGCCGTCTTTGGCGGAAAAGGCCAGGTTGGACTGTTGAACGATCCGCAGCAGAAGGGTTGAGAATGGCTCGTTTACCAGCGAGGCGGTGATCGGCGCGTTGCGATCAATCCCGGCGGCTTCAATTTCCTTCCAGTCCACCTCAACGCCTGCCCCCATATCCCGCAGGAAATCAATGGCGTCGTTCAGACCGACTCCTTGAAACGTCATTTCCGGTACGGGACGTTCAAGCTGCTCTTCCATTGCCCGATCCGCGCTGTGACGGTCGAATTGTGCCGGCTGCCCGTGGCGCGGGCGCGAGACGATCGTGTGCCGTTGCTGGAACCAGAGCGTTGCGATGCATATCGCTGCCCAAAAGCAGATGGTCGCAAGAAAATTAAAGAACCGCCGCTGCATTGCGCGGCGATTCTATCATGCGGTGACGGCATTGCGCAAAAAAGACCGGTGGCACGTTCCACGTG
>DASRRM010000532.1:0-7181 GCA_035695715.1 Tepidisphaeraceae bacterium
TTGGGTCCTTGTCCCCGGTACGCACTCATGGGAGGTGAGTGGATATTCGGTGAGACGCACCCCTCGCGCGAAATGCCCCCCACCTGCCCACGCCCATGAGTACAGGGGAGAGCGATCGCAATCGCGGCGTCGAATCGCGCGAGGTCATTCGTTAATGCGCATCGGGCAACAACGGCCCTCCCAGCGGCCGCAGGAAGAATAGCCGGCCCGGCCGCGTCGGCATCCATGACGACGGAACCCATTCACTCGGGCCATGTTGCAGCGTCACGCACAGGCTCATTCCCTGCCACATCGCCCCGCGATCCGGATAGGCACCATCCGCCCCGCCGATGCAAAAATCGCTGCGGAGAAAGAGCCCCGGCCCGATCGAATTCGCAAAACAGGGAATCAGCGTGAATCGGCTGTTGAAGCTGTGCAAGGCGTTTTGCTCGATGGTCAACGGATGAAGGGCGACTCCCAGCCGATGCGTTTGCTCTCGCCATTGTGCCGGGGAATATTCTCCAGCAAGCTGCGGCTCCCAGAACGCAATATGACACGCCCGGCCAATGCCGTACACCGTCACCAGCCGGCCCCCCTGCTCGCGCAAACGGGCAATTTTTTCGGCATAAGTCGGCAAATTCATTTTTGTCGCAAAATTGCGCTGCGAACGAGGGACCGCCAATCTTCCCAGCGGTCCAAACAGCGCCTGGGTCATGGCATGCTCGAATCCGCCCGGCTGATCGCCCGGCATGGTGTTACCCGCCGAATCCGACCATTCGTCCATGTTAAAGGTGTGGACGTGATCGGTCTTGGTGCCGCTCTGCTTCAATCGCCGGACCACCGTCTTATACATCCCCATCGGCCCGACGGGCAGAATAATCGCCAGCAGCTTTCCCGCCTTGCGCGTCTGCTCGATCTGGTCGGCGATTGCATCGCCCATCCGCCGATCCATCTCGTCAACGCTGGAAACGGCGGCGGGTTTAAAATCGGGATTCCAGTGTTTTGCCCGCGTGGTGATTTTCTTCAGGCCCATCGCGCAGCAACGGTCGATCTTGCCCAAGTCCCAGCCGGCCGGGTAGAAATTTTCGATCAGCGATCCGCGCAGGGTGTTGAGCATGGTGAGAGATTTCGGCATTGTTGTCCTCATTATCCGGCGGAGACTGCGATCAAGCAGCTTTGTAGCCGTTAGGCGACCGGAATTGTCCAGAGTATTCGCGGCCGTTTCTTAGAGTTCCTAACAAAATGGGATGAACGCCAAGACGCCACGGACGCCAAGATTGGAAAGAACAGATGAAATCATCGGTAATTCCGTGTTCTCTTGGCGCTTTTCGCTTGGCGTCCCTGGCGTCTTGGCGTTCATTTATGCATTTCGTTAGGAGGTCTTAGAAGTCCAGAGTCCGCCAGATCGCTTGCCTCGCTCGCGAGACATGCGTTGAATACATTCGGTACAAAATGCCCATCAAGACCAAACGCTGGAACGACCCTGTTGAAGATGATGACGGCTACCGCCTGCTCGTCACCCGCTATCGCCCGCGCGGGGTGAGCAAGGCCGACGAAACCTGGGCCGAGTGGAATCCGCAGCTCGGTCCCGACAAAACGCTTCACGCCGCCGTTTATACCGAATCGTCCTCGAAGATACCCTGGCCGACGTATCGGAAACATTACCTCGAGCAGCAAAAAAAGAACAAGGATGTGATTGCCGGCTTGGCCCGGCGCGTGGCCGGTGGGGAAACCATCACGCTCTTATGCTCATCGGCCTGCACGCGGGAAAGCCGGTGTCATCGGTCGATATTGAAGGAGCTGATTGAAGGGGCGATGGGCAATATCACCACGCGCTTGAACGACAAGTGAGTGAGTATCGAGACTGGCGAACCTGGCACTTGTTCCGTTAGATTAATGAGCGAACAATGGCTTTCGCTCGGGAGTTCGAAGTGTTGACGCGTATCGAGGCATTGAATTATCGCTCTCTTCGCTACATTTCGCAGCGGATATCCTCGTTCCAAACACTGGTCGGGCCAAATGGATCAGGAAAAAGCTCGTTCCTCGACGTTCCCGGGTTCTTGGGCGACTTACTGCGTCTTGGCCCCTATCGGGCGATTATTGGGGACGGGAACGGTGTTCCGCAGCGGGCGGCAGATCTTTCTCATCTGACGTGGATGCGCGAGGGATCACGTTTTGAGCTTGCCGTCGAATTATCCATCCCAGAACAACGCTTGGGAACTCCCCCAAAATTCAATGCCGCCCGGTACGAAATCGCCGTTGAAGGTAGGGGAGATTCCAAGGAGATTGTTCTCGCCGCGGAAACACTTTGGCTGAAACCCCGCGTCGAGGAGCCAAGACCCGAAATTCAAGCCTACTTCCCGGAAATGAAACACTCCCCGGAAACGCTGATCCGCCCGCCAAACAAGAAGACGCCGAAGGGTTGGCGGAAAGTCGTGAATAAAATCGCGGAATCCGGAAACGACTATTTCATGGCCGAGACCACGGAATGGAACAATTCATTTCGACTTGGACCGAACAAATCGGCGCTTGCAAATCTCCCCGAAGACGAGGAGCGTTTCCCCGTGGCGACATGGGTAAAAAGATTTTTGATGGAGGGAGTTCGGAAGGTCGTTCTAAACGCTGAGGTGATGCGCCGCCCCAGCCCACCGGGCTCACCGAGCCAGTTCTTGCCGGATGGTTCAAACCTTCCGTGGGTCGTTGATGCACTCGAACGGATTGATAGAGCGCGATTCGGTCAATGGGTTGATCAATTTCGAACCGCGATTCCTGACCTTAAGACCATTTCCACCGTTCAGCGGGACGAAGATAAACATCGATATATCGTTGTCGAATACCAGAATGGACTCAAGGCGCCTTCGTGGGTTGTGTCGGACGGCACCTTGCGCATGCTCGCGCTTACATTGCTCGCTTACATCCCGAATACCGAGGGAATCTATTTAATTGAAGAACCTGAGAACGGCATTCATCCTCGCGCCGTAGAGTCGGTGTACCAGTCCCTCTCGTCAGTGTACGGAGCCCAGGTTCTTTGTGCCTCCCACTCACCAATCGTATTGGGCCTTGCGAAACAAGCCGACCTCCTTTGCTTTGCAAAGACAGAATCGGGGGCGACGGACATCGTGCGCGGCGACGAACATCCTCGGCTTAAGAACTGGAAGGGGTCTATTGATTTGGGGACGCTTTTTGCAGCTGGAGTGCTCGGATGATGTCAGATCTGGTTGTCGTTGTGGCTGATGGGGGAATTGAGCAGGCGATACGAGGAATTCTGTCCCGGCCCCACGCCGTCGGCATTCGGGAACTCGCCGGTGTGGAGTATCCGAAACTTCACAAAATGGACGAGGGAACGTATTCCGCCGGCCACGAACTCGCCGCTTTGTACAGTGACACACACGAGCATGCGCTCGTAATTTTCGATTTGGCTTGGGAGGGGCGGCCCGTCGACACCGCCAGTAAAATGATGGAGCATGTTGAAGAGAATCTCCAAAAAACATGGGGATCTCGAGCGCGTTGTGTGGTCATTGATCCTGAACTCGAATCGTGGGTATGGAGCGGCTCACCTCACGTTGCGGACTCGCTGGGATGGAACAGCATTTCCGAACTCCGTCACTGGCTTGAGCAAAACCGCTTATGGGCCGGCGATTCAGTAAAGCCAAGTGACCCGAAAGCAGCCTACCTGCGTGCGATTCGTGAGAAAAAGATACCCAAGTCGAATGCTATATTCTACAAATTGGCGTCGAAAGTCAGCTTCCAGCGTTGCATCGATCCAGCATTTTTAAGGCTGACGTCAACTTTGCGGGAGTGGTTTCCAAGGGCTTGACTGCACCTCATTACTCAGATTCTGTTTTGCGCACGGCGAATCCCTTATCTTTCAACGTCAGGCAGATTCTCCAGATCCAGCATATCCTTCGATCGCCCCGACGCCTTCTTCATTTTCCGCAGCCATTCAAGTGAGGGATACCCATAGCCATGCGCGGCAAGACTCGTGGAAAAAATCTGCCGCACATCTTCGTTGGGGAAACCTGGAATGTAATCGAAGATATCGACAAAACCGTGCCGCGTCCAAAGCATCATCAAATGAGAAGCTCGGATATAGCTTAACGACACCGGATACAGACGCTCAAGACCCGTCGATGGATCGATTTCCTTTCCGATGTAGCAGGCTTCGATTTCGGTCAACGCCGAAAGCAACGCCGCTTCAGCGGACGGGGTGCGAAGCCAGATAATGTCGGTGTCTTCTGTGAGTCTTTCGTACCCATGGAAATAGACCGCATGTCCGCCGATCACGATGAACGCTACGCCATGCCGGCGGAAGACTTCGAATATTGTCGCATCAGGCGTCATGCAGCCCCCGCACGTCGATCGCGCGTTTTCGGAAATTCCGACGTAGGAAATTGGCGTATCCCTCCGGCAACATGCCGCCACGCTCCGATGTTAGGCGTTGCCGCTCGGCCATCTCGGTCATGCGCTGCTCGGGGGTCTTACGCAGTGCCATCTTCCGCCGGAAGCTGTCCCGAATCGCAAATTGTTCGGCAATATCGTCCATCGGCGTAAAATTATACCGCCAAAAACTGGCATTTGCCAAAGCCAACAACTGTTTCGCCGCACCCCATAACATGCGAAATCTGGCGTCCCTTATGGAAACCCGCCCATTCCCATCAATACCATTTCCCTTCGTTACACGGCCGCCGTGTTGGCGGCCATGCTCAAATCAAACGAAGGAGATTCCCATGCGCGCCGACGCCTATTCGAAAATCGTTCTCACCGTCATCGCCATCGCTCTGTCCACACTTGCGATCGAGCAGGTATCACTTCCCCGCGCCGCGGCCACCCCGCCGGCGGCGGACAATCCTAAATTCCCCAACATCACCTACCAATACGGCAGCAACAGCATCAGTTTCTTTGACAAATCCACCGGCGACCTCTGGTACTACGGCGCTTATGGCAGCGAGGAAAAGCCGCAACACGAAAAGCTCACCCAGCTCGGTGTGCCGCTGGAAAAATAAATAATAAATGAAAACACAATCCACGAATTGACACGAATGGGAAGTCGTATGTTCGTATTTCCCATTCGTGGCAATTCGTGGACAAAATCTTCCAAGCCGGGTCACAAATGCGGCGCTCGCGGAGCCGTCGGCTCCGAATCCGGCGCGCTGAAATCCACCCGCGCGTAAATCTCCGCCAGCGGCAACTGAATTCCTAATGGCGGAATGCCAAGCAAAGTCTCCAACCCAGCCGCTTCGCGGAGCGACCACGAGCCGTCATCATCGCGCTCGAAAATCTCGATGTGCGCCTTGTCCTGCGATACCAGAACATATGCCCGAAGCGATTCTATCCGCCGATATCCCTGGGCCTTGAAGCCGCGATCGTATGCTTCGGTTGAAGGGGAGAGCACTTCAAACAACACTGTGGGATTGACGACGGTTTGGCGGGTGGAATCTTCCTCATCATATTCGAGAGCGCCGCAATAGACGCTGACGTCCGGATAATTCCTCAACCCGGTGAACTTATTCTTAAGACGGAGGTTCGACTCGTACACGGCACAGGGCGTCTTTTTCAGGATGATGCCAAGCTCCCGAATCAAATTGCCGCAGATCAGGCTGTGTCTGGGCGTTCCGCCCGCCATAGCGAAGATTTCGCCGCGATAATAATCGCTTCGGTAAGTCGCAAGACTTTCCAAGTCATAATATTCCTGCGGCGTGAAGTGCTTGGAATGGGCTTGCGTCATGAAAGCTAAGTCTAAATTGTTCGAATGTGATTAGAAAGCCCAGTTCCCATTCGTGGACACCATTCACAATTCCGGCTCACCCAAACGAAAAAAGAGCCCGGATTTCCATCCAGGCTCGCTTCGTTTCGCGTCACGGCAACATCATCTTCAACCCTGCTTCGGCGGTTCCTTCGCCTTGAGCCAGGGCATCATTTTCCGCAGCCGCCTGCCTGTCACTTCAACCGGGTGATTGTTATCCGACTCATAAAGCCGCTTGAAGTTCTTCAAGCCGCCTTCGTATTCGGCGCGCCATTCCCTGGCGAACTGTCCCGTTTGAATCTCGCTCAGGATCTTCTTCATCTCCGCCTTCGTCTGGGCGTTCACCACGCGCGGGCCGCGGGTCAGATCGCCATACTCGGCGGTGTTGCTGATGCTGTAGCGCATGTAATCCAGGCCGCCCTGGTAAATCAAATCGACGATCAGCTTCACCTCATGCACGCATTCAAAATACGCCATCTCCGGCGGATATCCCGCTTCGGTCAGCGTCTCAAAACCTGCCTTGATCAGCGAGGCCAATCCGCCGCACAGCACGGCTTGCTCGCCAAAAAGATCCGTCTCGCATTCATCCTTAAACGTCGTCTCGATGATGCCCGACCGTGCCCCGCCGATGCCTCGCGCCCACGCAAGGCCGATGTCCCGCGCCTTTCCGCTGGCGTTCTGATGGATCGCCAGCAGGCATGGCACCCCGCCCCCCTTCTCATACTCGCTGCGCACCAGATGCCCCGGCCCCTTAGGCGCAATCAGCAGCACATCCACATCCTTCGGCGGCACAATCGTCTTGAAATGCACGTTAAACCCGTGCGTCGCGCCCAGCGCCTTGCCTGCCTTCAAATGCGGGGCAACCGACTTGGTATAAACCTCCGGCTGAACCTCGTCCGGCAGCGTCACGATGATCAGATCCGCCGCCTGCACCGCCTCCTCCACGCCCACGGGCGTAAAGCCATGCTCGATGGCCAGTCGGCCATTGGAGCTATCCTTGCGGTTGGCGACGATGACCTTCACGCCGCTGTCGCGCAGGTTGAGCGAGTGTGCATGTCCCTGCGACCCATATCCCAGCACGGCCACGGTCTTTCCCTTCAGCGGATCGAGCGGCGCGTCTTTCTCATAAACCATCTTTAAGTCAGCCATGATGTTCAATTCCTCGTGAAAAGTAAGGGTTGGGAATGGTAGCGAAGCGGCTTGGAAATGCAAAGACGAGGGGCATTACGGTGCCCGGAAAGGTGTGGCCGTCTTTTTTGGCACCGTCGTGACACGGCCGTCTCGGCCGTGCCTCATGCTTTCGGCCTAAATAGCACCAAGCACGGGCGGGACGCCCAATGCCGTCAACTTAGCTTTTGTCGTAAGTCCGCGCCAGCGCGCGCCTTACAAAGGGGTCGCGCAAAGCATGACCTCCTGCGAAAATGGTGTTGCGTAACACACCAACTTCAACAGGAGGCCA
>DASRRM010000533.1:0-6714 GCA_035695715.1 Tepidisphaeraceae bacterium
CGACCGGCACGAATCTTCGTCGCGAGACTTGACCCCTTGGATGACAAGCTCCCGGCCCACCAACTTGTCGGCATCCAATTCCGGCAGGTCAATTCCGACCTCGGCATTGGGCGACATCCCCATCTCCGCCGAGTCCTTGCATCGCTGAACCGCAGTGGGATCGGCAGAGATTTCAAACCAGAGGGTCGCTCCGGGTCCATTGGCGTATGCCCACATCACGGCGCTCTCGAAGCGATAGATTTCGTCGCCATTGAATCGATGTAGAATGAAGCGCCCTTCCGGCTTTGGAGGCGCAGGCGGCACATCCTCTGGGTGATCCCAATACCATTGCGCCAACGGCTGGAATCTGAAAAATTCCCACGCACCCATTCCGCGTTCCTCGATCGCATCTTCGCCCGGCTTAACCGGGATGACGCCAATGGAAATGAATCCCTTTGGTGGCTTGCCGCTCACCCATGCAGCGCTGGGCTTGCCACTCCAATTGTGATGGGTGAGTCGGAGAACGGATTGGAGCGCGGGATCTTTAGCGTTAGGCACCTGACGGCCAATCCAGCTAGAATTGGCAACCAACAAGTCCATTTTATCGCGTACTTTGAGCACCCGACAGACCGCAAACCGGCCGCCCTGCAGCGGTACCGCGAAGGCATCGCCAGCAATAATCGCCCTCTTTCTCTGGTTTGGTTTCGCCATTTGTCCCTTCTCGAAATCGAGGCGTGCAACGCATCGTATCGGTTCGGATCTGAGCTGTCGAGAAAACTGAAAGGTGAAGGAAGCGTGACATCCACATGGGTGTCACCTTTCCGGCGGTCCTGAGCGTCGCCAGACTACTTTTTGAGATATTCTTCCCGTCTTCCTTCACGGCTTCGCGAGCCGCTTTCTCACCCAGTCATAACCGACGTCGTGTCGAAGGATTCATCACCCGAGCCCCGTCGTCTCATCCCGGTGCTTCTTCAAATACGGCATGAACGGCGTGCCGCCGGTGCCTACGTCGTTGGGGTTGGCTTCACTGGTGCGCTGCTGCTTGTGAATGTAGATGGCCGCGTATTCCAGGTGGGTGGCGCGGAAACGGTGCACGAGACCCACGCAGGCGTTGAACGCTTCCTGCAAAGCCGGCTGGCTCGCTCGGCGGTGAACGTAATCGCGAACGCTCGGGCCGGCCTCGGCCGCCTCCAGAAACGCGCGATGGGCCGGGGGCATGTAATCGCGCATTTCCAGCAGATATTCCCGTAGCGGATCGTCGGCATGCCTGATCCCCAACAGCGCATCCAGACACGGCACGATGCCGCTCTGCGCCCCGGTTTCGCCGCGATACTTTTGCGGACGGCCTTCGTATGCCCCATCGTAAATCATTCCATCGGGCAGGGCCGGCTGATTCTTCCAGCCGTACAAATACGGCCGCACGCGATGAAAATAAATGTACGGGTCGCAGCGCTGCGGCATCCGATCGAGCGTCGCGCACATCTGTTCGAGGCTCTGACGCACGGCTCCCAATTGCCGGGTGAGCATCTCCGCATCATCTTCGCGCACGGCGTCGAACGCCGGCCCAAATGCCGCCAGCGCCGCCGCCGCCTTGGCCTCGATGTCGACGTGAACGAGGATGAACCATTCTTCATCGAGCCCGCCGAGGAAATTTTGCCGAAGGGCGATATTTCCCAGCGCGATCGGCCCGTCGGAATCGATCCGCCGCCAGTTGTGCAACGCGTACGATGCATAAGACAACACCGCCGGTCGTCCGAGCTGCGCCGCAATCTTCGACCAGGGAACAGAAATACTGGCCGGCAGATGTTTGGCCACCTGCTCGGCACTGGCCGACCCGGCTTGCCCGCCGCCCCATACATACGCATGCGCGAAATAAGACAGCAGCATCATCGCCCGCTCGCGCTGCGGCTGGGTTTCCAGCCCGCCCGCATCGAGCACCGCCATCGCATCGACCGCCGGCCGCACATGGTCGCAAACCAGCAGTTTCGGCAGATCGCGCCCCATCTCATCCCAAGCCAAAAACCGCAGCGGCAGTTCACCAATCGGATACGCCACCGGCAAAAAGCCGCGTTCGGGACTCATCTCGAACTGCCGCAGATCATGTATAGCAGGCATGGCGATCACCTCCGCCAGAGGAATCATAGGCAGCAACGGAAGCCAGGTTTACAGCAACTCAAGCACAACCTGTCCCGCGCAAATCTCCTGCAGCCGCTGCATGAACTCTGCTCCCAGCGAATCTGCGGCTTGCGACGAAGATTCGATGCGCAACACCGCGCCGGCTCCCGGCCATCCCGGCCCGCCGCCCGTCACGGCATCGCGAAAAGCCGCCAAACTGCATCCGAAATATTCCGCACCTTCTGGTTTCACAACGGCAAGATATTCGCGCCAAAATGCGTCCGGCGAAATAAGCCTTCGCCCATCGAGCGTGTATATCGCGGCCGTCGCCTGGCGGCTTGGCATATTCACCAGCAGAACCGCGGCATGCGCCATCCAGCAGTCCGACTTTTCCGTGCCGACCTCATGGCCATTTTCGCAAACGAGATTCGGCCCATCGCATCCGTCACGACCGCAACACCCACTGTTTCGGCGCGCGTCCGGATGATGATGCCTCGCGAGAAGATCAGCCAGATTGATGAGCGGACAACCGGCCGAGCCGGTCCAATAGTCGTCATCGCTTATTGCGAAATATCCGGCCGGAACAGCATCCCGGCCATCCTCATAACACACCGGACTCTCGCCCGGCAGCCGTTCCAGAGGACGCGTGACGACCTGCTGACAAACCGGGCACTCAAAAACCAGACGGCCGGCGGATGTCTTGCTTTCGGTCATCAATGTTTCTCCTGCGGGTCGATCGAGAACGCGTCAGCCGATTCTCTCCTTCAGCCACCAGGGCATCCAGTATTCGGAGCGGGGAAAGTCTTTCAGATCGCGCTCATAATCCGCGATCGGCACGCCTGGATGCTCATCCGCAATTTTCGGCTCATCCATGAAATTACATGAGAGGTTCACAGCGCCTTCGGCGCCCACGGTGACCCAGGCGGAAAACCAAAGGCCGCGGTCGGGAGTGTGTCGCGCGCGATCAAGCCGAACCGCACGGAATAATGCTTCGAGATCGGCCACTTCCGCGTCAGCCATCAACTTGGGTCCGAACGAGCGGCGCCACATTTTGAATTGCGTGCCGACGAGCAAAACGTCAAAGGCCGTGCGCTCCCACGGCTTCGCGTTCGGCTTGAGGTATTTGCGGAGTTTTTCGGTGATTTGAATGTGCACTGGATCGTTCTCGATCCGCTGGCGTTGCTGCTGGGCCCAATTGTCCAGCCATTTCTTGAGGTCGGGAAAATTCCGGCTGCTCCCGGTCGCAACGCGAACTTCGCGCAATTTCAGCCACGCTGCAAGCTCAGCCCCCTCGTCACGGCCATCATCGCTGCGCGAATCCAGATCAGAGTGCCCGGTTGCGCGGTTGGCCAACAGCGCCAGAAATCCTTCCAGCGTTTCGCTCATTACGCTGACTTCTCCTTCAGATCCAAGGGAGACAACTGGTGGCGACGCAATCGCTTTTCCGTCAGGCATCCAATAGCCGATTTCACCGCCGGTCGGATCTTTCATGAAGAATGCGAACCAGGGGTGCAAGTCTGCACCGTTTTCAATCCAGTAATCGCTTGGACGCTCGCTCTGAAACCGGAAATATCCCACGCTTCCCGCTCCTTTGCTCCTGAGCCATTCGCCGAAATCCGCCAGCAGATCGGTAACCTCGCAATGGCTGGGAAAATTGCGATGCAGGCTTTCGATATCCACCGGGTAATTCATCTTGTCGGCCTCCATTTCGATTCTTCGCGCAACCAACCAGTGCTGATCGCTGATCAAGTTTTCGTAGGTTACTTCCGTATGTGACGCCCCGAAATACACGGCATAACCTCGCAAAGATGGTTCTGGTACACGTGCCCAAATTCGACGGCCGGGATAATATACCGCAATGTTCAGGATCGGTGTTGATGGATACGCGCTTCTCGTGCATCGCGGCCCGATGCCGCCTATGTACGAGGAATATCGTAAACGTGCCGTTTTGGCCGAGGAATTCGACTTATCCGCGCCGGATGGCGAGCCGTCCTTCGTCGCCATAGGGACGGCCAATGAATGGCCGGCATTGATCGTCGGTCAGAGATTCAACCCGAGCGGCGGTTTCAATCCGGGGGTGCTCCTGGTGCCGGAGACGAAAATTCTGTTCGTCGGGGCCGGTGAGCGGATTCTTGCTTATCAATTGGATGGCCCGTCGCGCCTTTGGGAGGATACCGCGGAAGCCGGGCTCGCGAAATGATCAAGGCGTTCTTCTATCTCGGCGCGACTTCGGAAGTGCCCCTCGGCGAAACCGAGTTCTGGATCACCGACGTTCCCCGGCAAGGGGAGACGGTCACCCTCTCCTATTACTCACCGGGAACCGCCAGCAGCCCGCGTCGCGATGTAACCGGCCGAGTCCTGCACGTGGGCTTCTTCTGACAAGTTTGGAGCCTCGTACCATTCCCGCCTGTCAATTTACCATGCATTTTTCGCCTCTGGAGAAGAGTCGAACGAACATAAAGCTCAAATTCGCTACGCTTATGACATCTTCGGCAACCCGTTTCGCTCCGTGATGCTCGACTCGACGTGGCTGACGCCCGCCGTTGTGTCTCTCGCCCGGACGATCTACGAAAACCGCGCTTTCGAGCGGATGCCGGAACTCGTTAGCGCATTGGAACAAGCGGGTTGCACGCAAGAAGAGATTCTTGCGCATTGCCGAGGACCGGGGCCGCATGTGCGGGGTTGCTGGGTCGTGGATAAGTTGCTCGAAAAGGAATGAGCAATGAACGAAGGCGATTGGCTGACATGCACCGATCCACACGCCATGCTGAGATTCATGGAAAAAGGGATCATCACTCTTGTGGATGATCCAATGTTTTCTGAAGAACCGGATCGGATCAGACAGTATGTGACCAGGCTTGACCGCTCATTCCTTGCGCTCTCCGTGACAGCATCGGCGAATTCGATTTATGACCAGCGCATTTTTGACCAGATGCCCGCGTTAGCTGAACTCCTGGAAGCAGGCGGCTGCACCACTAAGGAAGTTCTTGAGCATTGCCGTGGACCGCGGACGCATGTTCGTGGTTGCTGGGTAGTCGATTTGATCTTGGGAAAGGAATGAAGCCATGAATGGGAGAAAAAACGGGGTCGCAGGGTCGCAGCTGGTTAAAATCTAGCTGCGACCCCGTTTCATCCGCCCTCCTTCAACTTTGGCCTGCCTCGCTCGTTCAGCGTGGACTGCAATCCCAGGCGTGCCGCCATCTTTGTCGTCCAGGCGTCTTCTCCGAGCGGCCGGCCGCGCCGCAGGCTCGCCGTGATCCGCTCGAGCGGCTGTTTTTCAAGCCTCTCGTTCACCAGTTCCGTCCAGCGCCGCGGCCTGGCCACCGGCCATGGGTCCAGCAGAAGCTTACGCCACTTCTCATCGCACCCCAGGCTCGACCAATGACACGCCTCGGCACGGGCGACGAGCCGTGTCCGCAGCGCATTGGACTCGACATATCGGAGCAGGTTCAGGAAGTAGGAATTTGCCTCCACGGGAAAGCTCTTGAAACGGCCCTGATAGAGATGTCCGCTGGTGGACGGATAATGAGCCCGGTAGCGCTTCACGTGGGTATTGGTGACCCAGGAGAGATAGGCGGTTAGGTCGGTGTTACGCCGCGGCCGAAGGACCAGGTGCCAGTGGTTGGGCATCAGACAGAAGCCGAATAATTCGATGTCGGCACGTTCCTTCCCGTCGCCAAGGAGTTGCAGGAACGCGAGATAGTCGCCGGGCGTGCGAAAGATCCGCATCCGTCCATTGCCGCGGTTAAGAACGTGATAAACCAAGCCGCCAGCGGCGGCGCGTCGGGTGCGTGGCATAATATGGGGAGTATAGCGGGAAAAAGGTGGATGTCACATTTCCAGCGTTCATCATTCCCCCTCGACTTTGGTCTGCCTCGATCATTCAACGTCCTGGGTCGTGGATAAGTTGCTCGGGAAAGAATGAGACCGTTGGTCTTGCGTGGCCAAAACATGGACGAAATTCATCGCGACTGCGGAGTAACCGTCTGACGAGCGTTGCCCGACGATGAGGTGCGCCACGCGATGGGCGAGGGTGTCGGTATCCAAAAGACGGCACGCAAGCGTGCAGCGGCTAAACGGTTTTGAGTGCTGCGCACGCGAAAGGATTTGTTGGGGATGACGGATCGCGGAGGACGCGCAAAAAATCCTTCCGTCTTTTTCCGAATCGTTTTAGCCGCTGCACGCTTGCGTGCCGTCTTGTCCGCGACGCGAATCGTATCACCACCCCCAGATCCTTCACGATTCTCAGCGTGATGCGGTCAGGCCCATCGCGGTGGTCGAGTGGAACAGCCCCGACATGGGCAGGATGTCCCGCGGAAAGCGCCGGTGACGCCGATGGGACATTTTTTGTCCCAAAAATGTCTCAAATGTCCCATCGGATTCGCCGCGGGCTGGAGCGGGAAAAGCGGCCAAGTGGTTGCATTTGATTGGATTGCGCGTTTTGAAAAGAAGTGGATGTCCCGTTTTGGAGTGAAAAATTCAAAAAAATGGGACATTGAACTAAACCGCTGCGCGGTGGATGGGTTTTGGTTGCTAAGGGGTTCTCGCAACTGATGGGCTGATGGGATCATTGACTCCTTGTCCTTTACCAAGGAGTTTCACATGACCCCACTTCGTCAA
>DASRRM010000534.1:0-8900 GCA_035695715.1 Tepidisphaeraceae bacterium
TACCCTCCGTGCGCGGCTCATTCGGCACTGTGTACCGCGACCTGTGGCTTGAATGATCCTGCGCGATTCGTGTAGGGTTCGCACTGCGGACCATTACGTTAAGGGCGGAAAAGACGGTCCGCAGTGCGGACCCTACGAAAAATCGAGGGGCAATTGCATTTAGTGAAATGTTGCTGTGACAATGCACCAGCTTTTACTGTAACAGCTCCTGACAAAATGCTGAAAGTGAACGCCAGGACGCCAAGGACTCCAAGAAAGTCCGCCAACAATGCGGTCGATTTTTCTCCTCTTTCCGAACTTGGCGTTCCTGGCGTCTTGGCGTTCAACCGATTTTGTCAGGAGCTTTAAGTGAGTGGGTTTCCGTCTTCACTGAACCCCGAACCCGTACTCCCGCATTGGACATCCGCGTTGAACAAGACCTTCTCCGCCATTCGTCTGCGCTCCAAGCTCTGGCTCGGGCTGGGGGGAATGTTTCTTATTCTTCTGGTTGGGAGCGCCATCAGCGCCATCGTTCTCACGCATTTCAGCCACGAATTACAGCGCCTGCTCCGCGAAAACTATGACAGCGAAGTTTATTGCGAGGAAATGAGCGATGCGCTGGATCGGCTGGATGCGTCATCGCGGCAACTGGCCTGGGAAGAGGCGGGGCACAGCGAAGATTTTGCGGCCCAGGAAAAACGCTTCGACGATAACCTCGCGAAGCAGTTCAAGAACGTCACCCTCCCCGGCGAATTGGAGGAAACCCGGCTGCTCGCCGCGCAATGGCGCACCTACCGGCGGGCCTTTGACAACCTTCGCACGGCGCCGACCGATCAGCGAAAAACGCTCTATGTCCAATCGCTTTCCCCCAACTACGCCGCTGCCCGAATCACCGCCCGGCGCATCATGGCGGCAAACATGAAAAATGTCGTCGCCGCCGATGGACGCGTCGGTAAAACCACCCGCGGCGTGCGCCAGATTCTGCTCATCCTCGTCGGCGCGGGGGCGCTGCTGGCGGTGGTCGTCTTCATCGCCGCCGGCACGACGGTTCTCAATCCGATTCGCGACCTCACGCGCTCGGTCGGCCGCATCGGCGCGGGAGATCTGGACCTGGCGGTGCCGGTTCGATCGAGCGATGAAGTCGGGCAACTGGCGGCGGCGTTTAACGCCATGGCCGAGCGGCTGCGCGAATATCGCAAGAGCGATCACGAACGCCTGGTGCGCGCTCAAACGACCACACAACTTGCGATTGACAGTCTTCCCGATGCGGTACTGGTCACCAGCCCGGAGGGCATCGTCGAGATCGCCAACCGCACCGCCTGCGAGCAGTTTTCCGCAGAGCCGGGGCGGAACATCGCCGACCTGGGCCTGGACTGGCTGGTCACGTTGCACCGCGAAGCACTGGCGGGGAAGCAGGTGAAAGCGCTGGGGTATGCGTCGGCGGTGCAACTTTTCCAGGAAGGCGAGGAGAAATTCCTCCTGCCGCGCGATGTGCCGATGCTGCACGAGGGACGGGTGGTGGGCGTGGCGATTATCCTGGTCGACGTCACCCGGCTCCGCCAGGCCGATGAATTCAAGAGCGGGCTGGTGGCCACCGTCAGCCACGAGCTGCGCACGCCGCTGACGGCCATGCGCATGTCGACGACATTGCTGGCCGACGAGACGCTTGGCCCGCTGAACGCCGGTCAGAAGAAGCTGGCGGCGGCGGCGAAGGAGGAAAGCGAGCGGCTGTTCCGGATTATCGAAAACCTGCTGAACTTCAGCCGGGCACAAGCCGGGGCGGCCCGGGTGAAGCCGCACGGCGTGAGCGTGCGCTCGCTGATTGCCGATGCGCTGGCGCCATTGGCGCCGGGGTTTGAGGAGAAACAGATCCGCGTGAGCGTAAATGCCGACAGCGCTCCCGATGCGTGGGCCGACCCTCCGTTGGCCGCCAGCGTGCTGGGCAATCTTCTCTCCAACGCGCTAAAATTCACGCCGATCGGCGGACGAGTTGACATCGATGCGCATTGCCGCGACGAGTTGGTGGAGATTTCCGTCGCTGACAACGGTCCGGGCGTCGCTCCCGAGCACGCCGCCAAACTTTTCCATCGTTTCTTCCGAGTCGCCGGCCCCGATTCCCCGCCCGGCACCGGCCTGGGCCTGGCGATTTCCCGCGAGATCGCCACCGCCCACGGCGGAACGCTCAGCTACGCGCCACGCCCGGGGGGCGGCAGCATCTTTCGCTTCGCGCTGCCAACCGCGGTTGCATCCAAGCCTGTCATCATGACCTCGTGAAGCGCGGCCGGCTAAAATCAGGCCGTTCGGTGATTTTGAAGTTTTACGTGGCACGCTCGCCCCGGCCGTATTATCCAGCCCAGAACACGGGCGGACCGCGCGAACCGTCCCTGGCACCCAAAGCGTCAAACGCTGAGGTGACAATGGGTGTGGCCGTCTTTTTTGGCACGGTCATTCGTGGCACGGGCGGCCCGCGCGTCCCGCCCGTGCTTGGTGCTATTTACGCCGAAAGCATGAGGCACGGCCGAGACGGCCGTGTCACGACGGTGCCAAAAAAGACGGCCACACCCGGTGACAATTAAATGATCCGCCCCTTTCCTTGTGGAATCGGCGGTTAGTGGTAGCCTAAACTCCAAAGGTGATGACAACGCCGTTGATTGAGCCTTCGCAGTTTGTTGCAGCCGTGCAACCCTTGTTGGAACGGCAGGACGCGGCGGGCCTGCTGGAATTGGTTCGCACGCGCTGGACCAAGGAGCAGCTTCGATCGGTTCTTGAGTGCGATGACCTCGATGCCCGGAAGGTGGCCTGCCTGGCGCTGGCGCTGGCCGGGGAGAAATGTTCCATCCCCTGCGTGGCGTCGCAGCTTCAACACCCGGATTCGGTCGTCAACCAAATGGCCGAGCACGCCCTGTGGTCGATCTGGTTTCGCTGCGGGAATGACGAGGCCAACAACGAGCTTTGCCGGGGCACGCGGGCACTTAATCGCCGGGCGTTTGACTGTGCAATGCAGCATTTCACCCGCGCCACCGAGCTCGATCCCACCTTCGCCGAGGCCTATAACCAGCGGGCCATCACCAAATATCTCAACGAGCGCTACGAAGAATCAATCGCCGACTGCCGCGAGGCAATCGAGCGCATGCCGTGCCATTTTGGGGCCTGGGCGGGACTTGGCCATTGCCATGCCCATCAAGGCCGATTGAGTGATGCCCTTTCCTGCTATGAGCGCGCCCTGGCGATCAATCCACATCTCGACGGCATTCGCGAAGCCATCACGGAACTCAAGCGCGAATTGGAATGAACCGATGGCGCTCGAAACGATCGAATAAATCGCGAAATCGCAAGCGACTTTGTGACGGCACTGCGAGAAGACCGCCGCAACGCCGTGGCGCCCGCGTGGTCGCTTGCGCCTTCGCGATTTCGAATCGTAATTCCCTGCCGTCGTCTCGAATCATAAAAAAAGGCCGACCCTTCCATGCGGCCGGCCTCTTTCATTTCGGAGTGTCCCCCCAAACCTAATTCCACACAATCAACCCCGGCTCAAACGGCGTTGCCAGATCAGCCGCGCCCGGAAGTATGCGAATGGCATATCCCTGGCGGCCGCTGGTGCGGCAGTCGAACTTGCCGATGAACAGGTGCCGTCCGGGCGCCATTGCCTTGGAATATTCCATCACCAGGGCCTCGGGCTGCTCGATTTCGCCGCGGGCGTTGACCGGGCCGGCGTAAAGCTGCACGGTTAATTCCTTGGGATCGACACTCGGCAGATCGACCAGCGCTTCCACCTGCATGGTCTGGCCGACCTTGAAATGGCCGTTGCCGCTGGCGTGGACCCCGGCGATGTGGATCGAGCCCCAGCGATGCCGGAGCGAATCCTTGCTGTGCGCCAGGGCAACGGCGCGGGCCATGTTGTTTGCCGCCAGCAGTTTGCCGCGCGTGTAGGCGGGAATGTAAAACTTCTCGGCGTAATCGCGCACCATGCGGTTGGTGTTGAAGACCGGGGCGAGCTTCCGCATGCAATTCTTCATCCGCGCGATCCATTCGTGCGGCGTGTTGTCCATGCCACGCTGATAAAACAGCGGAATAATCTGCTTTTCCAGAATGTCGTAAAGCGCCTGGCCCTCGACGTGATCCTGATAGCCCAAATCGGTATACGATTCGCCGCGGCCGATCGCCCAGCCCAAATCGGCGGCGTATCCCTCGACCCACCATCCGTCCAGGATGGAGCAATTCAGCACGCCGTTGGCGGCGGCTTTCATGCCGCTGGTACCCGAGGCTTCATATGGGCGGCGGGGGGTGTTCAGCCACACGTCCACCCCCTGAACAAGATAACGGGCGACGTTCATGTCGTAGTTTTCCAGGAACACGACCTTCCGCCGAATTCCTGCATCGCGGGCGAAGTGGATGATCTGCTTGATCAAATCCTTGCCCTCGGAGTCGGCAGGGTGGGATTTGCCGGCGAAGAGGAACTGGATGGGATGATTGGTGTCGTTGAGGATTCGCTTCAGCCGTTCCATGTCGCGCAGCAGCAGGGTGCCGCGTTTGTAAGTCGCAAATCGGCGGGCAAAGCCGATGGTCAACGCCTCGGGATCGAGGACGGTGTCGGCGGCGTTCACCTCATCGTAACTTGCGCCCCGGCGGATCAACTGCTCCTTGAGCGTTGCCCGTGTCCAGCTTACCAGGCGCGAACGGCTCCGCTCGTGGGCACGCCACAGTTCCTCATCGGGAATCTGACTGACGCCGTCCCATACGGTTTGGTCGGTAGGATCGGTGGCCCATTCCGGGGCGAGATAGCGGTCGAGCGTGTAGGCGATTTCCTGGCCCAGCCAGGTGCGGGTGTGAATGCCGTTGGTGATGTGCTGGATCGGCACTTCGTCCGGCGGAACCAGCGGCCAGACGTTATGCCACATATGCCGGGAAACATCGCCATGCAATGCGCTGACGCCATTGACGCTGTCGGCCAGCCGAATGGCCAATAGCGCCATGGAAAAGCCCTGCTTCTGATTGGAGACATCCTCCCGGCCCAGAGCTAAGAATCCCTCATCGTTCAGCTTGAGCTGTGGAATCATCGCGCGGAAAAACCGCAGCATGGTTTCCGGCGCGAAGGTGTCGATGCCGGCCGGCACCGGCGTGTGCGTGGTGAAGACATCGGTGCTCATCACCTGCTGGCGGGCTTCGTCAAAGGTCAGCTGCGACGTATCCAGAACGTTGCGGATGCGCTCGAGCGCCAAAAAGGCGCTATGGCCTTCGTTCATGTGAAAAATGGTGGCGGGAATGTTCAGGGCCTTCAGCGCCCGAACCCCGCCGATGCCCAGCACGATTTCCTGCTTGATGCGAAGGTCGTTTCCCGAGCCGTAAAGCTTGGCGGTAATCTCGCGGTCGGCGGGGGCGTTTTCAACCAGATTGGTATCCAGCAGATAAAGCGGCACCCGCCCCACATTCGCCCGCCAGACTTTGCAATGCACCGTATTGTCCGGCAACTCTACCTGAACATGAACCTCCGACCCGTCGGCGTGGCGCATCGGCTCAACCGGGAGATTGTAAAAGTCGAGCTCGGGATAGGCTTCCTGCTGCCAGCCATCAGCCGACAGGTATTGCTGGAAATATCCATTGCGATAGAGCAATCCCATGCCGACGAGTGGCAACCCGAGCTCGGCGGCGCTTTTGAGGTGATCGCCGGCCAGGATTCCCAGGCCGCCGGAATAAATCGGCAATGATTCGTGCAGTCCAAACTCAGCCGAGAAGTAGGAAATCAGCAGATCCGGATTATTGCCGTGGGCTTCGCTGAACCACCCTTTGCCATCCATATGCTCTTTGAAGGTGGCATGCACGCGATTGAGATGGGCGATAAATCCCTCATCCGCCGCGGCATGGGCCAGTTTTGCCTGGGCGATGGTGCCGAGCATTTTCACCGGATTGTGATAGACATCCTCCCACAATTTGCGATCGAGCCGCCGAAACAGCTCCACGGCATCGGGATTCCACACCCACCAGAGATTTCTCGCCAGCTCGAGCAACGGCTCGAGTTCCACCGGCAGATCGGGAAATACCTGAAACGTACGAATCGTGGGAACGGAGTCAGCCATGAAAAAAATCACCTGTTAAAACAGCGGAAAGCCAAGCGCAAAGTGCGATACAGCCCTTCAATTAGATCGGTTATTTAGCCCAAATAGTAAAGCCACTCAAGGCGTTATATTCGTTACTATCGGCCGATTCCATCACGCTCCGGCCGAGAATATCGAGGGTGAGGGGGTTAATTGAGGTGAACGGGCTACGGGGGCTACTCCTCTTCGCGGCGAATGTCCGGTCGGGCTCTGCGGTCGTTGTTCGGTTCACGCCGTGGACGAGCTGAAAGCGAGGACGCGGATTCTGCTGGCCCGCGAAGAATCCGGGGCCTCGCTTTCAGCTCGTACCCGGCGTGATCGAATGATGAATTCTGCTTAATTACCCCTCATCCATTCACTTCCCCGCCTCGACTCGCTTGACATAAAAAAGCGAATCGGTCGCGCGCTGCCCAACCAGGTGCAGGCTGAATGGATACTTGAGCTTACAATTCTTGAAGAACTCGAAAATCCGTTCGCCTTGCTTGTGCTGGCGTTCGAGATTCTCGCTGATCTGGTCTTCCATTTCGGGGGGAATGAGCCGCTGGCGGTCATAGTCCCAGTTTCCATCAATGCGAACCAGAAGCTGCGCTTCATCCCATTCGATGGGGTAGCCGTGGATGTATCCTTCGCCGGTGTTGGGGGTATAGAACCAGAAGCAGAGAAAGCGGTCTTTCCAGGCGGTGCTGACGGCGTTGTCCGAGCCGGTAATCAGGCGCGCATGGGAGGTGCGGATCGCCTGGCCAGCCAACGGTTTGCAGACCCACACCTTGCGTTCGCGGCAATCGTAAAGCCCGACGGTGGGGTATTTTCCGTTGAATGTGCCAGTACATAGCCGGGTACTGACGCGAGGTTGACCCGCCGGGGGCTCCTCGCGTTTCCCGATGCCAAACATGTCACCGTCCTTACGCGCTGTTGGTTGAAGGGGAGTTATAATGATAAGAACGGTGAAGACAAGGGTTGCGTGAAACGCGATGAGGTCGAACTTGAACTATCGGAGCGTCAGAATTGCAAGCGACGTTGCGCGTCCCATCGGAAAATGCGCCATTCCCGCTCTCCTGCGCGGTTTGCCCGCTTTAGCGGGCCTGGCCCCGGCCTGCTAAAGCAGGCAGACCGCGCAGAGTGTATCCGATAACGGAAGGGCGAATTCGCGTTCGATATTTGCACCGCAATTGTGTCGGTGATATTCAGTCCTGGGCAGTGCCGCTGAGACGTCGCTTGCGATTTCGCGATTTCTCTGGAAGCTTACTGAATGGACCCGCCTCGGACGAAGTTTTGGACATGCGCCGGCGCTATCTTCTGCGCCCTCCTCTTTATCATCTGCGCGATCATCGTCCATGCCCGCACCGGCATCCTCGCTTTCAACAGCGATGATTCCTACATCTACACCGGTTACGTGAAAATGGCCTTCACTCCCGGCGCTGGCCCGTTTTCCTACAACGTTGGCGAGCATTCCGCCGGGACAACGGGCATTTTGTTCTATTATGTGCTGCTGGCCGGGTATCGGCTGCTGACGATCGCGCTGCCGAAATCGCCGGCCACGCTGGTCCTCAATACCTGGATCATCTCCGGCATCTGTTTCACCCTCACCGGCGCGGTGATGAGCGGGGCCGTCGCAGGCGTTTGCAATCGCCTGAAGATTACCAGCCGGGTGATGATCGGATCGGTGATTCTTTTGGCGCTGATGCTGATGTGCGCCTCGGAAAACTTTCTCTGGGGCCAGATGGGCGGGATGGAGAATCCGCTGTCGGCGCTCATCGTCACATCATTGGCAGCACTGGCCTGCCAAAGTAGTGGCATCGGACTTCGGCGAGCTCAGTCGAGTCGCGGCCTGCCGATGTCTTGCGCAATGAAACATGGGCGGGCCGCCCATGCCACGAAAATATTGCTTCCCTCCATGCTGGCGGCTGGATTAGCCGGCACGCGCCCGGATTTCTTCCCGATCGCCGTCCTTGTTCCCGCAGTGACGTTATTTCAAAAAAGTCTGCCGATGGCCAATCGCCTTCGCGCGACGATCGCCGGCTATTGCCTCTTTGCCGCGATCCTGGCCCTTGTCTTCCTTCCGTTGCGCCTAACGACCGGTCAATGGCAACCCTCGGCCCTGGGCGCACGCGTCGAATTGCACTGGCTCAATTCCCCGTCGGCTTTGCTCAATTCTCTCAATCAAAACTTCAATAACAACTGGGGAAGGGCCTTGGCCGGCAGTTGGCTGGCGGCGATTATTTTCTACCGCAAGACTCGCCAGCAGCCGGGCATTTTTCTGATTCCGCTGGGCATTACGCTGTTCCTGGGGGTGCGCGCCGTCGCCGGTCTGGATAATTTCAACGTCCACGACCGCTATGTTTCATATCTCTGGCCCGCCATGACGCTCACCTATGTTCTAGCGGCCGTCGCACTGCTGCAAAACGCGCTTGGCACGGCCGGGTCCGCGAAAGTCGCTGCGATTGCGCCCGCCTCGTCCATGATAATAGCCGTCGGCGTTGTCATGCTGGCGATTATCCCGGCCATCCACGAGATTGCCCAGGACACCGAAGAAATGCTCCAGGTTCACGTGCGCCCGAGTCAGTGGATGGCCGTGCATTTACCGCCCGGCGCGGTTGTGGCCATGGAACCCGCCGGGGCATTGCGCACGTACACCGATTTCACGCTGGTGGACCGCACCGGTCTGACAACCCCGCATTATCAGCGATATATCGCCGCGACCGGGCGAAAGCCGGAAGACGCCATGGGCGATTTCCTTCGCGCAAGCCGGGTGCAATATCTGTTCGACTATCCGCGACAGGCTCTTTTCGAAGCCAATCCGGGAACGTTTGAGGTATTGAAGACCTGGAA
>DASRRM010000535.1:0-33505 GCA_035695715.1 Tepidisphaeraceae bacterium
CACTGGATGTAATTCGGGCCATAGCGACCTACTCCAGGTAAAGATCATCGGCAATCCCCGTCATTGCCTGCATAGACCGGATATTCGTTTGCATCCGCGACCTGCCCGCGGCCAAATCGGCGGCCAGCCGATCCAGGAGCATCGGTCCGATAATCGAGCGGTCGATAAACTCGCGCATGAGAAATTCCTCGCGCGCCTTGCGGGCCGCATGCAGCCGATTCATGGTGTCGAGCCAGTTCTTCATGGGTTCTCCTTGGCACAAAAGCGCCATGCCATGAAGGTTATCGGAACCAAAAGAGGGGTATCGTGAGTTTTTGCGACAGCGGCGACGATACCAGAGAATGTGTCACCTTTCGGGGAAGTTGCTTAACGATATGATGCGTAGCGGCAACGAGTTTACGATCCTGACCGCCAACGTCGCGATGCGATCGATTTTTGGTAAGATCGGCGCGATCAAGTGAGGCCTCAATGAAGCCCGCTAAATCGCAGATTCGTCCAACCTCGACGCGATGTGATTCGAACGCCCGATCACGTTCAGGCCGCCCGAAGATTGCAGATCGAATTGACCGCGGAAACCGGCATCCACACCTGGCACATCGTGCATAACAAGGACGAAAGCATTCTGCTGTGCGGCTATTACCGCGCCTATGACAGCCATAGCGATTTGCAGGATTACACCCGGGCACAACTTGACCGCCGGCTCATCGCCGGGTTGCTGGACAAGGCCGGCAATCGCAGGTTTCCGCTGGTGATATTCGTGCCGATCGATCGGCCCGACCCGCCCGCGCCGGCTGAATGGAACCTGGCCAATGCGCCCGCCGCGGCATATTGGTCACTGCAAATCGCGGCATATCGAGGATCAGATCGCAAGCAGTTGGCGGTCGACGCCGTCAGAGAAGCGCGCGGGGCCGGGGCGCAGGCGTACTATTATCACGGCGAAACGATCAGCTCCATCTGCATCGGCATCTGGCCCGAAACCGCCGTGAAGCGCCAGGCGTCTTCCGCCGCCTCCACGCGCGACCCAACGGCTACGCTCTTCGTCCCGAGCGAGCCGCTGCCCTTGAGATTGACGCCTCTCATGCGTGATCGCGACGGCACCGAACTCACGACCATCGCTCCCCGCTTGGAAATTCTCGACCCCACCCTCGCCAAGGCAATTGCCGACTATCCGCAGCATGCCATCAATGGGGAAGTAATGGTCAAGACGCTGCGTAGCGGCCAGCATCTGGCCAGCCCGTCTTTTCTCGTGTTGGTTCCGCATGCCGACAAGAGCGCACCGCAACGGCTGTCGCCGCTGGAAGTGCCGATGGGCAAATGAGCGTGGGTGTCATCTATTCAAATCGACCACGTGGATGAGTTGATCCCCAATCGATCATGTACCGCTATGGATTCGCCATCAAGGTTGTCAGTTCTTGACGAAGCAACGGCAGTTTGGTTTCGATGACTCCCCAAGTCGTCGCGTCATCAATCGAGTCGTAACCATGTCCCAAAGTAGTTTGGCGATTTCAGGCGGCATAGAGCGATACCCGCGTTCGATCGATCACTTGTTTGAAATAGGGGTTGCGAAGGGCGGTATACGAGATCAGATCGATCTTGCGACTAAACAGATCTTCAAGGTCGGCAAGCAACCCGAAATAGCGGTCAGCCGCGTTCTGCGGTGTAAGATTCGAAAACTCTACTACAAAATCGATATCGCTTTGATCGGGACGAAAATTTCCGCGAGCGGCCGATCCGATCACATCAAGCCTGACAACGCCGTAGTGTGCGCAAAGCGCACCTAACTCCGCACGATTTTGATCCAGAACGGCAATCATTCATTTCGATTATACCAAGAACGCCGTCGGGGCGTCGAGTAATCGTCCCTTGAGGTCAACTCAAAGCCACACGAGAGCGCGACTGCGCAGTCTACGGCGCGATTTCCCCGCATCCCGCTTGCCAGTGCCAGCGCTCACGGGCAAGATGACGGCGAATGTCCAGGACAATTCCCGAGCAAGACAAAGTCGCCCCTGTAATCACGTCTGCCAGGACCATGGCGTTGGTATTGCTCCTTTCGATCAACCTCTTTAATTACATCGATCGATTCGTGCTCGCGGCAGTCGAGCCGAAAATTGAAACGCAGTTTTTCGGTTCCAATCGCTCGCCGGCCGTTCAGACTCTTCTGAGGTGGAACAACAGCCCCGAGTTTTGGATGGGGCTTTTGGCAACGGCGTTCATGGCCTCTTACATGGTGACCGCGCCATTTTTTGGATATCTGGCCGATCGCACGGGGCGATGGCTGATCGTTGGAATCAGCGTTATTTTGTGGAGTCTGGCGACAGGCTGCTCGGGGCTTGCGGCCACGGCGGGCGGCTTCACCTTGCTAATGATCACCCGGCTTTTCGTCGGTGTCGGCGAGGCCGGTTATGGCCCGGCCGCGCCAACTTTGATCTCGGATTACTACCCTGTCGAACGGCGGGGCGCAGTGCTGGCCTGGTTTTACATGGCCATTCCGGTTGGCGCATCGCTTGGATATGTGCTGGGGGGAATGCTTGCCGGGCGATATGGGTGGCCGTCGGCATTTTACGCGGTGGTCGTGCCGGGTTTGATTTTGGGCGCATGGTCGCTGTTCATGAAAGAGCCGCCGAGAGGTATGGCCGATCACGCATCATCGCGCAAGGCGGGGAAGCAGGATTATCTCGCCCTGCTGCGCAACCGTTCGTACATGCTGGATTGCGCGGGCATGACGGCAATGACGTTCGCCATCGGCGGAATCTCGTTCTGGATGCCGAAGTATCTGACGCAGATTCGGAATGTGGACGAGGGGAATCTGGGAAGCGTAACATTCAAATTCGGCGTCATATCAGCAGTCGGCGGACTGACGGCCACGCTGCTGGGCGGAATGCTTGGCGACGCGCTGCGAAAGAGGTTCGCCAGTTCCTATTTCCTTGTTTCAGGCATTAGTATTTTGATCGCCTGCCCGTTTTTGCTGCTCATGCTTTATCTGCCCTTTAAGCCGTTTCCATGGGCATGGATCATGCTATTTCTGGCGGTTTTCTTCCTGTTTTTTAACACCGGCCCCTCGAACACCATCCTGGCAAACGTCACGCATCCCTCCGTGCGCGGGACGGCGTTTGCGATGAACATTCTGCTGATTCATGCCTTGGGGGACGCAACCTCGCCGCCGATCTTGGGACGCATTGGCACGTATAGTTGGAATGCGGTGTTTTACGTGGTGATTGTCGTCATGGCGATTGCTGGAATATTCTGGCTGTGGGGCGCACGCTATCTGAAGGAGGATACCGACGCCGCACCAAACCGGCTCGCCGGCAACGCGCCCGGCGGGTTTCCCGTGGAAGTCGACAAAGTGAGGGATGTATCCAATGGTTGAAATTCAACTTGCCTACGAAGGAAACCTTCGAACCAGCGCTATCCACGAGCCCTCCGGCACGCGCCTCATCACCGATGCCCCCAGGGACAATCAAGGCCAGGGTGAAAGCTTTTCGCCAACCGATCTGGTCGCCACGGCCCTCGGTTCGTGCATGCTGACGATCATGGGAATTGCCGCGCGGAATTTTAAAATCGATCTGACCGGCGCAACCGTTCGCGTGCAAAAGGAAATGATCACCCAACCCGTTCGGCGAATTGGAAAGCTAACCGTGGAAATCACCGTGCCAAAACCCCTGTCGGCTGACGACCAACGAAGGCTGCGCGACGCCGCCATGCATTGTCCGGTGCACAAGAGCCTGCATCCGGATGTTGAGATCCCGGTGACCTTCAGTTTTGCTGATATGGGGCGATAAACCTCAGTCCAGACAAGCTCCCCGGAACGATATTCGCGCAGCGAATATGATCTGCTCGTTACAAAATGCGCGGCCGTAGCTTGGTAGTGAATTCTCATTTTCCACCTGACAAGCCCGGCACTTTGGACTTCCTTTTACACACCTCCGTGGAGCTGTGTAACGAGTATCATTGGCGCAAGTGTTTTGGGGATCGCATGATACGACGTAAAAAAGCAATAATTTGATAAATTACCCATTTTTTCGCCTGGAATGGGTAATTTTGGGTAAAAACCGCTCTGGCGACTCAAAAACGAAGGTGCGGGTTACACGTCCCCGCTGACGCAGCGGCTCCCTTTGACCTTTTCCCTCTAAACCCGTAACTTTCCCACCCATGCACGATACGATTCCAAGCACTCTCAAGCCCGGCGTGCGCGTGAAGGTCACGCAGCAGATTGCCGCCCGGCATTATTCGTGGGACACCGAAGTCACCGGCACCATCGTTTCCTTCGAACAAAAGCAAACCGGAAGCTGGTACGCCCACGGCAAAGGCGACAAGCTCTGGCTTGATCGTCTGACCCTTCGCAAAGCCGACGGGGAAATAACCACGCTGAATCTCGACGAGTTCACGCATATTGATATCGTGGATGAGAAGGGGAATGTGGTGGTGGATGAGAATGAGGATGATTGAATGGAGCGGTATGTGGTTAGCCGCGACGCGCAGCGGAGCGCGATTCGGAGTCTGCGGTTTCGGCGCGTTGCCCTGCTTCAATTGACGGGGCGCCCACTGCAATAATCGCTGCTCGCTTATCCACATCACGCGCTCCGCTTCGCGTCGCGGCTAACCGTTGGACCACTTGCGCTTGCAAATGCACGCTGCCATCTTTGGACTCATCGTCGCGGATGTGATCGGGGAACCGGTTGATCTGCGCAAGCCCCCGGCGCCGGGCGGACTGCAAATCCTCCGTTCCATCACCCTCACCACCGGCGGGAATGTCAGCAATACCGGCGTCGCCATGGCGAAGCTCGGGATGAGCGTCGCCGCCGCTGGATTGGTCGGCGAAGATGTTCTGGGGTCGGCCGTCGTCGATCGCCTGAAGCATGCGGGGCTGGACACGTCGGCGGTGTTCACAACTTCGCGGGCGCAGACCAGCGCATCGCTGGTGGCAGTCGAGCCGGGCGGCGAGCGGGTATTTTTTCATACGCCAGGCGCAACGACGCTGCTTGACGCGGATGCATTCGCGAAATGCTTCCCGGTGTTTGCGAAATGCGAGTGGGTGCAGATCGGCTACTTTGGGCTGCTGCCGGCGCTGACGCCGGCGTTGCCCGAGGCGCTGGCGTCGCTTCGCAAGTTTGCCCCGCATGTGAAGATCGCATTGGACACGGTGAATCCCCCGGCGGACCGCGCGCTGCTTGATCCGATTTTGCCATATCTCGATTTATTCGCCCCCAGCCGCACTGAAGCCGCCGCCCTGACGGGGGAAACTGACCCGGCGAAGATGGTTTATGCATTCCGCAAGCACATGAAGCAGGGGTTGGTCGGCATCAAGCTCGACGCCGAGGGATGTTATCTCGACGATGGCCGGCAGGGGGTGATGGTCCCATCCTACAAAGTCGACGTTGTCGACACCACCGGCGCGGGAGACACGTGGTTCGGCGGGTTACTCACCGGTTTATGCAAAAACATGCCCCTGGAGAACGCGGGAAAACTAGCGAATCGGGCCGCGGCCGATTGCTGCACCATGCTGGGCGCTTCGACGGGTGTAAAATCGTTCGAGCTGACTCTGTCGCGCATTTAAATCCGCAGCAAAATGCGATCTGAATTCCTCATGATAGCCGCGTGCGGAAGCACCGGAGGCGTCGCGCTCCGCGATTTCCGCGATGGGGATTGATTCCCCTTGCGCTACAAAATGTTCCCGAAGTTCCGAAGATCCCGGGGGCTTCCGCCCTCGGCTATCATGAGGAAGTAAAGCGCTCAAACCGCATCCGCCCCTCGCAACTTTCCAATGACCCGCCCTACAATCCACCATCATGAACCCACCCATGTTCGGAAGCTGGTCGGTTGAAGTGAAGGACGTGCGGCCATTCGCCATTCATGGCGACCAATATTACGAGCTGCACATCGTGCGTGCCGGCGATAGCGACAATACGCTCGCCTCGCTCAAAGTGCCGCAGCATGCCCTAAAGGGACGCGTGCCGGCGACCGGAGACAAGCTGACGGTAACATTTCTCGCGGGACAGGTTACCTCTGCCCGGCCCGTCACCTGATTGGGTATACTTACACAGATGGGATTCGTGCTGCTTGATCTATCCTTCCGCTTGCCCTAACTCCCTGTCCGGATACAGTATCCGCCCTGATGGCTGACCAACCGCATTCCGATTCGACGGCTTCCCCCGCACTGGTGGCATTGGCCGCCTGGGTTCTTCCTGGCGCGGGGTATCTTCTGCTTAAAGATTATGCCCGCGGCATGACCGTCGGTATCACAATCATTTTGCTCTTTTTCTTCGGCCTGCTCATCGGGGGCATTCGCTGCCTGGAAGTGCCGGGATATGACCCGCATGGTCACAAATTATTCTCCTGGTATGTCAATGGAACCCTAAACGGTAATTCCGTGCCGATTGCCCACACCTCGACCGAGCCTCCTTCGTCGACCGACGGCGCCAGGCAATTCGGTTGGACATTTTACGAGCATCCGGTGGAGGAATTGCGGTCCAAGCCGTGGAATATTCCGCAGTTTCTCTTTGGCCCGATGGACCTGCTGTGCGACTGGTGGGCGGTTCAAGTCGCCCGGCCGATCGATCCGGAGCATCCCAGCAAGGGTTACGTCGCGGTGCGATCGCATTCGCGCGTGAACGAGCTGGGTATCCTTTACACCGCCGTGGCTGGATTGCTGAACCTGCTGGCGATCATCGACTCATCCCATCGCGCCATCCGTACGGAGGCCGTATGAATTTACCCATGTTCCCAATGATTATCGCCGAAGCCTATCGCCCGTTCATGGACCCGCTGCCGGCTTGGGAAAATGGGCGCTGGCCGTGGCTTCTCATTCCATTGTGCGTGGCGGTGTCGATCGTCTACAAGTCGGCCCGCTGCAAATCGATGAAAGCCGTCTTTCGCGAGGCGATGGGGCTGACACTTACGATTATTCTGGGCATGATCGCCGCCGCCATCGTTTTGGGCTTCCTCGTTCGCGGGCTGGAGCGGTAAACAGTCTTGAATTGCTGAAACTTTTGAGACGGCCTCGCGTCCATTTCATGGGACGTCTTGTCAACGAAACTCGAAAGGCCCAACCATGCGCTCTTCACTCGCCGCCGCGATTCTGGCTTCTGCGATTTCCGCCGTCGCACTTCCAACTGTTACTGCCCAAGGTCAGGTAAAGCCTCCGGCACCGGCGGAAAAGCCGGTTGCCGACCAGCAGGCGGTGCCGATCAAGCAGGTGGTGCTTTACACCAGCGGCGTCGGGTATTTCGAGCATTACGGCACCGTCAAAGGCGACGGCTACACCGAACTGCATTTCAAAACCGCCCAGATTAATGACATCCTCAAAAGCCTGCTGCTGGAAGATTTGGACAAGGGAAAGATTTCCTCGGTGACTTACGCCAGCGAAGAGCCGCTGGCGCATACGCTGAAAAGCTTTGATGTCGATCTCAGCACGGCTCCGCCGTTGAATGAATTGCTGTCGCAGCTTCGCGGGGCGAGCGTGACGGCAACGCTGCCGCAGGGGCAGGTGCAGGGGAAAATCCTGGCGGTGGAGAAAAAGCAAAAGCCGGCGGGGGATAAGCAAGTCGTGGATGTGTGGGTGCTGGATTTGCTTTTGCCGGGCGGGGCGATCAAGCCGGTGGAACTCGATACGGTGGGCGAGATCAAACTGGATGATCCGAAGTTGCAGCAGGAATTAGTCAAGGCACTGGCGGCCGTGGCGGCGGCGCGCGACCAGGACAGCAAGCCCGTCGCCATTCGTTTTAACGGGCAGGGCGAGCGGCGCGTTCGCATCGGCTACGTGGTGGAAGCGCCCGTGTGGAAAGCCAGCTATCGGCTGGTGCTGACGCCGGACGCGAAAAACGAAACGCCGGGCGGGGTTAAGAAGGACGCGGAGAAGGATAAACCCGACGAGAAGAAGGGCGATGGAGAAAATGCCGGCAAGGGTGGATCGCTGCAAGGATGGGCGATCGTGGAAAATCAGACGGACAATGATTGGGAAAATGTGCAGTTGTCGCTGGTGAGCGGCAGGCCGATCAGCTTTATCGAGGATTTGTATCAGCCGCTTTATATTGCCCGGCCGGTGGTTGAGCCGGAACTGTTTGCGAGCCTGCGTCCGCAGCGATATGGCGGCGGAATCGCGGCGCAAAACACCAGGGAGCTTGCGGATGATGCCGCTGCCGTGCCAGCGCCTGCGCCGATGGCACCCGGAGCGTCCTCGTTCGGCGCCAGCCGGCTTCGCGCCAATCGAGGGGCGGGGATGGCCAAGGCCGGCTCGGCTCCCTACAACGCGCCGATGGACATCACCAAATCGGTTTCCTCGCTCGCATCCGGCGCCAGCGTGGGCGAATTCTTCCAATACACCGTCGGCGACGTCAGCCTGCCCCGGCAAAAATCGGCGATGATTCCCATCATCACCGACACGGTAAAAACCACCCGCCTGAGCATCTACAACGCCGGTGTTTTGCCCGATCATCCGCTCTTGGGCGCGCGGCTGACCAATACCACAGGCAAACTTCTGCCGCAGGGACCGATCACCGTTCTCGACGCCGGCGCCTACGCCGGCGATGCCACCATCGAAGACCTGCCCAACACCCAGAGCCGGCTTCTCAGCTACGGCATCGACCAGAATCTTCTCATTCACAACAACGACCAGACCAACGATTCAACGCTGGTCACTGGCAAGATCGTCAAAGGCGTTTTGGAGTTGACCCACAAGCAGATTTTTCACCAGAACTACGTCGCCCAGAACAAGGGCAAAGCCGACCGAACATTGCTCATCGAGCACCCTAAGCGCCAGGGGTGGACGCTGGTAAAGCCGGAACATGCGCAGGAATCAACCGATACGCTCTACCGTTTTGAGGAATCTGTCCCGGCCAACGAAACCAAGACCCTGGCCGTGCAGGAGGAATTGGTTAGCAGCCAGGGGATCGCGATTCTGCCGATGGATACCGGGCAGATCGAAATCTATCTTCGCACGGCCCAGATCCCCGACGCGGTGAAAAAATCGTTGCAGGATGTGGCCAAGCTGAAGTACGCGCTGGTGGATACGCAGCGCCAGATTCAGGATCGCCAGCAGCAGACCAACGAAATCACCCAGGAGCAAAACCGCATCCGCGACAACATGAAGGCCGTTGCCGCCAGCAGCGATTATTACAAGCGGCTGGAAAAGGAGCTCGACACGCAGGAAACGCAGCTTCAGAAGCTAAAGGACGAAACCAAGGCGCTAAGGCAAAAAGCCGAGCAGCAGCAGAAGGACCTGGAAGACTCGCTGGCGGCGATGAATGTGGGATAGCGGCAGGCGTTCGTCGCCGCAACCGCATGTATCGGGATGAGCAATACAGGACGGGGATTCAGCCGTCCCGAGAGGTGTACAAGTGGAGAATCCAGCCCGTCGAATATCACAATGGTTGCTGGACCAGCTTGCGGCGCTGCCGGAACAGATGACCGCCGTGTACGTGGAATGGAGCTTCAGCTATTCGCCAGAACCGAAAACGCGGCGCGAGGTTGAGTTTCTTAGCCTGTGCGCGTTTGGATTTTCTGCCCTTTCCAAAGCTTCGTTCGACTGCTCGAACCCGGATCATCTACAGCAGCTCGGGGATTTTATTTGGGAAGGGCCGGAAAGTTTCCAAGTGGAAACGGCGTTGTCGCCGAAAATGGACTGGACAAGCGTGCTAAAAAAGTCGGCGGCTGATGCGAAGGTTCGGAAGCTCGCTCGCGGCCGCAACCTCCTGTTACTCGTCGGGTATCACGACGACGCAGTATTCGATGTCAGTTGATTGGATTTCCTTCCGCGATGTGAATCACGGGGCCTTGGGTGACCCTCCGGCCCGCCCGCTTTTACTTTCCCCCAGCCCCATTACCATTTGTCCATGCCCCTTTTCACCAAAACCACGGGAAACTATTTCGTCGCCAACAATGCCACCATCATGGGCGATGTGACCATCGGCGAGCTTGCCAGCTTCTGGTTTAACGCCGTTGTGCGCGGGGATGTCGCGCCGATCACCATCGGCCGGCGCGTCAATGTGCAGGATGGGGCGTGCATTCATTGCGATGCCGGCATCCCGAATACCATTGAGGACGACGTCACCATTGGCCATCGCGCAGTCGTGCATGGCACGTTTGTCGGGCGCGGAAGCCTGATCGGCATCGGCGCGATTTTGCTGGGCCGCAGCCGGGTTGGGAAGGAATGCCTGATCGGCGCGGGGCCGGTTGTTCCGCCGGGCATGGAGGTGCCGGATGGCAGCGTGGTGATGGGCGTGCCGGGAAGAATCACGCGACCGGTCAGCGAAAAGAATTTGCAATACATGCGCTGGCTGCCGGGGCATTATGTCGAGCTGGCGGAGAAATGCCTGAAGTGAAGCAGGTGTACGCCTCGTTCACATGGTCAGGCGGGTAAACCCAAGCCGACCCCCTCAGTGATGTGCACACCATCTGAATTTTTGACGCGAAGGCGCGAAGAACACGAAGGTCGCGAAGAGATTCTATTATTAAGCCACGGACTTCTTCGATTCCTTACGCACCACAACCCATTGACCGGAAACGGGCAAGAGGTTTAACCACGGATTTCACGGATACATACGGATGGGAACGAAATCAAAGTGCTTTCTTATCCGTGTACATCCGTGAAATCCGTGGTTAAACCTCTTCCTCGCGCGAAATACAAAGCCACAGGCCTCGCCGAAGTCCTACCATTACTGACGCCCGGACTACTTTGTTTCCTTCGTCCTCTTCGCGCCTTCGCGTCAAGTATGGCGCATTCAGTTTGAAACCAGGTCATTCCGTTTTCGGGCCGCCGTTTTCTTTGCCTTCGACCAGATACACCGAATTCTTCCCCGCCTTCTTGGCCTTGAACATCAAATAATCATCCGCGGCTTTGATCAGGCTGGGGACGTCGCGGGCGTCGTAGGGGTAGACGGCCAGGCCCCCGCTGACGCTTAGTTTTCCGCGGCCGCTTTGGCCCAGGCCGGCGAAATCGCTGCCGGCGGCGAGGCGCTTGAAACGCTCGAACATCTGCACCGGCGTTTGCGGAGCGCGGGAAACCGCGGCAGCTTTGCTCGGATCGAGCGGCTGGCGCGGACCTTCCTTGTCCCAGAAAACAACAGCGAATTCGTCGCCGCCAATTCGTGCCACCAGATCATGCTCGCGGCAGCAACGGCGCATCAGCCGGGCGGTTTGTTTGAGAATCTCATCGCCGGCGCCGTGGCCATACAAATCGTTGTATTTCTTGAAATCGTCGATGTCGAAAAGCAGGAGCGTGACATTGAATCGCTCGTTTTTCGCGCGCTCGATCAATCGCGTCAGAAAATGCTTGAAATAGCGGGCGTTGTAAATTCCCGTCAGATCATCGGTGATGGAGAGCTTTTGCAGGCGGCTGCTGCGCTGTTTCAGGCTGGCGACTTTTCCGATCAGATGCGCGAGTTGCGCCAGAATCCCCTGGACTTCGGTATTGTCGTCGCCGGAAAAGGCAAACAAGTGAAGCGTGCCGGCGTCAGCCGTCCCGGCCAGGACGGCATGCGAATAAACATGACAGCCCACCGGAATCTCGATCGGCGGCGCCTTGGGGGACACGAGCCGCAGCTCGACATGCGGCGCGAGACGCACATTGAGCATCCGCACCGCCGCCTGCGGCGCATCGTGTGGCGATTGCAGCAACGCGTCGAGAAAAATGTCGGCGAATGGCAGTTCCGGCAGCGCCTGCGGCGGGGCGGGTGTTGATGCCGCGGCAGCTTGTGACGGCTCTGGCGATTCGGGCTCAAATTCCAAGCCGGTTTCCAGCTCGGCCGTTTCCATGCCCTTTGGTTTGGGGCTGCTTCCAGGCGCCGATTCAAAATTGGCGGCCGCCTTTTCATCCCCTTTATTGTCGGGATCACCGATGTCGCTTACCTGCGTGAGGTTTTGATCCGAAACCGGGACTGAAGCCGGCGGCGTGATGGGCATTGTCGGCTGGGCTGCTTCAGGCATCGGCTCTGGCGCTTCCGATGGACCGGCCTGTGGCGCGGTTGAAGCTGAATGCGTTGACGAACCGTTGGTTTCGGCACTTTCGCCGGATGTGAGGCGAAGCGAGGGGGTTTCGAACAATTGTTGCAATTCGCCGCTCTTGGCCGGGGTGATGATGTAATCATCGCACCCAAACTGGAGCATTTTTCGCGACAAAATCTCCAGCGTCGGATGCCCGAACAGCACCAGCTTTCCATCGCCCGCCAGTTGCCGCAGCATGCGGACGGCCGGCTCGGGCCGGCGCTCGATCGGCTCGGCCGCCGCCAGGATCGTCGTGTAGGTATTGACCGACAACTCGCCAATGCCATCGAAAACCGTGGAAACGCTGGTGACATGCGCGCCTGGGATTGCCTGCGCGATCGCCGACTGCAACTGGCGTTGCGAGTCGCCGATGATCAGCACGCGTTGTGGAGAGGGGCGCACCATACCTGACCTGCCATCCAAATTCGTCTTCTGCCGCTTCATGTCAAATCGTTCACGCCAGGCCGCTAATCATCGCCGCTGGGCGGAAGGAACGGCTCTTCCTGCAGCAGCGCGCGAAGTTCTTCGGCCGACAATACCGGCTCGCCCACCGGCAAATCCAGTTCGAACTCGTCGCGGTCGTCGCGATCCTCGACGGGGATATTCCGCCGCCGCGATGAGCCATTGGAACGCGCAGGTCGCGAAGGGTGCGGCTTTTCCTGGGGGTCGCCCGCGGAATCGCCGGGATCCGGCCAAGGCCCTTCGCCGGTTGCATTCCCCGGCGTCGGCATCCCGATGCGATGCAAGCCGTCTTCAGCCAGCAAGCCGTCCGCCCCAAGCCGAATGGCTTCGATCATGGCGGCATGTCTTCCCTCGGCCTGCGCCAGCCAAACCTCCATCTGCGGAAACCGCCGCTTGATGGTTACGATGGCCTGCAGCTCTTCCTTGTATAAACTCGCGAGGCTGAGAATGACGGCGTTGCAAGCGTCCGCCGATCGGCACAAATCCGCGAAAGCGGAATACACATCGTCGGCCTCGGCGCAGGCGTACCCCAGCCCCGTCAAAATCGAGAGGGAATCGGCGCGGCTTGCCGGGTTTCCGACAAGCATGGCTCGGCCGGTGGGCCGCGTCACTGGAAAGCTCACCCTGGACATCCCGCTCCGAATGTGGTGCGACGATCGAAAGCTGCGAAAGTCCCATCATATCCCGCGGGAAGGGGGTTGCAATTGCGGAGGAGCGATGGGGCGGGTTCAAAAGGGAGTCAAGACGGCCCACGCCGGGCGGGAACCGGTACAGCCCGGTTAAAGCTTAAAGGCTGCGCAGTCGCGCAGTGCAGTCCACCGCCTAAAATGACCTGTGAAATCGCGAAGACGCAAGCGGCGCCGTTGCGGCACTGCAACCATCGCGTTCGCCGTCATAATGACGCCTTCGCTTGCGTTCAGTTTTACTGACAAATTAACCAATTAATGGAAGTCGTGATCATGGTCATGGTCGTGGTCGTGATCATGATCGTAATGCTCGTGGTCGTGATCGTGGCCATGATCGACGTCCACGCAGCCGCTCGACCCCATCCAGATCGTTCCGACAAACAGCCCCGCCAGGAACACCCGGCCCAGGATCAGTTTCGATTGCTGAATGAATCGCATGATGAGGTCCTTTCTGCCGGCTGTTTGAGCCGGAATGGAACAGTACGCTGAAGCACAAACGTCCGGCAGGAAGTTGCAAATCCCGGGCCGCTACCGTGCCGCCCGACGCGTTGAATTCAATCATTGTGAATGGTGACATTTTCCCCTCAATCAGTTTTCCCGATTGTCGTCCACCGGCGACGGGTTTGACATGAGATCGCGCGCCGCGGGCAATCCTGGCACCCGCCTCATTGGCGGCACGCGCATTTCACCTGAGCCTTACCACCATCGCCGGTGAAATCTGCGGGCGCTTCGCCCACGAAAAAGCATTTTTCGCCGGCGTATCCGGCGCAAACGCCGGCTCTTCAAGTCCGTCCATCACAAATCCCGCCGCGAAACATTCTCCCAGCAAAAGATGCAGCGGGCGATGAAAGAGCGGGTGCGGCTCGGGCTGATTAATGATGCCGGTCGATAGTTCGGCTGTGGGGCGCAGATATTCGGTGATATGAACGCCGAAGATTTGCTTCAGCTTTCCGTCAACTTCCACCATCTCTGCCGTCATGCGCAATTTGGCGGAATTGAAGCACGGGTGCGGCACGGAAAACACAAACCGCCCGCCCGGCTTGAGAAGCCGCCGCAACGACCGAAGCAGCGGGGTGATGACTGGCAGGTCCATCATCGCCATGCTGCAGACCGCCGCGTCGAAACGATGGAGGCCAAGGGCATCGAGCGCCGATTTATCGGTGGCGTCAAGCAGAAGATATTGCACCTCGCCATCGGCGATCTGGGTACGGGTCTTCGCCCGATCAATAAATGTCGCAGCGCCATCAAACGCCACCACTTTCGCCCCGGCCCGGCCCAGCCGCCGGGAATAGTTTCCATTGCCGCACGCAATATCCAGAACCGCATCGCCCGTCTGAATTGCCAGCAGGCGATCGGTCGCCGGCATGATCAGCTCGCGCTGGAATTCGTTTCCTTCGCCAATAACGGCATCCCACCAGCCGGCGATGCGCTCCCACGTCTGCCGGGCGGCGTCGGCTGAGAAATCGGGGCGTGGTTCGCGATCGGCTTCCGGCATCTAAATGACCTTGCGCGATTCGTGTAGGGTCCGCACTGCGGACCGCTACGTGTGAGTCGAAATACACGGTCCGTGGTGCGGACCCTACGAAGCTTGGGAGCGCTGAACTGCGCAAAGTCATTCAGATACAAACTTAGCGGCTTTTGCGCAACGCCTTAATGCCGGCGCAAGTGGCGCGCGTAACGCTTCGTCTTGCAAACAAGTTCCATCGCTGCGCCGAGATCGGATCTGCGGCGCGCTGGGTAAATCCGAGGCGGCGCGGCGACGACATTGCTCTCGCTAACGAGTGTGGTGCGCGCCGCTTGCCCCGGCGTGGAGGCTTCTTCTATTTTCAAACGGTCGTCCCGCCCGTGGTTTTCTTGAACAATTGCCGCTGCTCGGAAAAACATGGGGTTTCTCGCTGCGCTCCAGATACGGGCGAGAGGCGCGAGAGGCCCGTGATACGGGAACAGGATCGGGAGGTGCCGTTGCAGATAAAGGCCAATTACCGCTCGCCAATGCAATACATATATGCCCGCGTGCGGAAATAGATTCGGCTTCCCTCGAAATAGAAGTTGCTCTGCGCCTCGGGCTGGACTCCATCCTTGTCGTATTCGACCAGCAGGTTCTTGCTGAGCTCCTTGTATTGCGGGCCGGGGGCAAGCACCAGGGTCTGGCCCTGGTCGTCGCGAACGTAGATGTTATTCCCGCCAAGGGTCGCGCTCGAGCAGATGCCCACGACAAAGACCCACGTCAGCCTCGGGTTCAGCGAATCCATCGCATGATGGTAAACGCCCTGGCCGGTTTTGGCGTCGATTACGTTCATCGCGCCGCCCTGGCTGGGAAGGTAGATCAAGCCGTTGGCGTACAGCGGAGAAGCGACGATGCTGTCGGTGAAAATGCCCGGCATGTGATATTCAATATCCTTCCAGGGCAGCTTCACCAGCGTCTGCACCGCCAGCGGATCGGACATTTCCGTCGGCAGCTTGTAGACGAAATAGCGCTCCTGCCCGATGCCGAAAATCGTGCCATCCTGAATCACCGGCGTGGGGATGTCAGTCGTCACCGGCGCTTTCCAGAGCAGCGTCCCATCCGATGGCCGGAAGATTCCCGCCTGCGGCACATAGGCCAGCGTTTCCCTGCCGATATGCACTGCCAGCGTGCTGGATCCAAGGCCGCCATTGATCCGTTTTTTCCAGGCGATATTGCCGGTGGCTTTGTCGAAACCAAAGAGCATTTCGCCGGACTTGAATATCAGATAATTGCCGCACAAAGCTGGCGAGCAATGCGTGCCGTGCTCGCTGATTCCGGTTTGGCCGAGGAATTTGGTCCAGATGCGTTTGCCGTCCAGGTCGAAGCAGGTCATCACGTTTGCGCCCAGGCCCTTGTTCCCGCCCCAATAGGCGGCATAGACGTATTTGCCATCGCTGGTGGGAACATATTTCGACCAGTCTTCATCGTTGTTCCATGCTTCGTATTTCTTCTTGTCCGCCTTGGCCATCGCCTGCTGAATCGCATATTCCAGATCGACCTTGTCCTTGATCTTTTTGTTGAGTGCCACATCCGCATCGGCCTTCATGCCGTCGGGGCTGATGGTGGCATTGATCATCGCCGGCAGGGCGTCGCAATATTCATCCAGTTGCTTCACCTTCGGCTCGAGATCGGCAAACTTTTTCTGCTCGTCGGCATCGATCGCGTGATAATAGGTCGTGCTGCGCATCCAGAGCACTTTCCCATCCGCCTTGTTGATGCATACGAGGGTAGCGCCGTCGGCGCTGACGAAGATTTTATCTCCCACGATGATCGGCGAGCACCAGCTCGGTCCCGGCATGCGCGTCATCCATTGGATATTCTTCGTCTCATATTCGTAAGGCGGCGCCGGCGCAATGTGCGCGACGAAATTCCAGCCTCCCTTGCTCGAAACACATTTCACGACCAGGTTGTTCCAACCCTGCTTCAACTCCACCACCGGCGAAGCCTGATATTGCACGGGCATCAATATCGATTGCCCATTCAGCCAGGCCTTGTGCGCGCTGTTTCCTTCGATCCGCAGGCGAACCTTCCCGGCGGCCGGCGACCAGATGCTGCTTTGCGCGTAGGCCGCCCATGGCTCCATGGTGCCGGCGTGGTTCTGCCACTCCTGCTGCTGGGTTTTCCCGAACGCCTGGGCGAAGTCGAGCAATAATTTGCCATCGCTCTTGCTCTGGTTTTCCACGGAGATATGCCAGTGTTCCCAGGCATTTTTCCCCGCTTTTTCGCCCGCCGTCGGCGCGAGATTGGCCTCGTCCTTGAGGATCTCCTCATCGATTCCGGTTTTGAAATCCCTGGTATCGAACGGCCCGACGATGACCCAGTCGCGGACGAACCCCATATTGAGCAATTCGCCGGCCTTGTCCGGCCCCGCCGGCTTTCCGCCAAGACATTGCAGCCCGGCATAAAACCCCTTAACTGTCCGCCCCCATTGCACCGGCGGCGTAGCGCCGATGAATCGCCCGGTCCCATCGCCGCGCCAGCCCACCGGATTTTCCGCGGTCGGCTTCCAGGCCGTCGACCCAAGCGGCGGCGAATCATTCGCCGCCGCGTCGGCACCGCCCACCAACGCCAGCGCCAGCGACGCCAAAAGAACAACGCATAATTTCTGCATGGAATCACTCCGCCAGCGCCCGCGATGAGCGCGGTCTGCAAAACAGGATTGTCGCCTCGGGCAAGGAAACGCCGGAGGGTTCAATCGAAATTACATGTTCAATCAGGGGATGTTGTGCGCCATATCGTGGCATGGGCGGCTCGCCTATGTTTTGGCGGAGTATTCTAAAACTAAAGCATTTTTTTCTTCATCGCCGAGGCACATCGTTACTGATCCAGGCGCCACAGCGGATGATGATATTTCGCCAGGTTGGCGGGGCTGAAAGCTGTTGCGCCTGGGTTGGAGTTGCCGGCGTTTCCGGCGCCGCCGGGAAGGTCGGCTGTGGGGATGGTTTCAACGTGGGCGTCGAAAAACAAAATGTTGGTTTGCGTCTGGCGATTGTGCCGGGCGTTGAGGCGGTTGGCGTTGACGTTCTGCATGTTCCCGGCAATTCCATCAAAAAGAAAAACCACGTCGGACGGTTTTTTGATCGCCGACAGGTGCGTCACGATCGTCGGCTTCCCGCTATCGGGCGGGATGCGCTTGATTGGCATGAAGGTTTCAGAATTGCTGCTGCCGTTGATTCCGTACCAGACATAAACCGCCCGGCCGGCCATTAACGTTTTTGAAATGGTCATCGCCCCGGTGCTGCCGAAGCCGTCGGTTCGGGTGGTGGGCAGGCCGCTGGTAATGTTGGAAAACGCGGTGTAATCGCTGCTGCCGGTGGGGCAGCGAAATACGCTGGGTGCGTCAGGCGGGGAGGTTTTGCTATCGACCGGATAGGGGACGTATTTCCCGGCCACCAGGATCGTCGCCCAACTCTCGGCCACCGCAAACCCGTTGGCCGATGCGCCAACGGTCATGTCGCGATAATCCATCGGCACGACCGCGTCGTCATTCGCCATGGCGTAGGCGAGGTTGGCATCGCCAAGCTGCCTGAGGTTGGACATACAGGCGGCCGTCTGGGCATGTTCGCGCGCCCGGCCGAGCATGGGGAGAAGAATGCCGAGCAGGACGGCGACGATGCCGATTACCACCATCAATTCGACGAGCGTGAAAGCCCGCCGGGTCGTGGGAAATGGATCGTATTCTCCGTCGGACATGTGAAAAGAAAGGGTATCGTCGCCGGGAGCGCGCGACAAGGTTAAAATCGCAATCCGGGGCAGCAGGCTACTCCCTGGTTAAGCGCCTCGGGCGAAACCCGCTTACTGCCGGAGTTACCCGAGTTACCCTCCGTGCGCGGCCTGGTTCGCGCTGCATACACCGCCCTGTGGCAATTCATTCCATGAGCATTCCTGCGCTGCCCGTTGCCGAGGTCACATATGACGCCGGCTCTTTCCCGAATGTGTTCGCATACGCTGCGGCGAGATGAGCCGTTAATGGCTCGACCGATCGCGGCTGCACCAGCGCCACGATGCAGCCTCCAAATCCGCCTCCGGTCATCCGCGCGCCGTATACGCCGCTAATTTTCATGGCCTCGGTCACCAGGAAATCCAGTTCCGGCGTGCTGACTTCGTAATCATCCCGCAACGACTCGTGGCTGGCGTGCATGAGCTTCCCGGCTTCCTCGTAACGCTGCTGGCCGATCAGCGTCGCTGCCGCGGTCGTGCGGGCGTTTTCGCTGACGACATGCCGGCAACGACGATAGATCACATCCGGCAGCGCGTTTTTCGCCATTTCGACTTGCGCCGTCGTCACATCGCGCAGGGCGCGCACGGCTGTGTTCTGCGCGTGAAAGAATTCCACGCCTTCCTCGCATTGTTGTCGGCGCAGGCCGTATTCGCCGCCAGTCAGTTCGTGCTTGACCATGCTGTTGACGATAACCACGCGCAGTTCGTTTGAATCGATCGGAACGAATTTCCGCTCCATCGATCGACAATCGAGCAGCATTGCGTGTCCCGCCTTTGCGGTGGCGACGATCATCTGGTCCATGATCCCAACCGGTGCGCCGGCAAATATATGCTCGGCGCGCTGGCATAAGAGTGCCAACCGGCTGCCTTCCATTTCGTGGGAGGCCAGCGTCAAAAGCGCGCGGCCGGTGCCGACTTCGATCGCCGCGCTGCTGGAAAGCCCGCCGCCCACCGGCAGGGTGTTCACCATCAGCGCGTCCATCCCCACCAGCCCAATTCCCGCCCCAAGCAACTCCGCGGCAACCCCCCGGCAATAGTTGGCCCATTTGGGCTCGCCCGCAACCACTTTCTTAACGACCGAAAACTCCACGATCTGCCTCGCGAACGCCGCCGACGCAAGGCGAACCATCCCGTCGCTTCGCGCCCGGCACGCAAGCCGAACCTCCGGCTCGATGGCCATCGGGAAAACAAACCCATCGTTGTAGTCGGTATGTTCGCCAATAAGATTCACCCGTCCTGGCGCGCGAATGATCCGGATGACGGCGGGTGACCCATCGCCGCCAAACGTGGCGAGAAATTGCTGACGAAGATCGGCCGCCGCTGGGTCCATGGTGATGAATGTAGAGGCGCGCGGCGCGGCGGGTCAAGCCAATGCGGGTCGTCCGAGAATAACCTATGCAAGTTTTCGCGCTGAATTAGACGCCAACACGCGGGTTCTGAGGTACTCCTCAGCGCGGCCGCTGGCCGCAACCAAAATGGATGCGCCAAGCGCGCCAGGAAGCCAAGAGGGCCAAGGCAGAAGTTTTTCTTTGCGCGTTTGGCGAAAAATGCTGCTAACCATCGTGCCAGCGACTTGAGTTTGACGCGAAGGCACGAAGCGACGAAGGAGTCGAAGAGATTTTCCGCGTTAGATCGAACCTTCGCGCAACGACCCAATTAGTTTTTTCTTCTTGGCGACCTTGGCCACTTGGCCCTCTTGGCGCGAAATTCTTGTCAGGAAAACAAGATTTAGCAGGATATCTTCGAAGAGCCGGGTCTTTCCCGGTAAAACCCGGCTCTTCGGATTACCTCAGAACCGGCGTCGAGCGGACAGCATGCGATACGATCGAGAAAAATTGCACAAGTTATTCTCAGGCACCCTTATGTTTGCAGGCGGGGGCTTGCGTCGAGTATGAGAAGGAGATATTTGGCATTTGCCCGTGTCTGAAAACCCAACGACCATGCAGAATCTCCGCGGCAAATTCATCGTCCTGGACGGCAACGAAGGATGCGGCAAAAGCACCCAGTCGCAGCTTCTGCGCGAGGCCCTTGTCGCAAGCGGATTGGACGTTGTCGCCGTGCGCGATCCCGGATCAACCCGCATCGGCGAGCAGATTCGGGCCGTGCTGCTCAATCCCGATCACACCGAAATGGCCATGCGCTGCGAAATGCTCCTCTACATGGCCGCCCGCGCCGAAATGATGGCGGAAATTATTCTGCCCGCCCTGGCCGCCGGCAAAACCGTCGTCTGCGACCGCTTCGTCTCCAGCACGCTGGCGTATCAGCTTGGCGGCGACGGCCTCAGTGCCGACGAAATCCGCCGGGTGGCGGATGTCGCCATCAGCGGTCGCTGGCCGGATCTGACCATCCTTCTTGATATGCCCAGCGATGCCAGCCTGGCCCGCGTCAAGCGCGCCAAAGACCGCATCGAGCAGCGCCCGGCGTCCTATCATGAACAGGTGCGGCGGAATTATCTCGCCCAGGCAGCCGCCGATCCGCTGCATTATCGACTCATCGCCGCGGACCAGACTCGGGAATCAGTACACCAGGAGATCATGAAAGCGATTGAGAGTCAGTGACGAACGGGTGGTGGTGTTTAGCGCCTCAATGAAGCGGATTGATGTATCCAAGCCGGGTCAAGCGCAGCGCCGGCCCGGATTCGATCGCGAGAGACGGTTAGAGCGTGCATACGAATAGATCCGGGCCGGCGCTGCGCTTGACCCGGCTTGGAGTAAAAATCGGTCCATGGCGCGTGCTGGGCATTATACCGAACAGGAGTAGGTTTCATTCATTTTCACCACCACCATTCCGACGAACACGCCGGTGAAAATCCTAATTTCTCTCGTGAAGAGGAAATGAAAGCCGGCGCATCCACGCGATGGTTTGCGTATATCGCGGTGGGAATTACGCTGGTGTCGATGCTGGTGGGCATGGCGCTGCTGATTGGCGCGATAATTTTTCTCTATCATCATTTCGGTTGATGATTCCCATGAGTGACCGGAAACGGACGAGCAACATGACCGCTCATTCTTTTGACTCCATCTTTGGCCAACAAGCCGCCATCAACTGGCTTCAGCAGGCGTATCTGGCGGATCATCTGCCGCACGCAATGATTTTTGCCGGACCAGTCGGCGTTGGCAAGGGAACCACCGCCGCGGCGCTGTCGAAATTATTTCTCTGCGAGAATCCGAAAAAGGCCCAGCCGTGCGGCGTGTGCGATGGGTGTCGAACCTTCGACGGCGGGAATCATCCCGACTATCACGTCATCGCCAAGGAGCACATCCGCTATCACGACAAGACCGGAACCTCCAAGGGAATCGACCTGTCAATCAAAGTCATCCGGCCGGAAATGATCGAGCCCGCCGGCCGCAAGGCGGTGATGGGCCGGGGCAAGGTGTTCATCATCGAGCAGGCGGAATTGATGAACCACCAGGCGCAAAACGCGATGCTCAAGACGCTGGAAGAGCCGTATGGGCGGACGTTGATCATTTTGCTGACCGACCAGCCCAGCGCCCTGCTGCCGACGATCCGCAGCCGCTGCCAGACGGTGCGTTTCGCGGCACTGGATGAAAAGATGGTGCGAGAGGAAATGATCCGCCGCGGCATCGACGCCAAAGCCGCCGCCGACGCGTCGGCGCTATCCCGCGGCTCGCTGGGCGTCGCCTTGAAATGGGTGGAAGACGAGGTGATCGGCCCCGCGCGAAACCTAATCGCGATGATCGACGCCTTGTTCGCCGGCCGTCCTCCCGACGACCTGCCCGGCTGGTTCAAGGCCGCCGCCGACGCCTACGCCGCCAAGCAACTCGAGCGCGATGAGCTTTCGAGCAAGGACCAGGCAACCCGCGAAGGCCTGACGTTGTATCTGCTGCTGGCCGGTGAACACATCCGCCGACGAATGCTAGCGAGCGAGGATGAAGTCGCTTTGGAATCCGCGTGCAACGCAATAGACGCCTTGGTGCAGGCCGAGACATTTCTGGACGCGAATGTGAATATTTCGCTGATTTTTCAGCAACTGGCGGTCAGGTTAAGTGCCCAGGTTTAGAGCTTTTTGCGAAGGTGCCGCATTCGGGGCACTTATCAGGCGTGGCGCGGAGATCGTAGCCACAGGACACGCAAAATGAATTAGCCGACCGCCAGTTGATCCGACGCATCTTGATAAGTCGCGCGGTGCAAAATGCGGCGAGTAGACCGAAACAGGCGACCCACAGCGCGTCGGGCGTCGATATGACAAAGGTCCGAAAGTGACACGGCGTAGCGTGAACAAATTGATCGACGGCTCCAAAGCCGTGCCAATACATTTGCCCCATCGCCAATGACGCAGCCGGAATTGGCCAATGACCATAATGTAGCCCTTCCTCCAGGGAGAATAACCCACCGGCATCGTACTCGTAACATATCGCGCCGCTGCAAGATCTCACCGAAGTAGATTCTCCGAAAGCGACCCAACTTTTTCTTTGGGAGGCTGGATCTGAAGATTTACCAAGTGTTATTGAATCGACAACCCAATAGCTCCGCAACCAGAGCAGGGAAAGCGCGGCGCAGCAGACAAGTGAGACCGCGGCGGAAGCATTCAATGGCGTGCTGTGGAGTAAGAATAGGCGTCCTCGGCGTGCGATCAAAAACGCCGGTGGGATTGCCGCCAAGGTTAGCAAAACCCAGTAATGAATAATGATAAGAGAACCAAACGCCCAGTCTGAAGCCGTCACGCGCCGGGTGTTTGAGACGCCCAGCCCAAAAGCCCTTAAAATTGGGTGTCCGGTTTCCAGAATCAGTTGGCTTTCTGAAACGGGATATGCGCGAATGCTCCATCGCGATACATCCTTGTCGGAGTCTTCAGAAACTCTCGGCGCGTTCTCATAATAAGTTCGCTCTTGCTGATCATGGCGAACCTGGGTCAGCCACGGCGTGCTTGGAAAATCATTTCGAATCCAGCCAATCGAAACGAATCCATCCTCTGAATTGCACTCGTAGAGTTGCATCGCCGTCTCATATCGGATTACGTCTCGGTGAACCGTCGACCTCACCCACATCACCGCGATTACGGCGCATGCCACAATCGACATCCCGAACGCGATCGTGCCAAAGCGGTGTCTCATCAACAGACATTGTATCCTGGGTCCAGTTCTCGCTGCGCGGGCGATCTCCGGAATCTGAGACTCCCGCTTTCCTGCACATCACGACTTTTTCGCCGACGGGCTATGCCGTTATTCTTCCGTTAAACTGCCGTTAAATCAAAATGCGAAGTCGGATTGGCGACAGTCGTATTCGCGCAATAATGCGGTACTGGCATCCGCGAATCGTCTGGAATTCCTGAACAAGAAATTCTTGAGGTGGTGAAACATGACCGCGCAGCAAATCTACGAGCAGACTATCAAGCCACTTCCGCGGGCAGATCGTATACGCATCGCCTCCTTTATTCTTAACGACCTCGCGTCGGGGAAGATCGACGTCAGCGATGAATGGAGCGACGAGGACCTGCGGGATTTTACCGCGGCGGGTTGGCAGCACGTCGACGAAGCTTTAAGTTGATCCGATGGAGGATCGCAAATCGCCAGCCGAGGACGCAGAAGCCTATGATGACGGGCCGATGGCTGACGATCCCGCACCACTTGATTATTACGCGGGTAAGGCTCCCGCCAGACAGTATTCTGCGATTGTCGCACTTTTGCTTTGTACGCCAGGCGCGACCGAATTCGCGCTTTATTTCTCTTTGAGGTCAGACGCCTTGCAGTCCGCAGTCCCACGGATACTGGCCGACCTCTTCTGGCCGCTGCTTGCACTTGCGATCGTCACAGCCATAACCTCGATCGTGATTTATGCGCGCCGCCCGCGCGACACGCTCCCTTGGTACGTGATCCTCAACCTTGTGATAAATATTGTCGGGCTATTGTTCGCGGCGGTGTATTTAGTCCAAATCTTCTAAGTCGAAGATAATTTTCGAACCGATCCTCATTGGCCACATTCGGCATTCGTCACTCGGATTTCCGATTTATCCGCGCCCTATCGAAATTTCCCCCAACCCCGTATACCATCCCCAACCCTATGCCCAAGATTACCGTGGATGGCAAAACGATCGACGCCAAGGACAAGCAGATGATCCTGCAGGCCTGCAACGACTCCGGGATTCCGGTGCCGCAGTACTGTTATCATCCCGGGATGTCGATCCCGGCTTCGTGCCGGATATGCCTCGTTGAAGTGGAAGGCGTGCCAAAGCTCGTTCCCTCCTGTCAGACGCCCATTCGCGATGGGATGGTCGTGCATACCAAAAGCACCAAGGCGATTGCCAATCAGAAGCAGGTCATGGAATACCTGCTGATCAATCATCCGCTGGATTGCCCGGTTTGCGACCAGGCCGGCGAATGCTCGCTGCAGGACTATTCCTACGAATATGGCCGAAGCCAGAGCCGATTCGAGGAAGACAAGGTCAAGAACCCCAAGAAAGACATCGGCGATCATATCTATCTGTATGCCGACCGGTGCATCATGTGCACGCGCTGCGTGCGGTTCACGCGCGAAGTGTCCGGCACGTCAGAGCTCTACGTCGATGGCCGGGGCCACAAGGAAGAAATCGATATTTTCCCCGGCAAACCCGTTAACAACAAATTGGCCGGGAATGTTGTCGATTTGTGCCCGGTGGGGGCGTTGCTCGACAAGGATTTCCTTTTCCAGCAGCGCGTTTGGCTGCTGAAGCGCGTGCCGTCGATCAGCCCCGTCGACAGCGGCGGGGAAAACATCTTCCTGGAATACAACGAAGGCGTCGTCTATCGCATCAAGCCGCGCTATAACCCGGAAGTGAATGTCTGGTGGATCAGCGATGACACCCGCTACAGCTACAAGCCGGTGCATAGCGACAATCGGCTCACCAGCGCGAAGAAAAAAGAACTGGGCGCATTGGTCGACAGCGGCTTTCACGAAGCCCTGGACGTGGCGGTTGCCGAGCTGAAGAAAATCGTCGCCGACAATGGGCCGGGCAGCTTGTATGCCATGCTTTCGCCGATGATGGCTAATGAAGAGGCGTGGCTATTGGGCAAAGCCATTCGGCTGATCGATCCCGAAGCCTTGCTGATTCTCGGCCCGGTTCCCACCACCGGCAGCGATGAAACCTTCCACAATCCCGCCAACGGCAAGCAGACATTCCTCATCAAAGCCGAAAAGGTGCCCAACGCCGCGGGTGTACGCCGGGTGATGGAAAAACTGGGCGGGCCGCGGGCTGCGTTTGACGAGGTCGTTGCCGGGAATCGATCGGAAATTCACAAGCTCAAGGGCGGATGGATCGTCGGCGGATATTTATCGAATTGGATTCCGACCGATATGCCGGAATTTTACAAAGCCGGCTTCCGGGTCGTGCAGGACATCCTGCCCAATGCCCTGACCGAGCGCGCCGATGTGGTATTGCCCGCCGCGGCCTGGGCGGAAAAAGACGGCTCGTGGGAAAATTACCAGGGGAAGATACAGCCGTTCCTGGCTGCCGTTCCTCCGCCGGCCGGGGCGAAGCGCGAAGGCGATGTCTATAACCACTTGCTCGGCCGTTCGGGCTTGTACAATGCCGAGGCGATTCGCAAGGAAATGGGCGAGCCGTTCGGCGAAGTGCATGTGGCTGAGGACGCCGAAGTCGCAGCGCCGGCGCAGTACGTGACGCTCTAAATATGAAGGCTTACGCTGTTAATTTCATTCTCGTCTGCATGCTGATTGCAGCCGGGGCGTCTGCGTCATGCAAGCGCAGACTGCTGCCATTGCCGCCATTGGCTCTGGGATTGGTCGAGTATTCCGACCAAGTCAACGGCTACCGCATCGGCTACCCAACCGGATGGATTGTTGAGCCGAAGACCGACAAGGTCGGCGTGAGTTTTACCTCGCGTTCGGAGAATATTCACCCAGGCGGTCGCACAATGTTCACCGTGACGCGCAGTTCCAGCACTGCAACGCCGGATCTGCAGAAAGTGATCACCCATCTGAAGAGCGATTACGCCGCCAAGTATCCGGACTTCACCATTGTTAATGAGTCGGCAATATTAATCGGCGGATATTCGGGCCGAAAGATCGTTTATACTCATACCGTGAACGGCCGGATGGTGCAGTTGGTACAGGCGTTTGTGAACACCGATGGAAACACCTATATCATCGTCGCCGGCACCGCGCCGCAGAATTATGCGGCTTTTGAGCCGACCCTGGATTCAGTCTTCCAGTCGTTCGGTGTGACAAAGTAGACGAGCGAGGCTCGGCAGTTTATTTTTGGAAATCAAATGGATCCCGTCCAAGCAGGCAACGCAGTCTTTAACTTCCTCGAGGTTCACCCCTGGATCCTGATCACCCTGATCGCCCATGGCGCGATCCTGGGCGCGGTCGCCTATCTCATTCTCCTGGAGCGCAAGATCGCCTCCTGGGTGCAGGACCGCATCGGCCCCAATCGCGTGGGCCTGGGCTTTGGCATCATTCCGTTCCTCAAAGACAAGCACATGTTCGGCCTCGGCCAGCCATTGGCCGACGGGTTGAAGTTCATCCTGAAGGAAGACTATCAGCCCAAGGGCGTCGATAAATATCTCTTCACCGCCGCCCCGATGATGATGATCATCGTCGTCATCATCAGCATCGCGGTGCTTCCGTGGGGCGGGATCAAGCAAACCACGCGTGACGTCGATGTGGCTTCATGGAACCAGGGACAAAAGCCGTCGGATGTCGATTCCTGGGTGCCGGACAAGGTGAAATCGGAAATCCCCATCGATGGCACAACATTCTTTGCCGATAAGCCCGGCGAGAAGGCCGAGGATCATATCACCAAGCGCGTCGAAGACGTGCAGGATTCCGATGGCGTCTGGCGCGAGCATCTAATCGCCAAGATCACCTACCGATATAACTTCCAAAGCGCAAGCCTGAACATCGGCGTGTTGTTCGTTTTGGCCGCCTTGTCATTGGCCGTGTACGGCGTGGTCATCGGCGGGTGGGCCAGCAATAACAAATACTCCTTCCTCGGCGGCCTTCGCGCAACGGCCAACATGATCAGCTATGAAATTCCGCTGGGTCTGGCCGTGCTTTGCGTGGTCGTGGTCTTCGGCACGCTGAACCTGGAAGACCTGGTGAACAAGCAGGCGTATGGCATCTTTTCGTGGAATATCTGGTCGCAGCCGTTCGCGTTTGTGATGTTCCTGGTCTGCATTCACGCCGAGGCCAACCGCGCCCCGTTCGACATGGCCGAAGCCGAGCAGGAATTGGTGGGTGGCTATCACACCGAATACAGCGCCATGCGATTCGCCCTGTTTTTCCTCGGCGAATATGCCGGGATGATCACCACCAGCGTGGTTTGCATCGCCTTGTTTTTCGGCGGCTGGCAATTTCCCGGCGTCGACCGCCTGACGACATGGATCGTGAATTTGTGCATCACCCACGGCCATTTGCCAAGCGAGCTTGCCCGTTGGGATCCGCAGAATCCTGCCGTTACCAACAGCTTGGTGGTCTGCATCGTGCGGGCGTTGGTGTTGTTCACCAAGACCATCGCCGTGATTTTCGTGTTCATGTGGGTTCGCTGGAGCTTGCCGCGATTCCGGTTTGACCAGTTGATGAACCTCGCCTGGCGCGGGCTGATCCCGATCTCGCTGGCGTTGCTGATGGTGACGGCGATCATCGTCTACATCTTCGGCGGCGCGCCCGATCCGGGGCAGGCGCTGCCGGCTCGCACGATCATTGCCCTGGGCCTGACCAATGTGGCAATGCTGGTCGTGTCGGTAGTTGTCGGCGCGAAACTCCCCGCCATCGGCACCAATCGGAAAATGAAGATTCCCAACAGCCGATTTACGAAAACACCCTTGCCGGCGGGTGTGAGCGTCGCATCAAACAATTGATCCGCCGAGGATCCCAATGGGCCTGACAATCCTTCCCAGCATCGTGAAGATTATCCTGGCTGTTTTGACGCTGGGCGGTGCGATCGAAGCAACGAAAACTACGCCGATCGATGTGATGAAGGCGTACTTGGAAAGTTACCGTGCCGGCGACGACACCGCCATCGCGACGATGCAAATTAATGACCCGGCGTGGGAAATTACCAGTGCCGGGATCAAGAACGCCCCGGCACGAATTGCGTTGTGGCAGGCCATCGTCGAGCGATTCGGGAAGGATGAAGCCCAAGAACCGCTGCTGATGGAAGTTGGAGGCCGGCGATTCAGGCTGCCGCCGGTTCCCGAAGTTGCCGAGCTGGAACACGTGCAACCAACCATAAACGGCGAAAAAGCCGAGGTTCAGGTCGGGCCGCTGAAGTATAAGTTGAAGAAAGTCGAAGGCGTGTGGAAAGTGGACATGGCGCAAAAGGCCCCGTCTGCGAAAATCGCACGCGAGGTTCTGGATAACCAGCGGCGGTTTCACGATATCGCCCCGGCGTTCACAGAGGATATAAAGGCCGGCAAATTCAAAAGCGCCAATGCGATGAGAAACGCGCTTGCCAAGGCATTCGCCGCGGCAGAGCCGAAAGCCGCGAATTGAAAGGAAGTTTTTGTGGGGTGGGCGTACTCGCCCGACCTGCGATTCACTGAGGTTGGAACACGGCGTGTAAAATTATCGTGTTCTCAATTAGCTGAGCGACATCATTGACCAACGGATAAACTCGAATGAAAGACTCAGAAGTAAAAGTTCTCAGCGAGCCCAAGCTCACCATGGGCGATCAATTTTACCTCCCGCAGGTGCTGATCGGCCTGGGCACCACGATGCGGCACATGTTCAACGTCGTGGTGCGCGGGAAAGACCGCGTGGTGCAATACCCCGAGGAACGCCGGGAAGATCTGCCCATCGAACAGGGCGGCATGCTCAAGCCAAGCTATCGCGGCGTGCATCGGCTGAACAAGGATGAAGAGGGCCGCGTCAAATGCGTCGCCTGTTTCATGTGTTCCACCGCCTGCCCCGCGCGCTGCATTCATATCGAGGCGGCGGAATCTCCCTGGGCCGACCGGGAAAAATATCCTGCCAAGTTCGACATCGACGAGCTGCGCTGCATCTATTGCGGCATGTGCGAGGAAGCCTGCCCGGTTGACGCGATCGAGCTGACCAGCGTCTACGACATCGTCGGCCTGACCCGCCAGGAAATGGTCTTCGACAAATCCAAGCTCCTGCGCGTCTACGACCAGACGGCCAAGGACGAGCCGATGTAAGCAACGATTCAATGAACGCAAAAAGGCAATGCTGCATGCGCGATAGCGCTGCCGCGCCGCAGGTAACGGAAATAGGAGAGAATGAGCCGCGCGCGGAGGGTACTCCCGAAATAAGCGGGTTTTTGGTACTCGCGTACTTCGGGAGTACCCTCAGTGCGCGGCTCTTTGCATCTCGATAATTCCCTCACCGTTGTTAAGGACCGCAAAACTTCCCATCCACCCGTTGCTCGCCATACAACGCCTTCATCCCATCTTTGCATCCGGCGTATATATATCGTACTGATTAGCCATTGATCAATTTGGCGCAATGACGCCGATCGCCGAAATTATTTATCGTGACGTCCGTACATCTGCAAAACATCACCAAGCACTTCGGCGATACAGTCGCGTTGAACGACATCAGCCTGCGCGTCGGCGCAGGCGAATTGTTCTTTCTTCTCGGCCCCAGCGGCTGCGGAAAAAGCACACTTTTGCGGCTGATCGCAGGGCTGCTTTCGCCCGATGAAGGCCGCATTGTTTTCAATGAGCGCGAGGTCACCGCCCTCTCCACCGAACGTCGCAACGCCGTCATGTGTTTCCAAAGCTACGCCCTGTGGCCGCACATGACGGTGAAGGACAACGTGGCGTTCGGGCTGTCGGTGCGCGGCCAGTCAAAAGCCAGCCAGCGGAGCAGGGTTGAGGAAGTGCTCAAGCTCGTGCAGATGAGCGCGTTCGGCGCGCGCAAGCCCAACCAGCTTTCCGGCGGGCAGCAGCAGCGGGTGGCTTTGGCGCGGGCGCTGGCGGTTCAACCCGCCTGCCTGTTGCTCGATGAGCCGCTGAGCAATCTCGACACCAAGCTTCGCCAGGAGATGCGCGGCGAAATTCGCCGCATCTGCAAATCGTCCGGCGTCACCACGGTTTACGTGACGCACGACCAGAAGGAAGCCCTGAGCGTCGCCGACAAAATTGCCGTCTTGAACGATGGGAAGCTCATGCAGGTTGGCTCGCCGCACGAACTTTATTTGAAGCCGAAGAACAGTTTCGTGGCCGAGTTCATGGGCGCGACGAATCTTTTGCCCGGCACGCTGCTCGCCAGCGGCCCGCACCAGATCCAGGTTGAAACCGCCGCCGGAATCATCTTCGCGCCGACGGGCGATGGTGTGGTTTCCACAAAGGTAACACTCAGCATCCGTCCCGAGAACGTTCGCGTGCTGCGAACCTCGCGCAACGACGCGGCTGCCGGCAAAAATCGCCTGCCGGGAAAAGTGGTGGAGACAACATTCCTCGGCGATTCCAACGAGCATCTGGTGAAGGTCTATGGAAGCTGGCTGCGCGCCGTCAGTGCGCCGCCGGTGTGGGACATTGCGGACGATGTGATGGTGGAATTTGATGCGCATGACGTGACAGTGCTGACGGAGTAAGTCAGAACCGTGATACGACGGTATGTGCAAACCGGAAGAGATTCCGTGATTCGGACGCCGGTTCTGAGCTACTCCGAAGGGCCGGGTCCTTCTTGCTGCCGGTGACGTTCGACCCGGCTCTTCGGAGTACTTCAGAACCGGCGTTATGGGCGAGCGAGGGTTGGTAAGTTGTAGGGTGGGCGTACTCGCCCACCGTCTGGCGCCCCCGCAAAAATGGTGGGCGAGTACGCCCACCCTACAAGAGTGTGCTCACGAAATGCGTTACGTCTCCCTCATCCTCTTCGCGCTCGTCCTCGCCGCGCCGTTTGCGCTGCGCAAGGCGATCGTTCACGATGATGGGCCCAGGACGGCTGTTTCGGCTTCCACCGAGCGCTTGGTGGTCATCACGCCGCACAATTCTGATATTCGCAATGAATTTGCCCGGGCGTTTGGGCGATGGCATCGGGCGCATTATGGGTCGGATGTTGAGATCGACTATCGCGTGCCGGGCGGGACGAATGACATCAAGAAGCAACTGGAAGCCACCTATGGCGAATGGCTGGAAAAGAAGCAGGCCTCGCCGCCGGATGATTTCACGGTGGTATGGGGAGGCGGCGATTATTTTTTCAACCAGCTCAAGGGCGAGCATATTCTTCAGCCGCTGAAAATGCCGCCCGAACTGCTAAAGGAATTTCGCGAGGGTTTTCCGCAGCCGTCGCTGGCGGGCGTGAAGCTTTATGACAACACCGCGGCGGCTGATGGAACGCCCACCCCGCAATGGGTGGGCGTTTGCCTGAGCAGTTTTGGTATTTGCTACAATCCCGATGTATATCGCGCACTGGGAATTGCCGAGCCGACGCCCGAGCGGGGCTGGAGCGCGCTGACAGATCCAAAGCTTTTCGGATTCATCGCCCTGGCCGACCCGGCCCATAGCGCATCAGCGTCTGTCGGTTACCTGATGGTTATTCAACATAAGATGGCACAGGCCGAGACGGCGCTCTTTTCGCAACGGCCGGATTTACGCGCCATGCCGAAGAAGGCGCTGGCAAAAAATGCCGACTATCGCCGGGCAATGGAAGCCGGCTGGCAGGCGGGCATGGCCGAGCTGGTGAAGATCGCCGCCAACGCGCGCTACTTCACCGATTCGTCGACGCTGGTGCCGATGGATGTTTCGCGGGGCGAGACGGCGGCCGGAATCGCCATCGACTTTTACGCCCAGGTGACTGAGGAAAGCGTCGGGAGCGGGCGAATGCGATACATCGCGCCGATCGGCGCGACGGCAATCACGCCTGACCCGGTGGCCGTGCTGGTCGGGGCCAGCGGGCGAAAGCTGGAGCTCGCGCAGCATTTTATCGAATTCCTGTTATCGCCCCAGGGGCAGCGGCTTTGGATCTTAAAACCCGGCACGCCCGGCGGACCGCTGGAGCGCAGCCTGCGCCGTCCGCCGATTCGGCAGGATGTTTACGCCGACCGCACCGGTTGGGTCGATGGCACCGACCCATTCACCAGCGCCGCCGGTTTCAACGAGCGCGGCGAATGGATGGCGCTGTTCGACGACACCCGGCCGATGTGGGTGGCGGCATGGATCGACAGCCGAGAGGAACTGCAGGATGCGTATCGCAAGGTTCTGGCCGTTCCCGAAATCAACCGCCGCGCCGCGCTCATCGACACGCTGGCTTATCTGCCGATCAAAATGGCCGATGTCGAGGCGATGAAAGCCGAGGCGGCCCGGGTGCCGGATGTGAGCTATTGGCGTGCGAAGAAGCAGATAGAATGGGCGGAAACGTTTCGTCGACATTATCGCCAGGTCGGTGAGGAAGCGGAGTAGCGACGATGGAGCCACCGCAAAAACGAACCCGCCGATTGATCTATGCGCTGACGGAACTGGAATCCGCCCTGGTCAAAGCGGGCCGTCCGCTATCGGCGGAAAGTTTCGGGACGCTGCTCCGGCGGGCAAGCTCGATCCGCCCGCAAGAATTTGTCAATGAAGCCCGCGAAACGATCGAGGCGGTGCTACTGGGGGAGCGAGACATTGGCCCGGAATTGATCGATTCGCTGCTGGGCGCGACGAGTTTGATTGATGAGATTCTGATCGGTTTGGAAGGCGCAAACGGAAGGTAGGGTAGGCCTGTGGCAGACGCGAAACAACATATCACGCAAGGGATGACGCCGATGAACGCCGGCAACGCCAGCGCGGCGATCGACCACTTTAACCTCGCCACTCAGGCCGATCCGTCTTCCGGGCAGGCGTGGTACTGCAAAGGATGCGCGCTAACCTTGCTGGAGAAGCACGCTGAGGCGGCGCAATGTTTTCTTCAGGCCACCCGCGTTACTCCGACACAGACAGCCGCGTGGTTCAATCTCGGTAGCGCCTTGGAAAAGTTGGCGAGTTGGAAACACGCGGTCGCCTGTTACGAAACGGTCGTCCGGTTGAACCCGGGTGATTCTGACGCATGGATCAACAAGGGTCGGGCATTGGACGAACAAGGCCTTCATTCCGAAGCAATCGCTGACTACGATCGCGCGCTGGCGTTGGCGCCGGGCGACGTCGACGCCTGGGCCAATCGGGGCAACAGTCTAAAATCACTGGGCAGTCACGACGAGGCGCTGCGCTGCTATGACAGGGCGCTGCAAATTGACCCGCACAACGCCGCGGCAATGTTC
>DASRRM010000536.1:0-23487 GCA_035695715.1 Tepidisphaeraceae bacterium
CAAATCGCCCGTCAACGGATCAAGATGGTAGGTCTGCACTACACGCGTTTGGCGGAGCAAACCCGCGCTGGCCGCGCCAGAATGAGGAAAAGCGGCGAAAAATTCGGCGAAAATCGTTCAAAGTGCGAAAGCCGGGCTAACGATATCCTGGTCTCCAGATGAGCCAACTCCCACCCACCCCGCTGCCTCGGCCCGACACAAAACCGCGCCCTCCCCGTAACCGGGCGGCACTGACAAGCCTGATCAGCTGAGCGCTTCTATTTATTCCGCTTCTGACGGGACTTATTGCGATCATCGCCGGCTGCGTGGGGCTTGCGCAATCCCGGCGATTGGGACGTGGAAAGGCGAGTTCCATCGCCGGTGTTTTCCTGGGTGTGTCGAATGTGCTGGTTTGGACCGTTCTCTTTAATCTCGCCTACAGATCCTTCGTCGAAAGGCAGCGGGAGGTGGCATCCCTGCACGACGTCAAATTGGTCGTCAACGGAATGCGAATCTACCTCGTCGATCATGATAATTCCCTGCCGACGGCCTTCTCTGAAATCACCCGCAATGTCAACGCAAACGACTTGGCGCTTATGCCAGCGGACAAGCCGCATGATGCATCCGGCCTGAACGACTATTTGAGCGCAACTTACGTTTTGGCCTGGCCGCGGCGCACGCATATAGACAGGATCCCGCAAGGCGCAATCGTTGTGTATGAGCCTCCCACCGAACACAACCACCATCAGATGACAGCAGCACTTGTCGATGGAGAGGTCCGGTTATTTCGTGAAAATCAAGCAAAGGCCGTGATGTCGGAGTTGCAATCCGGCCACAACCCGCCGCGCAACGCGGTGATCGATGGCGCGAAATGACGAATTCCTATGCCGCCGCCGTTTCGTTGATCCGGCCTTGCGAATCCACCTGGTCGAACTTCACCGCCACCCGCTTGCTCACGCCTTGCTCCTGCATCGTCACGCCATACAGCACGTCGGCGATTTGCATCGTGCGCTTGGAGTGGGTGATCACGATGAACTGGCTTAGTTCCAAAAACTCCTGCACGATCTGATTAAATCGCTGGTTGTTGGCTTCGTCCAAAGCGGCATCCACTTCGTCGAGAATGCAGAACGGACTCGGCTTGCTCTTGAAGATCGACATCAGCAGCGCAACGCACGTCATCGTCTTCTCGCCGCCGGAGAGCTGGCTGATTGACACCGGCTGCTTGCCCGGCGGACGGGCGATGATCTCGATCCCGGCATCCAGCACATCCACCTTGATCATCTTCGGCGCTTCGGCTCCGTCGATGCCGGGAAGCTGCTGGTTCTTCGGAGCGGGGATTTCGGTTTCCAAAAAGATGTCGGCTTTTCCGCCGCCGAACAGCTTGCGGAACATTTCCTGGAAATGCTCGCGGACGGCATTAAACGTCTGCTCAAACCGCGCGCTGCTTTCGGTGTTAATCTCGTTGATCAGATCTTCCAACTGCTTCTTGGAGCCGGTCAGATCGAGCACCTGTGCCGAGAGGAACTCGGCGCGTTTTTCGAGCTCATCCTGCTCCGAGATGGCGTCGAGATTGACGTTGCCAAGCCGCTGGATTTTTTCGCGCAGCACGCGAATTTCCTCGGCCACCGCGTCCCAATCCACTTCTTCGCCGGGCGTGTACCCTTCGCCGCCGTTTTCGCTGAGAGACTGGTATTTCGCGGGTAGATCAAGTTGCAATTCCTCAATCGTGCGCTGCACCAGCGTTTCCAGCCGCACTTTCAATTCGCCGAGCCTCAATTCCAGGGCGTGCAGCGCCTGTTCCACCTCGGCATGCTCGGCGCGCAGGCTTTCGACTTCGCCGGTGAGGGTTTGCACCAGCTTGCCGCTATCGGCGACTTGCGTCCCGGCGGCGGCGATGCGCTGCCGCAGGTCTTCCTGCTGGGTGAGGGCGGCTTGCTCGGCGGCGGCAGATTGCTCAATCTCGGCCTCAACGGCAGCGGTCTTGGAAGACGCCGACTCGATGCTGCGAATCAGCCGTTCCACCTGTTGCTGTAGCTCGGCCTTGGCGCCGGTCATGCGCTGGACCTGCTGCTGGCTGGCAAGCTGTTTTTCCTGAACCTGGCCAAGCTGCACGCGCGAGGTGGTGAGTTGCTCGGCCAGATGCCGAATCTCCTCGGCGCGATCCTTTTGGGCGGCGGTCAGCTCTTCCACCTGCTGCTGGCGCGAGGTTTGGTCGGCTTCGTGCGCGACCTTTTTCTCAGCCAGCGCGGTTTCCTCGACTTTCAGCCGGCCAGTCTGCTCGAGGAGATTTTGCAATTCGCGATCGAGCACCGGCTGCTCGCGTTTCAAGGCCGACTGCTTGTCATTGTTCTGCGACAGTTTGCTGGAGACTTCGACTTTCACCGTATTGGCGCGATAGACTTCATTGCGCAGGGCATTTTGCTGCTGCTCGAGTTCCTTTGCCGCCGCATTGCCATCGGTAAGCTGGCGGGTGAGAGTTTCGATGCGCCCTTCGACTTCGGCGAGTTGCTGGACGAGCGCATCGAGCTCGGATCGGCGCGACAAAAGCCCCATCGCCGCCGTCAGCGGCCCGGCGCGGAGGGTGCCGTCGGCTTCGAGCACTTCGCCGGTGTGAGTGACAAAGCGCCAACCAGCCGGGCCATTGCGATGCAGCTCGTCGGCATCGCTAAGATTGTCAACAACGACGGTGCGGCCAAGCAGATGGCCGGCGAGCGGCGCATCGGCCGGGTCGACGCGAACGAGATCGACCGCCAGGCGAATGCGCTGGGGGTGCTGGTTCCAGTCGTAACCTTCCACTGTGACACGGGCGTCTCGCCCGTGCGTGGCGTTTACGGATTGCGCGATCTGCGATTCTTCGATATTCGGCATCGAAGGCACGGGCGAGACGCCCGTGTCACGGTCGTGTCGTGCGCCGTCTGTGCGATCAACAAACTCTGCACCAATGAAATTCACCCGCCCTTCCAAATCCTCCAGCGCCTCCGACGCCGCCAGGGCCGCGGCTGAACTATCCGTCACCAGCCATTGATCGCGGCCATCGAGCGCCGCTTCAATCACGTGGGCATGTTCCACGTCCACGCGTAACACATCGGCCACCAACCCGCGCACGAAGGGAAACTTCTGCTCGCGCTGGCGCAGAACGCTTTTCACGCCTTCGCTGACGCCTTCGCGTTTGGCTTCGAGATCTTTCAACAGTTTCTGACGGGATTGCAGCCCGGAGCGATGCTCTTTGGCGCTGCCAAGTTGTTCGCTGACGCTGGCGATCTGCCGGCCGAGCTGCGATGCCTGCTCGCGCCGCGATTCAAGCTGCGCTTGCTGGCTCTTGATGTGCTCCAGCGTTTCATCCAGCTTCGCCTGGCTTTCGGCGCGCTGCTTCTCCAGCGTTTCCAATTCCGCCAGCACCACCTGCCGCCGATCGGCCAGGCGCGTTTGATGCCCGGCGATGTTCCGCCGCTCGATTTCGATCGCGCCAAGCCGGCTGTTGACCGATGACAGTTTCCGCATCAGGTCGAGGATGGCCGCCTTGTGCTGCTCGATCTGCTGATTGGCCTGATTGAGCTGAAGCTGCCCATCGCGATACGCCTGCTGGCGCTGGTCGATCAGTCGGCGGTGCTCTTCCAACTCCGCCGTAAGGCGTTGCAGGGTTTCGGTTTCGGCGCCCAGGTTGCGGCTGGTTTCCGCCAGCTTTTCGTCGGCGGCGGCGCGGTCGGCGGTGTAGGTTTCGATCTGGTCGGCAATCTGCTGGAGCTGCTGCCTGGCATATTGTTGCCGCTGCCGGGCCGATTGCAGGGCGGCTCCGCTTTGCACCAGGTCGTATTCAAGCTGCTGGCGCTTTTGCGTGATGGCTTCAAATTCCTGGCGCTTTTCCGCCAATTCGTTTTGCTTGCGGGCAAGGTCCACGCCGGCATCTTCCAGCCGGAATTTCGCATCTTCCTGTTGCGAAGAAAGCTCGCCGACGTGCGTGTGATGGGTGTGATATTCGTGAAGGGCGTGCGTCAGGCGAAGCTCCGAGAGCCGCTCGTGATGCTCCTTATACGTCCGCGCCCGGCCGGCCTGAATCTTCACGCTGCGAAGGCGCTTGTCGACTTCATCGACGATATCCGTCACGCGCAGTAGGTTCTGGTCAACCTTTTCCAGCTTGCGCTGTGCTTCTTTCTTGCGGGCTTTAAACTTCGAGATGCCGGCGGCTTCCTCGAAAATCTGCCGGCGCTCTTCGGGGTTGGCATCCAATAGCGCCGCCACGCGCCCCTGTTCGATGACGCTATAGGCGTCAACGCCGATGCCGGTGTCGAGGAAAAGCTCGCGGATATCCTTCAGGCGGGAGGATTTGTTGTTGACCTGATATTCGCTGGCCCCATCGCGAAACAGCCTCCGGCTGACGGCCACTTCATCCACGTCCAGGTTCAGCGTTCGCGAGCCGTCGTGATGCCGCGGATTATCGAAGACCAGCACCACCTCGGCCATCCCCGCGGGCTTGCGGCCGCCGGAGCCGTTGAAGATGACGTCCATCATCGCTTCGCCGCGCAGGCTCTTGGCGGATTGCTCGCCGAGCACCCATTTGAACCCGTCGACGACATTGCTTTTGCCGCAGCCGTTGGGTCCGACGATTCCAGTGATCGGCGAATCAAAAACGAATTCGGTGCGATCGGCAAAGCTCTTGAAGCCGTGAAGGATAAGTTTCTTAAGTCGCATGGACGTTCGGTCCTCCTTGACCGTGCGTTCTGAATGAGTTGGTGGTCAGTTGTCAGTGGTCAGTGGTCAGTAGTCGGTTGCTTGTTTTTCTTCACCAACACCAGCCACTAACAACGACTAGCGAGTTACAACTAACAACTAACAACTAACAACTGACAACTAACCACTAACAACCTCATTTCCGTCCCGCCATGGCCGCTTCGGCGGCGGGGTCGAAATTCATACTCGTGCCGACCTTGGGATGCTCCTCACCCTGGGGCCGGCCCGTGTCGATGCTCGGGGCGTTATAGATCATATTCTGCAAAGCCGACGGTTCTTGCAAGACAAACGCCGCCGGAATGTTTTGTCCATCCGCCTCGGCAACCAGCTTCTTCTCCACGTGCAGCCGCTCCAAAATCGCCACCACCTCGCTGTAAGTGAAATCGAGCGGCTTTTCGCCTTCGTTGCAAATGCCGCCCAGCCGCTGCACCACCTCGGCAATGTTGGGCCCGCTAACCATCTTCACCGGATCCGGCGTGCGATCATGCGTTACGCCATTGGCGTCCTTTGCCGCGGGCGTCCGGAAGAAGATGGTGACGGCATCGCCGGATTCGCGCGAGCTGATCGTCAGCCGCTCGTTCATCGCGCTGAACATGACCGGGGTGATGATCTGCGGCATGGTGCCGATGATGGCGATTCGCGGCATGCCGGTGCGCGTGGCGTAAATAATCGGCGGGCCCTTGGACGGGACGATATCCAGCACGAATTTCTGATTGTCGGGATCTTCGGTCACCACGTGCGAATGAACCGATTGGTCGTGATTGCGGGCGAGCACCTTATACGCCTCGATCCGAACCTGCGCGCCGTCATTGTCGAGCAGATCGCGCATCATCTGATTGACCGAAGCCGACGGCGGCAGCCCGCCGAGGGTTTCAATCGCATTAAGCTGGAACGGGTTGTTCGCATTGCGCGCCATTTCCAGCAGCGCCATGTTCGATGCGCCGGTTGGGTCGCCGATGAATGCCCCCGCGCGGGCGGCGGCAAAGGCCACCTCCGGGCGTTTGTCCATGAGCAGCGGCTCGATCACCGGCAACGCCGCCGGGCCGATCCCCTCCCAGCAATAACTAATATCCTCCAGAAGCGCGTTGGGCTTTTGCGCCTCATCGGCCAGCATTTTGGCCTTGTGCGCCGCCACTTCCGGGCTGCTTTCCAGGAAAAGATGCGTCACCAGGCGCGAAAAATGTTTCCAGTCGCCGCGATACGAGGGCGGGACATAAATTTCCACCACGCCTTCGTCCTCGGCCTTGGCAACGGTGGTGTCCTGGAAGCGGGCGATGATCCGCTGCTCGATGAAACGCGAAATGCGCGCTTCGGGTTGCCGCAATCGCAAAAACAAAGGCCGATCGTACTTGGCCACCGCGCCGTCCATGATCGTGCCATTGCGAAGGCTCTTGCGGATGGCGGGGTTGGCGTGAACGTCCTTATTCAGGGCATAGGCCGGATTCACGAAGACAAATCCCTTGGACTGGGCGTAGCCGTTAATCTTGCTGAACGGATCGCTCGGGTCAGCGCCGTTGATTTTCAAATCGGTGAGATAAAGCTGGCCGCCCGCCAGGCTTGAGGTCGAATTGTTCGGAAGCGCCTGCACCACCACATCGAAGGTTTGATCCTTTCGGATGCCCGGCGGCAACAGCCCGATCACCTGCACGATCGCCACCCGTTTGTCGCTCAAAACGCGTTCCGGCGACTGATTTTTCCAGACGGGATTCAGCTTGCTGCCGAAGTCGTGGGTATACATCTGCTTCTCGATGTATTCCTTGACGGCCACGGGAGCCGTGCTGTCGCCGGTGTTATCGAGATTGACGACCAGCCCATACCCCGAAACCTGGAACGGCTCGGTATTCCCAACGTCGACCTTTTCCCACACCGTTCCATGCAGGAATGCTGGAACAACCTTGGGCGGAATGGCAGCCTGTTTGGGCTTAATAACGACAGGCTTGGTGTCCTGGGCGCATCCGCCGATGCTGTAAAGACTCAGCGCCAGGCAGCAGGCCAGCATGCGTTTGGCGGCGGCGCTGCCGGGGCGCGTCTTCAGGGTCGACGATGCAGCAGAAGGCGATCGTTGAGGTCGAATCATGGGGTGAGGCCTCCGGGATTTATCGGACGATTGCGAATAAGGGCTTGAGCGTGCTGTTCTGCAGGCACAACTTTTATCTACTTGCATCGAGCGTTTAACGAACGTTTTTGCAAATCTGCTTTTCATTAACGCCGGTTCTGAGGTACTCCGAAGAGCCGGGTTCTTCGCGGGTTGCACGATTAAACCCCGCTCTTCGGAGTACCTCAGAACCGGCGTCAGGGTTCGTGGAGTATACAGCAAGAATCCTATCTCAGCGTTGGTCAAGAGGGCAGGAAAACACCACAAAACACCGCAAAACACCCGTCAAATCCAACCGTCAAAGCCTACAAAAGGATCACCTTCTCCAAACCCGCATCCGGCCAATCATGTCCCGCTCTCTTCGCCCGCTGGCTCTGCTTCCTTCGCCTTAGGCTTACGTCCACGCCGCTTTGGGGTTTGCGCTTCGGGAGATTCGCTGCCATTTCCGTTGTTTCGCACCCCCGCCTTGCCCGGCGGCTCGATAAACAGCCGGCCCTGGCCCGGCACATCATACCGCTGGGCATCCAGCACCGCCTGGGCTTCGCCGACCAGCTCTTCCAGCGTCTTAAACTGCCGGTAAACGCTGGCAAAGCGCACGTAGGCGACCTGGTCGACCCGCCGAAGGTGCCCGGTCACCAGTTCGCCGACAAACGTCGACGGCACCTCGCGGTCATGGCTGGAAAAGACTTCCTCCTCGACTTCCTCGGCAATCCGCAGGATTTCCGTCTCCGGCACCGGCCTCTTAAAGCACGCCCGCTCCAGCCCGCTGATGATTTTGGCCCGATCCCAGGGCAGCCGCCGCCCGTCCTTCTTGATGACCATCAGGCGGTTGGGCTGTTCGATGCGTTCGTAGGTGGTGAAGCGCTTTTTGCATTCCTTGCAGACGCGCCGACGACGAATCGCCCGCCCGCCCTCGCAGGTGCGCGAGTCGATCACGTGCAGCATCTCTTTGTCGGCAGAGCAAAATGGGCAGCGCATCGGTAAGGGAAAGAGTAGCGAATTGAAGCGGGAAAGGCAAAGAACGCTGCCGCGTGAAATCCGAAGGATGAAGGACGAAATCCGGATGAAATCGGGCGAAAACGCGTTGCTACCGTTCTTCCACGCTGAATTTCGGAAGGCCCAGGCGGCCATCTTTGACTTTCAAGCGAACGAATCGTTTCATAACCTCTGAAAAGCAGAACCCGTCGGACTCACGGCGAGCATAAAAGCCTTCCCGGCCGCAATTCAGAATCTTCAGCGGCGCTCTCAGGTCTTTCACATCAACCTGCCACCATTCTCGGGGACCAACCGATAGCATTGCTGCATCGAATAATCTCCGATTCGATAAGCTACCGGGAATTGGCATCACTGAGAGCAGAATCTCCGGCGATCCGACGATCTCGCAGGATTCATTAATATCCGTGGTCGTGTTGTCATCAGGTCCAAATCCGTAGTCGACCAGGCCGCGTTTCTCCCAGTCGCGGGTCCAAAAAATTCCTTCAGGTTCGAAGGATGCCGAGGCCTGGATGTGCGTCAGCCGCATCCCGGTGGTGAAAAATGTGCCGTCAGTTTCGTTGGCATGCCGCGCCAGCGCGATGCTGACGGCAAGCCGCGCCTGATTGACCGCAAAAGAGTCATGCCGCCCATCCACCCAAATTTCTCGATCGAGAAAAGCGTAACGCGGCGTTTTGGGAAATTCCGGATTCAAAACCCAGCGGCGAAATGATGTCAGGTCCGTCACTTCCGTTGGAAGCGAGAAGCCTTCATATGCAAATTGCCTAACGTTGAGCGCCATCAAATGAACTCCGCAAATCGTGACGGGCATTTAATGCGATTGGGCAAAAGTATCGCCTGCTGAGACACCATCATAGCAATTTTTCCGGTCCATGTCGGTTGTTCGATCCGTCCGCACGTCTTATTCTGTTTCCTACAGCGAAAGAGGGATCATCAATGAAGCTGGCGGAAGCACTCCTATTGCGATCGGACATGAAGAAGAAGCTCCTTTCGCTGCGCGATAGGATCGGGGCGAATTCTGTCGTCCAGGAAAAGCAAAAGCCTCACGAAGACCCGGCCAAGCTCATGAAAGAGGCCGTCGGCGTCTTAAATCAACTGGAAGAAATCACGTTGCGAATAAACGCCGCGAACCTTGCCTCCAAGCTGGACGATGGCCGGTCATTGGCGCAAGTGATCGCGCTGCGCGACAAGCTGGCCCAGCAGCATTCCATCATTCAGGTTGCAATTGCCGCTACGCGGAAAGAGCCGGATCGATACAGCATGAAGGAAATCAAGTGGGTTGCGACGGTGGATGTCGCGAAACTGCAAAAGCAATCCGACGACCTTGCCAAAACGCTTCGCGAATTAAACGGGAAGATTCAAGAGGCAAACTGGGGCGTCGAAATCGAATAAAGGAGTTCCGGGCGAGCGTCAGACCCCGGCACCGGGGCCGAGGGGTCGAAAATATATCGGGCCCGTAATCCTGCGCAGTGGGCAGCGCAAAACGTTGATACGATTGCCCCTTTAGTCACCATTGAAAAGCGGCGAAAGCCGTAGTTACACCTTTTTTTCACCACCAGACGCTGACGGAACTCCTTTTTTCTTTGCCGCCGAATGCGCCATTCACATCCGCTGGCCTGCCAACTTCCAGCTTCCTCCGCTGACAAATCAACTTCGCCTCCCTACACTTCCCTCCCCATGACCGAAAAGTCCTTTTTAGTTCAGAAGTTCGCCAGGCTCCCCCTCGGCATGCACAGCGTCATCGGCTATAGCGTGGCCGGTGAGGAAACCGTGGTTCAGATTCCTGAGCTCAACGTCTGTTTTGACGTGGGCCGCTCACCCCATTTTGCGTTGACCAGCGATGTCATCTGCCTGACGCATGGGCATATGGACCACATCGCGGGCCTGCCTTATTACCTCTCGCAGCGCTATTTCCAGGGAATGAAGCCGGGGATGATCCTTCTCCCTAAAGAACTGGAGGCGCCGGTTGATGCCATGCTGCGCACCTGGCGGAACATCGAGCGGCAAAATACGCCATACACGCTGGTTCCCATGCAGACGGGGCAGCTTTACGAGATCCGCCGCGACTTCGGCATCCGCGCCTTCGCCACCCATCACGGCGGGGTAAGCCTCGGCTACGCCCTCATCAGCATCCGCGAGAAACTCAAACCGGAACTGATCGGCACGCCAGGCCCGCAACTCGCCCAGATGCGCAAAGACGGCATCGAGATTCAATACCGGATCGAAGTGCCGCTCGTGGCATTCCTAGGTGACACTGCGGCCGGCCCTGTGTTCGATCACCCCGACGTGCAGAACGCCGAGATCCTCATCACCGAATGCACCTTCTTCGAGTCGGCCCACAAGCAAAAAGCCAAAGCCGGCAAACACCTTCACGTGGACGCCTTCGTCGATCTTCTGCCGAAGCTGAAGAACAAGCACATCATCATCGGCCACGTCTCCCGCCGCACCGGCGTAAGCCGGGCCAAGCGCGCCCTGACGCGGCTGCTTGGTGCGGAGCGGATGAAGAATATACTGTTTCTGATGGACTTTGAGGGGTCAAAGGAAGGCGGGGATATCGAGGACGCAGGACCGCCGCTGGCTGAAACGGCGGAATAATCCGAGAATCTAAAATGACCTTCCCGCGTTTCGAAGGAAGGCACGAAGCAGGCATTTGAGCGAGTTGGAAAACGAAGCGCGCCGGGTAATATGATTGGTGGAGAGTCTAATGACATCAACCAGGTCAATCGATTGTGTTCTCCTCCGTTTACTTCAACTTGCACCTCTAGCAAGAACTACGAGAAAAGCGCCGCCGAATCGTTTCTTTCGCTTCCATGGTGTCTTGCTAACGATCGCCTTGAGCTGCTTCGCGACGCCCACATTCGTCGATGCGGGTCGATTTACTCCCGAGCCGCTCATCGTGCAGTTCCAAGCGGGATACGGCATTATCGCGGCTGATTTGGATAAGGCGGAATTGCTGCCCAGCAAAGACGAATATCCTCGTGAATACGCTTGCACGTTTACGGTTCATCGCGTTGTGGCGCAGCCGATCGGAAACAGCAAGCCATTTCCCGTACGAGTTGGCGACAGCGTCAGCCTCGAATTAGACGAGGGATACGCGTGTCGGGTTGAGGAAGACCCCGCCGTGGCATTTGCACATGGCGCGAAATACTATCTCATCGTCAGACATCTCAAGGGTAACTCTTACGAACATGTGGACGGCGCATCGGCGGTGGATCGGATCAACGATTTCACCGACAAGGACGAAAAATTCTTCGCAACGATGCGGGATCTTGCATCCCTTCCGCCGGGCAAACGAGTCAAGGGTTGGCTCGCCGTCCTGAAAGATCCAAAAGCTGATGAAAAATTAAGGATCAGTGTTTTGATGGGGCTGAATTCACCGATTTGGCGGGCGGATGCCGAAGCTGCTGATGCCGGTACCGCACTGCGAGCCATTTGGAACGATCCCGGCTCGAAATTATCGATCCCGCTTGTTGAACGACTTGACTGGGTGTTACAGGGAGTGGGCGATTTTCGAAGTTCCGACGACCGCTACAAGGGTTGGCTCGAACATCTTTTCGCCCATACCCCGGCGAATCTCAGTGAGGATAACGCCACGGACAATCTGGCGATCCAGATGCTCTATGAATTTCTCATGGACCATCCGGCGGCGGTGGGAGATCGCCTGATGGCCGAGTTGTCCGACCCCACCTGGCCCGCCGGGTTTCGGCGCAGCATTTCCGGGGCCCTGGTCCACGGATATCGCATGATCGATCAACCTCCGCCGCGATGGGAAACGTCGCTTCAGACGTACTACGCCGCGGTGCTGCCCCAGGCGGATGCGACTATTCTTGTGATAAGCGCGTTCGATATCGGATATCCTGATGAGGCTCAAAATGCGGGCATTCGTCGCCGTTTCGTGCCTAACGTTGCTGTTCGAGCGGCGATGCTCAAGGCCGAAGATCGCATGGTGAAAGCATGCTCCGGGCCGCATCCCGACCCCGGCGCCCAAAACGCCGCCATATCTCTTCAAAATGCATTCAAGGCCATCGACCTCCCAATCAAGTCTGCTCCGGGGAAATGAACGCTCCATCGCCTCTTGGCACACCCAAACCCCCCCTTCACCTCCCGCCTCTTTCCCGATATCTTGCCCGGCATGAAGGGCATCATCCTTGCCGGGGCCACGGCTTCATCTCCTACGCCAGCGCGGCGTCATTCCTTATCCGCCCACCTTGATCTTCCGCGGCCATTGCTCATTCGCTTCCCAATACGTCTTCTTCAACGCAATCGCCGGGTCATCCGCCGCGGGTTGAATCGTTCCATCCGCGGCAATAGCGCGCGAAACGATCGTGTGCTCGCCCGCGGCGGCATCCTTCCAGGCATAGGTCCAGAACCGCCACGTGTACGGCTCGGTATGCGCAGTGTCGACGTCCGCCTTCTGCCATTCGCCGTTGTCGATCTTCACCTCTACACCCTTCACCGGCGACATTCCCGACCACGCCGCACCGCTGATCACCAGCGTGCCATCCTTCCGCTTCACAACGCGGGCGACGAAGGACTTGATGTTCATCGGCCCAACGCTCGATTCCTTCCACGCCACTTTCCCGCCCGGCAGTTCTTCGCCGCGGATGGTCACATAGTCGCGCGCCATGAACCGGTTCATCAGCCGCCGGTCGCGCAGCTCGATCCGGCTCAGCCATTTCACCCACGCGATGCCATACCACCCCGGCACGATCAACCGCAGCGGAAACCCATGCCCCGGAGAAAGCGGCTGGCCGTTCATCTCATAAGCCAGCAACAGGTCATCGCGCGAGGCGTCGGCGATGGAAAGCGTGCGTGCGAAGTTCTGGTCGAAATCGTTGCCGCGAATCTTCTCGACCTTATGATCCGCCCCCCAAAACGCCGCCTCCACCGCCTTGGGAAGGATCCCGCATTCCTTCAGCAGCGGCGCCAGCGGCGTTCCCGTCCATGTGACGTTTCCAATCGCCCCCAAAAATGTTTTGCCCGCTCCATTGCCCGAACATTCCAGCGTGGCCGTCACGCTTTTCTTCGGCAACGCCTTGATGTCATCCAATGAAAGCTTTCTCGGCTTCTCCACCAGCCCGCCGATCTCCAACTCATATCCCTCCACCGGCACCTTCGTCATCCCATAATGGCTGACGGCATACAAATCATCCTTCGGCGTGATCCAATCCTTCAGCGTATCCCAATTCACCATCGGCTTCCCCGGATTCACCTCCATCGGCTCCAGAAACGGAAGGGCCACTTCCCCCTCCCCATCTCCCGCCGCCAACGCGCTCAAATCCACCCCCGAAAGCGAGACCGCCCCGGCGGCAAGCAAGCCATTGCGAAGCACAGACCGGCGAGTTGGATGCGTAAGCATGGTTGGCCTTTCGAAAAGTCCCCCGCAAGAAATTCTCCCGAAGCATACCGAAAACGACGCCACCTGGATGGCTGGCAGTATTATCTGTCTGCGTTCCAAACCCGCAAGCCAGCAGCCCCCGCGCCCCAAAGCGCATCAATTCGCGCCCCAATTTGGTGCGCACCATCGCCCATGTCCCGAAATGTCCCATTTTTTGCGATTTTCGCCTTGGAAATGGGACATTGGCTTCTTTGCAATCGCCATAAGCCATTCAAAATCAAACCGTTATGGGCAGATTGGACCCCTCCGGCTTCCGGCAATGCATGGGACATGGCGGGACATTTGGGACGCCAAATGTCCCAATGATGTCCCATTCGTAAAAAAGGGGACACGCCGACCGCGGTCAGTGCGGCGCCATCATCGGCCATCGTTCCTTCATGACTTGAGCAGCGCCCGCACGATAGCCGCGTTGGGCGAGTTCCCACGGACATTGGCAATCAATGGCGTGCGTTGTGATCAGTTGGCCGGCCCGATGTATCGCCAGGCGCTAAGGGAGGCGAGTCGCTGTATTTCAAACCCATTGCCGAAAAGGCTCGCGGGATATTGAACGTGCTGGGGATGGCCAGCGCGATTCCCACGCCGCCGACGATGCATTGAAGCGATCGCCAACGGGATCAACGGCGGCATTTGCGCGATGATGGCGAATCCCTTCGGACCAAAGGGCTGTTCGCGATATAAAGGGGTTTATCCTAGACGGGAGCAAACAAATGAACGTATTCGACCGAATAGAGCGGCGATGGGATCTGACGCTTCCTGATTCCTACAGAATTCTTGCAGAAAACGGCCTGCTCGATTACGAGAATCAGAATTATTTGAGGCTCGCCGAAGTAGAATGGTTCTACCCGCCGCATGTCGATTTACACTAACGGAGCCAATTTGTGGAGCAGCGAACAACTCAGAGCCCGGGCGAAAACGAATTCGGAAGCAAGGTTATTCGGGTCGCGGCGGAACTGAAAGGGTCGATCGACGATGATCGTGAACGAACATTCGTTAAGCGACTTTTTCAAGAATACCTGGCTGCGGGAGAACCACCCCACATTCTCAAGTGGCTGCGACCGCGACTCGAAAAGCTTTATAATTGTATTGGCGATCGGCCCCGTTGGATTCAACGGAGTGAGGAATGGCCATTTTCCAATGGATTACCCATGACCTTTATCCAACAGTTCGATGTTCCAAAATTCGAGTTTCCAGATGGGAAGGTAGCCGTCGCCAAAACTATTTATGTTTTTTGTACCGACGTCCCATTGAATAACAGCGGCCGCTGGGAAATTCAGTATCGGATAATCGAACAATATGCCGATTTGGCGGTAAGACATTCCCCACATATCTTTCTCCAAGCGCGGAAAAAAACATAAGGGGAAATTCCTAGGAATGTCGCCTTTTGTTTTTCTCGAACTGCTCGATGGGAATTCCTGTCCATATTGCTCCTGCTCTACGATGGCTACATCGATAACGCGTCGTCGGAATCCCCGTCACAAAAATTTGAACGGCCGATCGAGCGGCGGAATTTGGTCGGCGTCAAGAATCAACTCGATGCCGCGCGCCATACCCGGCACCCTGCGAATAAACCCGCGTTGTTCGAGCCGCCCCAGCATGGAATTGACCGATGGCGGGGTCAATTGAAAAAACTGTTGAAAATCAACATGCCGAGGCGCTGCCCGCTGGGCATTGTGATTCATATATTCGCGAATGTACGCCAGGAACTGCCCTTGTTGGCGAGTGGGACCTCCAGCGCGCGGCGAGGGAGACGGAGCCGCCGCCGATCGCAGCAGCCGAATGGCTTCAATCATGGCCCTTTCGGCCGAATTCATCGCCGATTCCACTTCCAGTGGCGTCTCAGAGATGAACAGTGGGTCATCAAGAATCTCGCGAAATTTGCCGACTGCGTCGTTAAGCAACGCCCCGGCCTGCTCATTGGCCCGCCGCAGCCTATGAGCCTCGCTGTTGTCGTCTGTTTCCATGGCGCTATTCTCCGCTAAGAAGCGGTTTCAGAACCCAACGCCTTTATAACGCCGGTGTCTGAGTTGCTCCTCAGTGTGGGCATTGCCCACAGCCGCAATCGCCTCAGAAAGCAGGAAGGACTTTCTTCAACCTGCCTTGCCCTCCGCTGCTTCGAGGAGCGAAACGATGGCTTGCACCTGGTCCGGATCGTTAAAAACCCGCCGTGCGGCGCGCAGCCGCTCCTGCCAATAAATGCGCACGAAGTCCCTTTGGTCTTCCACCGAAAGCTTCGCTCGCATCCTGTCCATCTCGGCTTGCTCCATGGGGCTGAGTTTCAGTTGATTGTTCTCATCGAGCGACGGCGACTTCCGAGGCTTTCGCCGGGGTTTGGCCTGCAATCGCGCGAGTTTTCGCCGGGCGTAATCCAGCGCTGACAAGCCGTGCCTGTCGGTCAAAGATGGATCGGCCCCGGCCTTGAGCAGCGCCCGCACGATAGCCGCGCTCGGCGAGCTCCCACGGACATTGGCAATCAAAGGCGTCCGCCCGCCAGCAGAAGAACAGTCCGGGTCAATGCCCCACCCCAGCCGCTCGGCTACCAAGTCCGCGTCGCCGCGACTGGCCGCCAGTCGCAGCAACTTTTCAAAAGCCCGCCGATGCCGGGGATCGCGTGCCATGCTGCTTAAATCATCGCTCATGGCGCCACTTTCCACGATCGATCGGGATTTGGAAAGATGCCGGGGTGGCCGGCGACGAAATGGCAGCCCGGAGCCCCGAGAAGGATTATGACCCCGTTTTCCCCCGCCTGGCGACCGTGGTCGATGATTCCATGCGAAACCTCCAAGTGGGCGGCATGGTGGCGAGCCACAACGCCCGCGCGAAGGTGCGGTTGGCGGAACGGACACGAAATATGTCCCAAAAATGTCCCAAATGTGTCCCATCGCGGCCGCCACGCCGGGCGGAAGCGTGGTGCAAGCACCAAGGGTGTCAGCGGAATTCGTTTTGAAATTTTGAAATGCACGCCGCATTCATGACCGGCGCAGCGGACATTCTTTGTTTTCGCGAATCTCAACTATAGCGTCAATGAATTGTCCAATTGTCTTCAAGGATTTCTCTCAGACGCCTGGCCCTCAATGCCGATGATATATCCCAAAATGTCTTGAGCAGAGTGATTTCTTTACGGAGCCTCTCCGCTCGAGCCTTCGGAACTGGCGAGAACAGGGCGGCGGCCCCGATGTCGATCTGAAACTCGTACCATTTGCGATCATTGGGAGGAGGCAGGTAATCGGGGCTGCCGTCTGGATCGGGCCGAGAGAGATAGATTTCCTTTCCCCGCGCGGTCTTTACCTTTGAGATATAGCCATAAAGAATCGCACACGTGAGAGTGAGCAAATCCAGAGTACATGCATCAAGGTCCGGCGTTTGTCCTCCGTCATCTGCAACCTTACGAAGAATCCTCAGCAAAGGCTTGCCGCTCGATAAGGCCTGCTCCACCATCGACTCAATCTCGTGGCCCAAGTCTCCGTTCGGATCGTCTGGCATGCGAAGGGCATGCTCAAAGAACTGTTCGAATATTCCCATCGCATGTTCCCAAAGATCAGGTAAGTAGGGGACCAATTGCGAATACACCTTTTTGAATTGCGTCCGGCAGTAAACTCTGCAGGGGCCGTTACGGTCCTTCCAGAGCCGATCGTAGTTGGGTAAGAGGGGGCCCAGGCTATCCAGAACCGATTCGAACCTTTTCCCCGCGCCCCGGCGTTTCTTCCACGGACGTTCGATCCAGCGAATTCTCGGTAGGTGCGTAGGAATGGAATCAACCACGACAAAGAGCCGAATGATCAATTCGCTGAACTGGGCGATGATCTCAGAATCGGAACCTGCCGAACCGCTCAAAGACTTGGCGAATATAATCACGTGGTGGAAAAGAAAGGCTTCCGTGTCGCGCCCAAAGAGAAAAATGTGAGTAATAAGTCCGGCGAATACCTCCTCAATCCTTTCGCGAACATACGCTTCGTGAGCTGGATCCGGCAGTCTGAGATCGCCACGAAACGCTGCACGAATCGCCTGCCCTATCTTGTGAGACTCAAACGTGTCGATGCCCTGTAGCTTCAGCGCCCCAAGAAGAAAGTGTGCGCATTCGTGCAAATAGTCGGCATAACTCGGAGCATGCAAGACGTGCGGCACGTCCGCCTCCACAAACACCAGGCTCGCCATTCGCTCGACGCCAAGACGAAGTTGGCATGCTCGCGCTCCCGGAGCGAAGCTAATTTTCGTCAATCCACCGAGAGCATCGCGGCTGGGTGCAGGAGCACCGAATCGATGAACGTATTTTCTCAACAATCCCAGTCCACAAATTAATGGAGCTTCTGCTGCCAAAAGTACCTGATTGAGTCCACCTCGAAAATCGATCGCCATGTCACGAAGCTGAGTTTCCGGGTACGCCTTCGAAATTCGATGGGCCAATGCGTTGTGAATTGCATCCACCATGAGACTCAATTGATGAACGCGTGAGGCGTCCATCGGCGGAAGGACGCTATTACGATCACGACCCACCTCCTTTGCCCTCACCCTAGGCAAATGGGAAGTTAATATTGCATGGAGCGTCGCGAATGTATCGTATAAATCCAATATCGCGTCGAACATCAGAGGATCAGCGATTATCGTTGCGAAATTTTGATACAAGTATTCGATTGTGCGCCGAAGATGAAGGGGAATACCACACTTTCGCGGAATGCGCTTGAGGATCGCGAGATTCAAGCGGCCCGCCTTTTTGCCCAGATCAGTGGGGCGGTTCTTGCCTTTCAAAAGTGAAGGAAAGCAAAGTCGTTTTTGGACTTCCGGAAGTAAATTCAGAAGTGGCGAACAATGGGCGTTTCCAACGTTGCCCGCCAGAAGGTCGCCGCCCTTCTCCTGCGGCATTCGTGGAAGCGGGATGGTTAAGGACGTGGCAATATCAATAACGTCTCGTCCGTGCATTCTGTTGGCGGCATCGCTAAAACGGACCAGATTCTTGCGAATTAGATCGATTGCCGCGGCCAGCGTCACTTGGGGAAAATGGCACGCCGATTCGTCCATCGCATATGGGACAACCACATCGGCGATCCCGACATGATACCGATGATGACTCGTCTCCTCCGTGGATTTTACCCCTTGCACATTTTGTGCAGGATCTGGTGTTATTCCCGCGGCTATCTCTGCCGTGGTTGCCATTTTCAGCGTCCGATCATGATGACCAGGGGCAAGCTGGATGAAAGCGAGCGCTTCGACCAGTCCGTTGCATGGCGTACTCGTGGGGTCGGCGAAGGCCGAGTGAGAGACGGACAATGTCGTATTTGTCCAACGAAACACGTGATTATCTGAAATCCGGTCGGATACCTTGTCATGGTTCGGATCGAAGCCAGGAATCGAAAGCCTCAGCACTTCACGCTGGGTCCAACTATTATCGATGACATGCTTGAAACGAGCGTCTGCTTCGAAAACGTCACCGTATGTCATGGAGCGAATGGCGGACACCACACACATTGCCGCGGAATAGTTCTTACAAAAAATGAGTGTGCCCAGCTCCTCGGCGCCTTGCAAATCCAACACGACGATTCGAAGTGAGCCAACGTCCTCGTCGCACATCAGGGACTTGCTTGGATCCCCGGAAGCCGGCGATTTAAGTGCCCGGCAGACAATGCCAGTTTTTTTCGCCAGCGCTTTGAGAATTGTTTGCTGAAATAAAAGACTCGAACCCAGCGATCCCATGGAGTCCATCTTGTAGCGAGTGAAGGCAAGAAGTGGTGTATTGCGCTGAAACTCGTGCTCCCAATGCCAGGACGTCGGCGGCTTGGAATCATCAATGCCTTCTCTTGACACCATCGTGTGCAGATCACAGAAGAAAGGCTTGGAGTCCTCGCCAAGCTGCAGACTGTCGAGCGTCGGGCAGAAAGCCAGCGCCAGATCCTCAACCGTCGAATTGACATTAGCCGTCACGTGTTGCAATGGATCAAAATCATCCATCAATGTGAGCGCCATCACGTCGGCGTGTCCGAACGGAATATAACAAATCGGATCGAAGAGATAGTTGTCCAATTTCGATTTGCTGTCGCTTTCCTGACCCTGTGCTGCGAGAAAACGTTTGTAGTTTCTGTTTAGATTCTCTTTAAAAGTAAAACACACCTCGCGAAGTTCAGCGCGGGGATCTTTGGACGCTCTTCGGGACCATTCTTCGTCGAAGCAAGCGATCATCAGCACATAGGGGTGATATTGGACATCGCTGAGCACAGTTATCTCCGAGTTGGAAATCGAAAGAAACAGTAGCGTCAAATAGGTTGGCCAGGATCGTCAACCGGACTTGGACTATCCGTCCGGCTGCGGGTCAGATCCCTTCAGGGTGCTAAAACGAAAGCCTGGAGCAAAACAAGAGGAAGGCAGCGCATACCCCTAGAAATGAGAATAAGATGAGCGGACTTCCAAAAAGATGCGCATGAATTTCGACCCAAAATCCGGTCAGGGGGCACGCACCCCAACTCTCGCCGCTTATTGCATCCGCCATCACTTCCTGGACGCAGTGAGTAAATTCGTGATCAATTGCCGAGTCCAGAAATGGGGTCCAGATGCAACCCAGCCATTGTTCGTATCCGACAACGAGCTTGCCCCGGCAGCGCATACATCGGCCCGCAATCGCGCCGCATCGCGGTACGCGCCTCACCAAGATCCGTTCGAAGGATGCAGATCGAATTAACTTTCGAAATTCCCTCTCAGCCAATGCCGCCAGCAGTGCCCCACCAGGGTGGTGACGACTCTTTCGAAAATGTCGCGCCGCCCATGAACGCTTGCGAATCGCCCATTTACTTTTGACTCTCGCTTGAAACAGACGCTTCACCCGCTCGTCTGGCAATCCAGCGAAAAGCGGCTTATGGGGTCGGAAACGATGCATGTGCGGCACTTGCGTTCCAGCCATTTCGATCCTCGCTCGCGTGATTAGAGATTTGACAAGCGGCCCCAACCGCGAATAATGCGGGTTTCCCGTGATGAATATGAACGAGCCCAGCCGACAGAGATGATAGAGATTCCCCAATCTATTGCAAGATGCGTTTCCAATGGGTGGTTGGGTTATTTTTCGAGTTTGGAATCTGGTGGGCTGGCGTTAGAGTTACCGCACGGCAAATGATCAGGTAGACGATGAAGAAAACTATTCCCGTCTTCGTGTTAGGGGCCATGGTCCTTGGATTTGCAGCACTATTTGAAATTGTGCTGGGCAGGTGGCTCGGACCCGCCGCTCACAACCGGGTCATATCCTATCTGCTACTTATTTTTTCCTCTGTCGTCCTGGCCTGTATTTCCACCGTGTGTATCGTCGTCCTGATGGTGCCGAAGTTCAGGGAAGCTGCGAACGCACTGACCCGGCGTAGTGAAAGTTCGTCGCCGGAGAACGCACAACCCCCTTTTCAACTGAAGCTCAATGCAGTTACTGGAAGCTTGCTGGAACGGACACCGGACGACCCTGAAACGCTTCACGACCGCGCGCAACTGGAGCGCGATCTCCAAGCGGTAGAAAACGCTTCGCGATGATCATTGCCGATTCGTGCGATTGAATCGCGTCCCACCTTCTCTACCGCCGTTGGCCTAAACACTATTGCTGATCCTCGTCACGATTTGCAGCACAACCTGCATCGTAACAGTTTAGCCCTTTCCAACGCGTAGCATTTCCGGCGGCGAGTGTGCTCGTCGGGGATTTGGAATCGGTAATGTGGATCGGGCGGTGGCCGGATCAGGAGCCACCGGCGAACAGCGCCGCCTTGGCCGCGGCCAGGGGTTCGGTCAGCAGTTTCACCAAAAAGCCGATGACGTCCTTGCCCTGGCGTTGGGCGGTTTGCAAAAGCGATGGAAGGACACTGTGTGACTCGGTGCCGGCGGGGCTGCGGGTGCCGAAGCAGATCTTGCGCATGATCACCAAGAATCGCACCGATCGCTCGGAAAGATTGTTGGTCGGCTCCACGCCCTTGATCTTCAAAAACGTGAAAAGCTTGTCCCAGTCTTTTTCCATCACGCGATGATGCAGCGTTTGGGCCGCCTTGTGTTCCAGCGGCTTTTCGCCGATGCGTTTCAGGCGTTTTCTCAGCGCGGGGATCATCGCCCTGGCCGCGGCGCGGCTGAGCTTCCTGTTCTTGAGCTTGCGCCCCAGCGAGCACATCTCGACGGCAAAGTCCTGCAGCTTGCGGCAAAATTCCAGCGAGGCGGGCGCAGTAATCGGCGGGTCGGTCAATTCGATCTGCCGCACGATATCCCTGGTGGTGGGGGAATGAAACCGGGACGGGAAAAACAAAAAGGGGGAAAACAAAAAGGGACATTCCTATATCCTGGGGCGCTCAGCGGCTGAAAAGGTGACATCCGTCATTTCACCTCCTCGTCCTTTCTTCCAACCTTCCCCGCCAACCCCGCCCAACGGGCGATTGACACGGTAAAAATCCCAAATTGATCCACATACATTGCGATCTTCTCAAATCCCACCGACCGTACCAGTTCGTCCATCTCGCCCTGGGTTCTTCGGCGCATGATCCAGGGCTTTTGGTCGCGGTTGATCAGAACGCGGGCGATCATCTCGATCTGTGGGTGCCAGGGTTGGTTGGTGTAGATGAGATAGCCGCCGTCGGCCAGGGCGCGGGACAGGCCGGTTAAGGATGCCAGCACCATGGCGTTGTCGGGGAACAGCTCGTACAGGCCGGATACGATGGCGATGTTGGGCCGGGGAGTGACGGCGGCTAAAGCATCGGCGTTGAAGGCGTCGCCTTCTTCGTAGGTGACGTTCGTCATCCCCATCTCCGCGGCGCGGGCTCGGCCCTGGGCCAGGGCGTCGCGGTTTCGATCGCGCAACAGTGCCGACCATTGGCCGGGGGGAAGGTTTTTCAACGCATCGAGCAGATATCGGCCCGGGCCGGCGGCGATGTCGAGAAAACGCGGCGTTTGGCCCGCCGAGCGCACGCGGGCAGCGGCATCCGCCAGCGCCTGCTCGATATTCGCCTTGCGAACGCGAATCCCACGCCAGCCGACGGAGTTGAGATAGAACCGGTCGATCAATTTTCCCAGCGGGGTTTTGCCGCGCGGCTGGTTTTCGTAGACGTAATCGAGCGATTGGCCGGAATCGAATCCCGTCCGCCAGCCCAGGCGAATGCCGTCGCTTAAGCTGGCAATGGTTTTCAGCGTGAGCTTCTGGATCGCGAAGGAAAGCCGGCTGGGGCGCCAGATCGGCAGCGGGGTGGCGAGCCGATCGTATTCGCGCTTGGTAAAACCGGCTTTGTCGGCGTCGAGCAGCGAATGCGACTCGGCGGGCTGACGAAAATTGCGCGCGATGAATTCGCGCACCGCCGACACCACCAGCGTTCGCTCTTTTTCATGAAAGATGGCGTGAAAGAAGCCGGGATAAAAATGCATTTGCTTATCGGTGGATCCGAGCCGCTGGAAAAATTTCGCCTGCGCGGAATTCTTCACCACCCAATCATTGCCGGCCGACAGCAGGAGCGTCGGCGTTTGGATCGCCCCGGCATCGTCGAGCATGCGCGTGGAAAGATCGTGCAGGTCGAGCAGGATGTTCACCGCGATCTGCCGCGAAATGAGCGGGTCGGCCGCGTATTCGCGCGCCATTTCGGGATCGTGCGTGAGCATCCTGGCCTTCACGTAGCTCTTGATGAACGCCTTGCCGCGAAGGGCCGCAATAGCCCGCAGCCCCGGCATGGCAAAGGGAATATAAAGCTTGATTCGCAGCGCCGGCGTGGCAAGCACCATCGCCCGGATCGGCGGGGCATAATCATGCACCCACGCGCTGACCAAAACCGCCGCCACGCTGTGGCCCAGGATCACCATATTCTCGATCGGCAAATCGCAATCGACAGAGATGAAGCGGACGAAATCGTCAATATCCTTGATGATCGCACAAACGCTTGGCGCATATCCCCGCTCGCCCGGCGATTTTCCGTGGCCGCGTGCATCCCAGGCGAAGATGTGAAAATCCGTCAGGCCAAGTTCATCGACCAGATGCGCAAATCGCCCGGAATGTTCGTGCCCGCGATGAAAGAGAAACAGCGCCTTCTTCGAAGGGATGGCGGGCTCCCAGTGCCGATAGAAAAGGGCGGTGCCGTCGGGAAGAGTGAAAGTCTTCTCCAGCGGCGGGGTGGTTGGGCGAATTTCGGGGGCGTGTAAGATCATGTTGCCTCGGATTTCCGCCGTGGATTTTACCGCAAAGGCGCAAAGAGCGCAAACAGTCGGCTATAGGTCACGGGTCGACACTGGCAATAAAAGCGGGGATGCCTCAAAAGAAGCGGAATCAGGTCCTGGCTCGAAAGCCGGGCAATCCGCGTATGGGAGGTCATCCCCG
>DASRRM010000537.1:0-45521 GCA_035695715.1 Tepidisphaeraceae bacterium
ATCGGAGAAAAGCTATTACGCCACCACAATTCGGATATGAAATGATCTGCCGATAATCAAATCGGAGACGCGCTTGTGGTACGCACCCGCCCGGCTCCAATCAGCGTGGCAATATTGTGATAAACATTCGCTTGTTTAAGGACTAGCTACGTCCCGGTTTCATTCTCCCCGGTTTCATTCTCCCGCTCCGACGGCTGAGAATTTCCGCCGGGGGATTGGTTGGATTCATCCATGGTAAAGCTCCTGTCTTGAGTTCAGAACGCGAGGCATCGGATTACGCGCCTTATGCCAATGTCAGCTTCTTGCTGCGACAATACTAGTTACGTCGCTACGTCCCGGTTTCATTCGCCTTTTATTGGCGATGCGCCGCGCCTTGGCGTGTTTTCACAACATAAATACTTTGATTGTCCCAGGTCGTCATATAGAGAAAACCATCGACCGGATACAAGAAAGAGGACCAGGTTTGCGACTGCGCCAAGGCCCCGCCATAGGTCAAACGCCCGGTTTTCGGGTCGCGGGTAAAGTAATGAAATCCGCCGCTCCCCTGGCAATAGCCAGTCTTTCCATCTGGTTCGAACACAAACGCGCTGTTCGCTCCCATCGGCCGCACGAATCCAACGTCCCTCCCCAGACTTGCGGTGAGATCCTCCTTAAAGGCAATGCCACCCGTTTTGGGGTCGCGAGAATACAAAACCAGACGGCAATTGTCGCCGTAGGCATCATAAGAATTCGCATAGCAATCAAGGCCATCGGGCGCAATGCCGTATGCGTTTCCCACGCCATAACCCCACTTGCCCTGGGGCCAGTGGCTCGTGCCTTCAGTCAATTCCTTGAGGCTGTAGCTGCGATCGTAAACCAGAGAGCCGTCATCCTTGACTTTCATGCAAGCCAAAGAAAGATCCCTGTGCAAGACTTCTTTGCCATCCAGGGGCACGCCCTTGCTAAAAGACTGGCATAATGCGTACATGAATTTGCCGTCGGCGGTGAGCGTCAGCCCCGCGCAACCTCCGTCGGCGGGTTTGAAGTCCGTGATCGCCGTTTCGTCAACCTTGACGGGCGTTCCATCCTGGTCGATCTTGAAACGGATAACTTTATGCTCGATTCGGAGCAGGACGTAGAGGTACTTTTCGTTTGGACTCGCGAGCATTCCACCCCATTCGCACGAAAGCGGCACTTCGATCTTGCCTTTCTCGGTGGGAGCGCCTGTCTTGGGATCGATATCGAACCAATGGAGCCCACGCGTTTCGCCGTCGTGCAGGCCGTGCGAGGCCGTTCCGCAGATGCCGTAAAGCCTGCCGCCGCAATTCGCGAAACTGTATATCTGCTTTTGCCAGGACTTGGCTCCGTCGAGCACTCCCAAATATTTTAGGGTGCCGTTGGCCGCGTCCCGCCTGAAGTACAGGAGCTTGCCGTTGTGGCGCAAGCTCACATAGAGATAATCGCCCAGGGACGTTACCGATTGAATATAGGAATCGAGGGGCGTGCCGCCATCGCCATTCCTGATGATTTGCACCACATGCGGTTTGGCGTCCGAATCGCTGACGGCAACCTGCTTGTTTGTCGCGCCAGGGTCGGCGGTAAGGGTCACACCCGTCAGAAGCAGGACCGTCGCCGCGATGAGTATTTGCTGAACCATAACCCGCCTCCTTATCTTATCGCATGTTTGTTATACTGATCCCGTGCCGGACTTGTTGGCGTGGCGTCACCAGTGCGACTTCGCGCGTGCGATACCCGGTCGGCAAAGCTACAGGATACCTTCCGATGCGTCGATGCAGCTTTCTGTTCGGGCTAAGTCTGTTCGCGTTGCACCTGCTGGCAGCCGGCGTCCGCGGCGACGACTGGCCGGCCTGGCGCGGCGCGGATGGGCAGGGCGTCGCTCACGAAACCAACTTTCCGGAAACCTGGTCGGCGAAGGAAAATGTCGTTTGGCGCACGCCCCTGCCCGGTCCGTGCAACTCGACGCCAATCGTTTGCAAAGGACGCGTGTTCGTCACTCAAGCGACCGACAATGGGGCCAAGCGGCTGGTGCTCTGCTTCGATCGGGCCACCGGCAAATCGCTGTGGCAAGGCGAAACCGCTTTCGCCGGCAAAGAGCGGACCGAGGTTAATACCAATCCCTACTGTTCGGCGTCGCCGGTGACCGACGGGCAGCGCGTGGTGGCCTGGCTCGGTTCAGCCGGCATGGTGGCCTACGACCTCGATGGCAAGCTGCTGTGGCGGGCCGACCTGGGCGAGTTCGAGCATCCCTTCGGCAATGGCTCCAGCCCGTTGATCTTTGGCGACGCCGTGATCGTCAACTGCGGGCCGGGTGCGAATTCATTCCTGGTCGCCCTCGATAAGCGGGATGGCAAACAGTTATGGAAGCACGACTTTCTCGAACGCCAAAAAAAACAAATCGACGAATGGTCGGGCGCCTGGGACACGCCGATCGTGATTCAAGTCGACGGCAAGCAGCAGATCGTCGTGGCCCTGCCGAAGCGCGTGGCCGCTTTCGATCCGGCCAGCGGCGACGAAATCTGGACCTGCTCGGGGATGAACGATTCGATCAATCCCTCGCCGCTGTTCGCCCAGGGGATCGTGGTGGCCACCGGGGCTAACGGCGGGCCGACCATGGCGATTCGCGTCGGCGGCGCCAAAGGCGACGTCACCAAAACCAACCGCCTCTGGGTCGGGGTCGCCAACGGCCAGCGGGTCAGTTCCGGCGTGATCGCTGGCGGCCACCTGTTTCTGGTCAACGAGCTGGGCGTGGCCCAATGCATCACATTGGCCACCGGAAAGGAAGTCTGGAAAGAACGGATGGGCAAGCAGGCTTGGGGCTCGCTGGTTCTCGTGGGCGAGAAGATTTACGCGATCGACGCGACCGGCGAAACCTTCGTGTTCGACGCCGCCCCGGTTTTCAAGATTCGCGAGCACAATCCGCTGGGCGAAACGACGCGCGGCTCGCTCGCCTTTTCCGACGGCCAGATTTTCGTTCGCACTTACAAGGCGCTCTATTGTATCGGGGCAAAAAAGTAGATTTGCGCCCTGCACCCGAACCGGACCGACGGCGGTGCTGCGCCAGGGTTGATTCACGCTGGACGCGAAAACGGGGTTTTCGCAAAAGCTGATATCCTGCGGTTGCCATGGACGGCAGGGAACGCAAGCAATACGGGCAAAGGAAGGCGGAAGTCCAATCCCTCCGCGACCAGAACCATTATCTTCCTCGCCAGCATGCTTATTCTTCACGGGAATTCGATGATATTAGCACGCCGCCTCATTCTACTAACGGGTTTCGCTCTTCTTCTCTCCGGGCAGAATTGCCTGGCGATGCGGGGAGTGATTATGGTCTTGGGAGTTGATCAGGAAGAGGCTATTCAGCTTTCGGTTCCTGGAACTGGCGATGAGTGTCTTCAGGATCGCATCGGCGTGCTGAACGTCGTCCTCCGAGAGCATCCGCAAAACCGTGGCGCGCTGATCGTTCGAGCACAGGCCGAGATCGAATTGGGGCTCATTGGCGGTGCCGGGCTTGACCTTGCCGTCCTAAAGTCGATCGACCCTTCTTTTCCCAACCTTGACTTCACGCAGGCGTTGCTTGCACATGCCAAAGGAGCCAATGAAGAAGAATTGGCTGCCTATCTTGCGATGCATACAGACGATCCGGGAGAGCGCGCCCGCATATTGGAGCTGCAAGGTCATCCCGATGATGCGATCGGCCTACTGACCGAGGCTACCACCGACAACAGCGACATCCTTCGCGGGGATCACCTGACCGATCTGTCGGATCTGGAACTCCGCCACGGTCGCCGCGCCGATGCGATTCGCGATTACAAGGCGGCGATTGTCGAAATGCGCGATGTCAAGCGCGGCTTTACGCAGGAGTCTGGTTGTGCGCTGGCCCAGATGAAGTTGATGGGCGTTCAGTGGGCCAACGGCCAGCGGGAAGAGGCGCTGCGGCTCGCGTTGGCGGTGTCGCGGACCGTGATCGAAGACAAAAAATACTACTACGCCCGGCCGTGCGTGGCCCGCTCCGTGCTCGCCGCATTGGCGCTGACTAAAGAAGGGGTTGGCTCTCCACAGGATCGCGCCGAGGCCGAGGAACTCCTCGCGAAAGCCTTGAAATTCGTCGAAAAGGATCATGCGGAAATGGACGAAAGATACCTTCTCGCAATTGCCGGAAAACTTGACCGAAAAGAGGTTCTTTCGAAGTTTGACGGCGTCTTGAAGCGGGCGCCAAATCTTGAATGGGCACAATGGGGAGTTTTGTACCTCTCTTTGGAGGCCGGCGATGTAAAGGAATCGTCGAGCGGGCTTCCCAATGATTGCCTCCCAGGGCAGATTATTTTGGAAGAGGACAAACTTGCAAACGTACTGCGGAAGCATTCTACGAGCATCTCGCCAGTGATCGGCGACGGAGGCCGCCATTGGTTGCCCAAAGCAAGAGATGAAAACGCCCCTTGAAAACATCGCGGGCGCCATGCAAGATCCTCACGCGAAATCTGCCGCAAGCCAACGCCAAAGTTTCCGGCATGTCCACTTGCAAGATCACCATGCCGAAGTTTTCAGCGGCACGTTTGAGTCGATACCTCAGAAAATCCAATTTACACTCGCCGGACTTCGGCGAGCTCAGTCGAGCCGCGCAGCCGTCCTCGAATTTCAGTTGGCGCAGGCTTCTCGTGGTAGGACAATCGCCGGACGGGAAAGCAGAACGGAGCGCGCAACCGTCCCGCTTTTCCTAGCCCGGCGAATTGACTGTGACGTGCTAACCGAATTTGCGACGCGACCGCGATAATTCACTTACCCGGTGTGATGATGATGGATGCGAGAAATAAGCAGATGCCAAATGTCGGTCGGCATCCGGAAGTGCTCGAGATTCTAAGACAGATTGCGCGCGGGTCGATTCCCCCGGTGGAGGCTTATAACCGTCTGGCAGGAATTGTGCAGATATACCTCTGGGAGGGTGCCTGCGAGGGACATGGCGAACTCGTTGGGGACCATTTTTTTCGGACGCTCATTTTGGAGAACAGCAAAAGCCTGCTGGATGACGATTCCTGGGTCTGGGCACAGCTTGCGGATTCCCCGGCCTCACCGCTTGCGGTCCCCCGGGCGGTGTTGCAGATTTCGGTGCTTTTTGGAGCAACGCCGGTGGAACTTGAAGTTCAGCAAGGCGCACGGCGGTTGTACACTGAATACATGACGTCCATATTTCCGCCTTCCCCTCTGCTTTTCGGCACGGACTTCGGTGACATACGGAAGAAGTTCCCCAAGCCTGAGGCGGGGCGAGAAACGCGGAAATAATAGAGTTTCGAAATTCGGCCGCGAGTTTCGGCGGGCGTCGGAAATATCAATCGTAGCTGAGGCGTTCCCCCATCAATGCGAGATTCACTTTCGTCCGCGCCGTAGCGGCCCTCACACCCGCTGGCCCAGGCTGTTCCATTGCCGCTCAAGCTCCAGCATCTCGGTTCGGCGTTCGATCTGGCGGTAGACTTTCCAATAGCCGAGCATTTCATTTTTCACGATGGGGCTGTTCACCACATCGTGAATGCTGCGTCCGCGGAACGCCAGCAGCCGATGCAGCGGCCGCTGGATCATCACGTATTCCACGCCGGAGTTGGGCTGAAGCGAACGGCGACGGCTGACAAGACCAAGGGCGTTTAGGGAAGTCATTGGAAGGATTGTAGCCACGGTTTTGCCGACGAGGAACAACAACTAACGAGGAATTACGAATGAGGAACGAGGAACAGCCGGCCGGTTTCTTCGTTCAAACTTCATCGTTCCTCGTTCGAAATTCCTCGCTCCACGTTTCAGCATGTTCCTCGTTTCCTCCGCGTTTCCCCTCAGAGCACGTGGATTTTTAACGTGGCACGGGCGGCCCGCGCGTGTTTTCCGTTCGAAAACATGGGCGGGCTGCCCATGCCACGTAAAGATTCACACGTTCTCAGCTTTCCGGCAGCGCCATCGCCTCTTCCGCCTTCGGGGCGCCGCAGCCCGTCAACGCCGCGATGATTCTCTCGACATGCACATGGCAATTCTCAATGAACACGCGGTATTTATCCTGTGTCCCGGCAACCGCCGTCCCGGCAACGAAAAGGCCCGGCACATTCGTCTCCATCGTCCGCTCATCAAATACCGGCGCGCCGCAATCGCCGCGCAATTCGATCCCGGCACATTTCAGCAGCGCGTTATTCTGAACATATCCAATCATCATCAGCACAAAATCCGCCGGGACTTGCGTGGGCGGCATTGTTCCGCCGCAGGTGCCTTGCAGCGTTACCCCCGCCGGATCGATGCGGGTCGGCTGCGTGTTGAAATACGCCCGGATGCGGCCCGTGCGAATCAGGTCGTTGATCTCCGGCAGCAGCCAGTATTTGATGCTCTTGCCGCTCAATTCGGCATTGCGATAACTGAGCGAAACCTCCGCCCCGGCATGATGGCAGCGAAGCGCCGCCTCGACTGCCGAGTTTTTCCCGCCGACGATCAGCAGCTTGCGGCGAAAGTACAGATGCGGGTCCTGAAAATACGCGCTGACCTGCGGCAAATCCTCCCCTTCAATCCCCAGACGCCTGGGATTATCCGTTCCGCCCGACGCCAGCACCAGCTTCTTCGCCACGCAGGTGCGACCGCCGCCCGCCCGCGAAGTGCCCAGCACAAATTCCCCGCCGCGGCGTTCGATTTGGTCGATCGGCTCATACGTGTTGACCTTCAGATCAAACTGCATGACCACGCCGCGAAGGTAGCTGAGATATTCCTCGCGCGTGGCCTTCCCCTGATCAGCCGTTTGCAACGGCACCCCCGCGATGGCGATCCGCTCATTAGAGCTGAAAAACCGCGTCCCCGGCGCGAACCACGACACGGTATAGCCGATCTGCTTTGCGTCAAAATGGGCGTAGTCAATCCCCGCCCGCTTAAGGGCCACTGCCAGTTCAATCCCAATCGGCCCAGCCCCCACGACCGCGACGTCAGTATTGATGGTTTGCATCATTGCCGAGATGATAGCTTTCCAAAACGCCGAGTCTGTATACAATCCCCGGAAGAATCATCCGCACTCGTAGCTCAATGGATAGAGCATCGGTCTTCGGAACCGAGGGTTACAGGTTCGACTCCTGTCGAGTGCATTGAGGAATGACAACGACTTGGGTTTCGAGCCACGGTTTCGTGTGCCATAAGCGACCGCTCTGCTACCCTGTCCCCTTGTGACCACCGCGATCGCGAGCTATATCGAGGAACGAATCCGGCGACCTGCGCCGCCTAACTGCTGCATTATTCGCCATTCGACCCCTGTGGTCTCATTCGGTGATGCCCAACAAGCAAGCATTGCAACACTTGGGCTGAATCCGAGCCGTGTTGAATTCGTGGATGACGACGGCGTGTTGCTCATAAACGAGCAACGCCGGCTTGCCAATGACGTTTCGCTCAAGATAAATAATTTGGCGGCCGCCCCGGCGAGCGTGGTCCGCCAAGTCCTCGAAGACTGCAACGGTTATTTTAGCCGCCGGCCGTACTGGCGCTGGTTTGATCAGCTCACGCCGACGCTCGCAGCGTGCGGAGCAGCTTATCGAGACGGCTCTGCTTGTCATTTGGATCTGGTGCAGTGGGCAACCGATCCCACTTGGGGGAATCTGAGACCCGGCTCATTACGAAAACGGTTGGTCGAAGAAGATGCCGAGTTCCTTGCCCAGCAATTACGGCAGCCCAACATCCGCCTGCTGCTCGTCAATGGCCGCGGAGCCATTCGCCAACTGCGCCGCTCGCCGTCTATCGACATCACGCTTGATGAATGCAAACGGATCAACGAATCGGCTGTGCAGCCGACCGTATTATTCAGCGGCCTGGTATTCAATCGCGTCCGCGTCGTGGGCTGGACCACAAACCTCCAGTCCTCGTTCGGCGTTACCGACGAACTGCGAAGATCGTTGCTGCCCACGGCAGTAGCGAGATTGATTTAGTAGATCGAAAGGCATCACAGCGTGGCCGCGGCCCGTTTCTAACTCCGTCCTGGGGGACAGGTCACCTTCCAACACAACCCCCTCCCCGCGGTAATCACCTCTGACTTCTGATCTCTGACCTCCGTCCCTGTCCCACTTCCGGAGCCAAACATGAAAATGACATCGCGGCTTTTTATCGTTCCTTTGGTCCTCCTGTCCCTGACGGCCATTGCGGCGGATTTGCCGGCGGTTCCGTCTGAGCCGATTGGGAAGAAGAAGGAACTCTTGTTTTCTGATGATTTCCAGCGCGCCGACCTTGGGAAGGATTGGAAGGAAGTGGTGCCGACCTTTACTGTTGAAAATGGGACACTTAAAGGCACGCAGACGCGCGTGACCACCCCGGCGGCGGATGGGAAGCCGGCCGTGCAGGGGCATCAGGCGGTTGTGGGAACCGATGTGCCGACCAAAGACAGCATCGTCGAGTTTCGCTTCAAGTTCGCCGGGGCGACGGCGGTGTCCGCGGAGTTTGATGACCGGAAATTCACCGGCTCGCATTACGGCCACATCTGCTTCTGCCGGGTCACGCACAAGAGCGTGATCCTGGCCGACCAGAAGGAAGGGTCGATGCGCAATGATATTTATGCGATGACCGACCCGGCGAAGAAAGCCGAGAAGGCCAAGCTGCTTCAGGGCCGCGGCGCCACGTTCCCCATCGAGCTGGATGCGACCGCGTGGCACACGATGGTTTTGGAAACGGTGGGCGACATGATGCGGGCGAGCATCGACGGCAAGCCGGTGGCGTTCCTGAAATCGCCGGGCATTGCCCATCCGACGAAGTCGAAGATTGAATTCGGATGCGCGGGGAAAGATGGATATTTCGATGATGTGAAGATTTGGAACGCCGAGGCGGTGAAGTGATCTGAATTTGCAATCATGGCGATTTATGAAGTGTTCTTGCCGCGGCCGCGGCTCGAGCCGCCCGCTCGGCTTTTGCCGCTTCGGCGGCTTGCATTTCGCGCATACGCTCGAACGCCGGACCCACATCCTTTCCGATCTTGTTTATTCGGCGCATTTCCGCCTGCGTTTGGTCTGCCCTCTTTTGCTGCTCGATGGCGTCTCGTGCTTCGGAATGTGCCTGATATCCAAAAAACGTTCCCAACAGGAGGCAACCAATGAAGCCGCCGATCAGCAGCCGGTTATCCGGCTGATGTTCCTCGTCGATTTTTCGGACCAGCCTGTCCCACAGCGGAAATTCCGCCAACGAGAGGGCAAGCGCGCCGAAGAAGATCGCAAGGAACCACTGCTTGATGTCGTCGCGGGCAAAACCAAAAGCGGTGCATATTGCTGCTATCAGCAGGAAATTCGCAAAAACTGAACCGAGCAAAACGAGCTTAGACAGCGGCGACTTCAGCACCACCGCGGCGTCGAGAAAATCTTTCAGTGGCGATGAGGAAACGCGCCCCTGCTTCTTCGTCTCAAGAACCCGAATGAAAACGCCCAGGCCGATCATGAAAAAGGACAACAGCAAGCCGGCCAGCAGCACGCCGACTCTGCCAAGCGTGTGATAGATAACGGATGTAAACTCATCCAGAACGCGTAGTCCGCCTTCGGCTTCCCACCTTCCCAGATCGTTATATTGATGGATGGTCAACGGTATGATCGCCACGCCGATCAATATCGTGATCCACCATTTTATTTCCTTTTCATTTCGCGCTGGACCGGCGGCGGGTTTATTGCCCTTGATGCCGCGGATCTTCATGCCCTTACGCGTATCAAATCCGCAGGCGGTGCAGAGGACTGCTCCGGGGGGAAGCGGAGCGTGACAGGATGGGCAGGGAGCGGGAGGTTGCGTGGCGATCGACGCTCTGGCGGCAGGCCGTGTTGGGGCAAATTCAAACGGTGAAGGACTTTCGCTGCTGGCCGCGGTTTCGATGGACGACAGATCAAGCGGTGCATCGTCGCTGGACGGAACCCGGAAAATTCCGCCGCATGCGTTGCACTTGGCGCGTTTTCCCGCCATGGCGTCGGCGACTTTGAACTGCTTGCCGCAGAATTCGCAACTGAATTCGATGCTCATTGAGTTTATTCCACCGGTAACATGCACCAGTGCCATACGTTGACGCGCGGCGCGGCGTTCGTCCCTTGCCGCGAAAAGCCCTCGCGGTCGTCGCTCGCCACTGCGTACGGATCCGGTGCCCTAAAACCTCTTAGCTTTAAGCCCGGATCGGGCCGCTACTTCGGCGGCAGTTCCTTCACGGTTTCGGCGGCTTTTTCGAATTCGGCGCGGTGGTCGGCGAGGGTTCCGCGGAGGCAGGAGCCGATGACCTGGTTGAAGTTGGTTTCGGTCTGGACGATGGTGACGAGGAATGCCATGCGCATGCCGTTGGAGCTGATGCCGGTGATTTCGTAGCGGATGGCGGGGTTGCCGCCGGATTGCAATTTTTCGCCGGCGTCGGATTGCGGGTCCTTCAGGCGCGAGGTCATCTGATCGCGCACCCTCTCGGCGTATTCGGCGAGGCTGGCAAACTGGCGCTGGCTTTCGCTGATCACCAGGATCGTGGCGCCCGCCGGTTCATCCACGGCTTCGATTTTAATGACGGGTTTGGGCGGGGTTTTCTGGGCGTAACCGCCGGGAACTTGAATCTGCACGCGGCCATCCTTGCTGGTAAGGGTCGCTTGGGCGGCGGCAAAACGTGGGGCGGCGATGAGAAATATCAGGGCGAGGGGGATGGTTGATAAAAAGGGACGCATGGGGTTCCTCCGGTTTGAACGGGTTGAACAAGGCGGATTTCGGCGAAGGCGGCTGGGTTGGTTCGCGAAGCCGCAAGCGGCACAATCTAGTCAAAAGAATTCGGTATCCATTGTAAAGACGCAGCCCGCGCGGAGAAAACCGTCAGGGCGCTACCCATCTGCTTTGCCCATAAAAGCTTCGTTCCGCAAACTCGTCTCTCCTCCGCGATCTCCGCGTCGTAGCGGTGGATCAATCCGCCTCAAATCTCCATCGGCGCGCGCAGGCGCGATTGCACATTATCCAGCACGTTCATGAAATTGATGTAGCTGTCGTACGGGCTTTCATAGGGGCTGAAAAACTTGTTGTGGCGCGAGCCGTTCGACCAATATTTCGTGCACATGTAATAGAAATGGTCGCTGCTGGTGAGTTTTCGCCAGTCGGCTAAGAGCGCCTCGTCGCCGTGATCTTTCAGCGGGCCTTCGAGTTTGTACAGCTCGTGCAGGGCGTTGGATTGCATGGCGTTGCCCAGCCAGGTGGAAAGATCGCGCTCAGTGTCGGCCCAGGATATCATATGCGGGACATCAATTTCCCCGGCTGCCGGATAACGGTCGGCCACCTGGGCCGGCGTGAGAAAATCGTTTTCGCCATGTTCGAGAACGTGGGCGGGCAGATGGCGGATGAAATCGAAGATGCCGGTGTCGGCCCAGTGATGTTCGCCAAGAGTTTCGTAGTCGAGGAAAAGGTTGCAGATGTCGCCGTGCCCGTTGATCTGGCTGATCCAGCGGGCGAATTTTTCCGCCGTCAAGGGCCACTGCGCCCACTGGCGATTGGAAAACCGCAGCGAGATGTCATCGCTCAAGCGGTAATTCTTCAGCAGGACTTTGATATTGGCGTGCGGCGGGCGGTAAACGAAGTTGGGGCTGCACGAACCGAGGATTTGGTCGGCGCCTTCGGTGAGAATCGCATCATAGCCCATGTGGGCAATGAAGTGGGCGAGATCGTTGTTATAGATTAATTCGGTGTTGCGAAAGACGCGAGGCTGCTGGCCGAACAACTGCCGGGTCAGCGCCCGGTGTTTCTCCACCTGGGCGCGAAATTCCTCGCGGGAATAGAGGAATGAGAGGGAGTGATAGTAGGTTTCATCGAGAAAATCGACCGAGCCGGTGGCGGCCAGGGCCTGGAACCCTTCGATGACTTCCGGCGCGTAAAGCTGGAATTGCTCGAGAGCGACGCCCGTGATGGAAATGGAAAAGCGGAATTGGCCCTGATGGGCGTTGACGGTTTCGAGAAGGACTTTGTTGGCGGGAAGGTAACATTTCTGGGCGACTTTGCGTAATACCTCGGCGTTTTTGTAATCGTCGAAGTAGTGACGATCGGTATCAAACACGCTGTATCGCCGCAGCCGGAAGGGCTGATGAATTTGGAAGTAAAAAACAACCGATGCCATGGCGCCCTTCAGCAATCAAAACGTCCGGGACATTCTAGCGGTGGAACGTGAACGGGGAAGGGGCGGGGTGAAATGACGAATGACGAATGACGAACGGGGAATGGGAACGAGGAACGACTAATGCATTGTCACTGCTGACTTTTAAGAAGGAGCCGCGCACCGAGGGCACTCCCGGACAAGCGGGGTTTGGGCAAATCCGCTTACTTCGGGAGTACCCTCCGTGCGCGGCTCGTTGCCCCCCTTTCGTACCACGACCCGGCGGTACAATCAGATGCGACGAAGCACCAGGAACTGGGAACGGCGAATGCAAGATTCCTTAGTTGTTGGAGGGTTGGACCCGGTTTTCCGTGGCGGCGGGAGGGGGAAGCTCGCCGCTAAGTTGCAGGTCGACCAAGCCAAGCAACTGGTGGGGATCAATTGGCTTAATCAGCAACGGAGGCAGCTCGGGCGTGGGCAGCGCGTGAATTTTGTGCTGTATCTTACTAAGCGCCATTCCGGAAAGCAGGATGACAGGTAAAGCCCGGCGATGTTCCTGCAAATAAGTCAGCACTTCAAACCCATCCGAGCCGGGCATGTTCAGGTCAAGCAGCACCAAATCGCAGGCGTTGTTCTTGACGTGGACAATTGCGCCGTCGCCGTCACTGGCTTCGTCGACGACGAAGCCATTGTCGCGCAGGAAGTGCGCCAGCGCCCGGCGTTCGGACGAAGAGTCGTCGCAAAGCAGAAGTCTTGGCCGCGAAGAGTCGGATTCGTTATCCATATCATTTGACTCCGACGTAATTGTCTGGCATTGCGTTAAAATAGGCAACGGTAAAATTGATGACAACTGTAGATTTTAACGAGGCTTGCCATCGGGGGCGGAGCACTGCGATATTCCCTGAACAGCGGAACTGAAAAGACCTCTTGTTCCGCCGGCAAATCAGAGGCGACTTCAGCAACGATGTTGTTGTTGACATGGCAGGCGGAAGATTTAGAATGTGTGGCTCACAACTGAATAGTCACGTTCTTATCCAGAGTGGCTGAGGGCTGGGCCCTGCGACGCCACAGCAACCGGCGCCTTTCCGAAATTTTTCGAGAAAGCGTTTGGTGCTAACTCCCGCTTGTTCGTTGCGCAATTGTCCGCAACGGCCAGGAACGATAAGAAGACGCTTAAAGCCTGCCTGCAAAAGCCTCTTCTCATCGAAGAGGCTTTTTGTTTTTAACGACAGTGGCATGGGCATTCTGTCCATGCTCCAATTGCAGGCAAACATAATGTGCAGCACGGGCAAGATGCCCGTGCCACTGGATGGAGAACACAACATGAGTTACGTCCTGGGCTTGAAATGCAAAGAGTGCGGGCATCGCATTGCGGTTTCGCCGGAGCATGTGTGCGTGCAATGCTTTGGGCCGTACGAAGTGGAATATGACTACGGCGCGATGAAGGGAAAAGTGACGCGCGCCTCGATCGAGGCGGGTCCGAAAAGCCTTTGGCGATATAAGGATTTGCTGCCGGTGAATACGCCGGTGAGCGGTTTTCATTCCGGCTTCACGCCGCTGAAGCGGGCCGATCGGCTGGCAAAAGAACTGGGATGCAAAGAGCTCTGGATCAAGGATGATTCGTGCAACTATCCGACGTATTCTTACAAAGAGCGCGTGGTTTCAGTGGCGATCAGCAAGGCCGTCGAGTTCGGCTTCGACACCGTCGGCTGCGCCAGCACGGGAAATCTCGCCAACAGCGTTGCCGCCCATGCCGCACAGGCGGGCCTCCGCTGCTTCGTGATGATTCCGCACGATTTGGAACAGGGAAAGGTGCTCGGCTCATTAGTGTTCGGCCCCAACATGGTGCGCATTCGCGGCAACTATGACGATGTCAATCGCCTTTGCACCGAAATCGCCGACAAGTACGGCTGGGCCATCGTCAACGTCAACCTTCGCCCCTATTACACCGAAGGCGCAAAGACTTATGGCTTTGAAATCGCCGAGCAGCTCGGCTGGCGCTTGCCGCAACATACGATTGTGCCGACAGCCGGTGGAACCATCCTGCCGAAGATTGGCAAGGCATATCACGAGCTCATCGAGCTTGGCCTGGTGAAGGATACCGGCGCAAAAATCTATTCCGCGCAGGCGGCAGGCTGCAATCCGGTGGTGACCGCGATTCACAAGGGCACCGACATGATCGAGCCGCAAAAGCCCAACACGATTGCCAAGAGCATCGCCATCGGCAATCCCGCCGACGGCTATTATGCCGCAAGAGTTGTCACCGAATCGGGCGGCTGGGGCGAAAGCGCAACCGATCGCGAGATCATCGACGCGATCAAACTGCTCGCCCGCACCGAAGGCATCTGGACCGAGCCGGCCGGCGGCACCACGTTGGCGGCGACGATTAAACTGATCGCATCGGGCCGGATTCCCAAGGATGAATCGATCGTAGTAAGCATCACTGGCAACGGTCTCAAGACGCAGGAAGTGGTGGTGAACGATCTGCCGTACCCGGTGGTGATTGAGCCGAAGCTGGCGGAGTTTGACAAGCTTCTGGAAAGCCCGCGTGAGCCGTCGGCGGCGGAGCGGGCGGCGGGGAAGGTTGCGGTGGGAGCTTAGTTTTGTTCGAGGGTCTATGGTGATTTTATGGAAACCAAAACGCCTGACTACGGCAAGCTCCTGATACTGACGCGCGCCATCCAACCTGAACGGGGCGATTGGTCTGTCGAGACCGCCAACAGTTTCCTCACCATGAGAGTCGCCCCCGTCGATTGTGACCGGATGCATGCTCTGGCGCGGTTGGCCCAAGCTGGCAAGCTTTCGCCAGTTGAAGAAATCGAGATCGAGAACTATCGCCAGGTGACGGGTGTCTTGACCCTGTTACATGCGAAGGCGCTGGTTTCGCTGGCCGCCGCGAAACCCGGATAATTATCGCGGTCGAATCTGCGCCCGTCGCGCCAGGGCTCGAAAAAGCGGGAGAGAAGCGAAAAGCAGAGGGAGTGTATGCAACATTGGCTCACCACGCATTGGCCGAATTTAAGGCTTCGCCCGCATCAACCAGCAATCTATGTACAAGCCGGCAACGTCAGTAAGTATACGATGAAGCCAGGAGACCAGGTCCTGATCTACGAGTTCAAGAATGGCCCCACAGTAATCGACCCCGTGACTGGGAATCGACTGTTCCGCGCCCCTGGTGCCGAAGCGATTATCGCTGCAATTGAGATTGTCGGGCCCCTCGCACAGCGCCTTGCGTCGGCGGCATTGGAAAGCTACGTCGGCAGGCCATCGATTAATTGGAAATGGCAAGCGATGACAAAGCTTGTCGCCACGGGTAAAGTTCCCCGCGTCGATGTGAATAAGGTCCTTGGCTACGCGACGAAGTACAATTTTCACGGATTTGGACCCAATGCCTGCGGATTCCAGGTGATTGCGCAGCCGAAGTTCGCGGCGTTGCGTGCCCGCTTGCACTAATAATTTGTGTCGATAAGAAAGGTTTGGCCCCTCAAAATGAGCATAAAAGTTCGCATTCCCTCCCCTCTCCGCAGTTACACCAACGGCGCCGACATTGTCGAAGCCCAGGGCGCCAACATCGGCGAGGCGCTCAACAGCCTCAAGGCCAGCGCCGCCGGCATCGAGACCCGCCTGTTCAAAGGTCCGGCCCAGCTCAATCGGTTCGTCAACGTCTACCTGAACGACGAGGACATCCGCTTCCTGAAGAACCTGGAAACGCCCATCAAAGATGGAGATGAGATCAGCATTGTCCCGGCGATCGCGGGGGGATGATGAATAAGAAGTTGTGAAACGGGTATTGCGCAAAGACGCCGGTGTCTGAGGTACTCCGAAGACCCGGATCGATTTTGCGGAAAGGACCCGGATCGATCGCGCGAAGAATCCGGGTCTTCGGAGTACCTCAGACACCGGCGTCTTTGCAAAACAGTGCACAGTTCCGACTGAACTTGCGCAATTCGTGCGGTGTCCACCCCGCGGACAATCGCGTTTGAGACGGAGACATCCATGCCAACTCCCTACAGTAAGCGCTGCTGGTTTACCTTCCCCACCCGCTCGCAGGTCGAGCAGCCGATCATCTGGCTCATGAGCCGCAAGTTCCCCGATGTTAGCTTCGATATCCGCCAGGCCAGCGTGCAGCATGAAATCGGGATCATGGCGGTTTTGCTGACCGGCGCTGAGGCGGACGTGAAAGGGGCGATCGAGTTTTTGCGCAGCAAAGGCGTGACGGTCGAGCCTATCGAGAAGAGTGTGGTGGAGGGATAGAATCGTTCAGCCGCGAGATGTGGAGTTGAACATGCCAAGCCCGTTTCCTGGAATGGATCCGTATTTGGAAGGCCCGATGTGGGACGACTTCCATACCTCGTTTATTCCGCTTTGCAAACAGGCCATTAACCGGGCGCTTCCCAAGCCCTATCGTGCGCGGATTGATGCGAAGATAAATCTGGTTGAAGTCAACACCGACGAAATTAAGCTCATTAAGCCGGATGTGGCTGTGATTCGCAGCCCGCTCGCTGGGGACCATTCGGCGCGGCCGTCATCCACGGCGACAATCGAGCCGGTTTTGCTGACGCTGCCATTGTTCGAAGAGGTCAAGGAGTACCGAATCGAGATTATTCATAATCCCGATGGCGCGCTGGTGGCGGTGCTGGAATTACTTTCCCCGCGAAATAAGGCGGCTGGAGCGGGGAGCCTCGAATACAATCTCAAACGAAACGCCGTGATTCGCCAGGCGGTGCATCTTATCGAGATCGATCTGCTGCTCGGCGGCCGTCGGCTTCCGATGCAGGAGGCGCTGCCGCCGGCAGATTACTACGCGCTTGTATCAAGAAGCGATCGACGCCCCAAGAGCGACGTTTATGGGTGGACGTTGCGTGACCCACTGCCGCGGATTCCAATCCCCCTGCTTCCCGGCGAGCCGGATATATCGCTGGATTTGGCTGCCGTTTTCAAGCAGACTTTTGACAGTGGAGAATATGCTGTCGACCTGGATTACGCCCGCCCGCCTGGCGCGCGGATTCCGGAATTGCATCGACAATGGGTCGCCGACCTCGCAAAATCGGCGACCCTTGCCTGAAGTATGGGGTTCCAAATCCCCAAAACAGAAAGCATCATCCGCATAATCCCCGCTCCCGCCCTTTGACCTTCGTTTTTGCTATTGTTGTGATTTTGTGAGGAAGCTTCACCGGAATTCGCGTGCGGCGTTTCCGCCGGTAAGATCATCTCGACATTCGCGACGTGCGGGCAATTCTCCAGGAGGCGGACCAATGGATCAGCATCACGCTCAAGAAAAAACCGAGATTCGCCCGGCGCGGTTCGCCAGTGCGATCCGATCGTTGGCGCTGGCGAAGCTGTTGCATTTCGCGCTGGCACTCTGCGGCACGTTCGCGTCGGTTGCCATTACCGCTGCCAACTCGCCTCCGTCCACGCAGCCCGCAACCGCCCCCGCGCTTCTGCCGGAGGTGATTCTCCCGCCCGGCGTCGATCATGTGACGCTTCCGCTGCGGACCACCCGCGGGTTTGTTTTCACGCAGGTCAAGGTCAACGGATCCGCCCCGGTCTGGTTCATGCTGGACACGGGCGTGACGGGAATGGCCATAGACAGCGCTTTTGCGCGGAAGCTCGGACTGAAAACCCTGGCCCGCACAAACGTGACGTTTGAGAACTCCAGGTCGGAGCGTGACATCGACGAAGTCCAGGGACTCGACGCCGGGCCGGTGCATATCGGACGGACACTGGCGACGATTACGGATTTTTCTGAGATTTCCAAGGCTTTGCGGGTTGAGCAGACCGGGGCGCTGGGAAGCGATTTGTTTCGCGCCCAGCCCTGTTCACTCGATCTACGGACGTCGGAGCTGACGCTCTACGATCGGAAGCATTTCGTGCCGCCTGCCGGCGAGTCGCTGCCGATGCATGATTACGAGCATGCACAGGCGATCTCCGTGCGCGGCACGGTTGGCTCGTCTGCCGCTGCGTGGTTCGAAATTGACAGCGGCTCCAATGGCGGCCTGAAGTTGTATAAGCCGTATTTAAAGCTCAATCCCCAACTGGTCATGGGAATCCCGACGCTCCGTGGGAGCACCCGGGACGGCATCGGCGAGTCCATTGCCCAGGCAGCGTTCCTTCCCTCTTTTGAAGCCTTGAATCATTCGTGGAGCAACACCATCGCTGAATTCGAACGCAATGATTCAACGATGAACCATCACGGCGATGCCGGCGTCTTCGGCACGGACTTTCTGAGGGACGCAAGGCTGACCTTCGACTACGCGAACGAAAAAATCTGGATCGAATGGCGGCCGCCGGAAACCACCGATCAACTCGTCAGACGGCTCAGCGATCCCGCCCAGGCCGATCTGTCCGGCGAATCGCCTTTCATCCGCGCCGTGCTTCAAAATCGTCCGGATGTCGTGCAGGCGATGCTCGCCAAGGGTGCCGACGCCAAGGCGGTATCGGTGCGAGGTCCATCGGCGCTGACCATGGGGGCGGATAATGCCGCGATCGTCAAGGCATTACTTGATCATGGCGCAAGCCCCAATGCGGGCGGTTCAAATTATCGGAATTCGCCATTGGCGGTTGCCGTCTTGCATGGGGATTTGCATTCCGTGCAACTGTTGCTCAAGGCCGGCGCGGACCTGAACAGGAAGGACGCGGAAGGATCGACGGCGATTTTTGCCGCGGCGGCGACCAATCGCGTCGAGGTCGCCAGGGCGCTCATCGACGCCGGCGCCGACGTGCATGCAACCGATCTCAATGGGGACACGCCGTTGCACCTTGCCGCCGCCGGCGACAACGCGCAAATCGCCGCCGTGCTTCTCGAACACGGCGCTGACGCCAACGGCGCGCCGGCGCATCCCAGCCCGATTCAGGCGGCCGCGGCGCACGGGAGCGCAAACGTGGCCCGCCTGCTTCTCGAACATGGCGTCAACGCCAATTCCGCCTTCGGAGGTCAACCAACGCCGCTGATTCTCGCCGCTCGCGGGGCCCGAACCGCATTAATCCAGTTGCTCCTCGAGCACGGGGCCGATCCGGCGCTAACCGACGAGAATCACAAGACGGCTTTGGACTATGCCTTGGAAGTCGGGGCCGGCGATTCACTGAAGTTACTTCTTTATCACGATGCGAAGAAAAACGCCGTCAACCACTCGCCGACCACCCCGCAAACGCTGCTGCCGGAAGTAAGCCTGCCACCGGGCCAGGACCATGTGACGCTTCACCTGGCCCGCGCCGTTGACACATTTGCCGTGCGAGCGAATGTGAATGGCGTCGAATCAGGCTGGTTCATCATCGCAAACTCCACCCCGGGAATCGTTCTCGACAAGGCGCTATCAGAAAAGCTCGGATTGAAGCCACTGACGCCATCAAACGGCGATTCGGTGACGGCGGAGGCGAAAGTCCCGGTTGTGAAAATCGACGAATTCGATGTCGGCGCGGTTCACATGAAAAGCACCATCGCCACGCTCTTTGATCTGTCGGTCTTCGAGAAGGAAATGGGCTTTAAGCTGGCGGGAATTGTGGGAAGCGAATTGTTTCGCAGCCATCCCTGCACCCTGGATACCTGCTCGGCGGAGCTGACAATTTACGATCCGGCGAAGTTCGTTCCGCCCACCACAACACCGATTGCCATCCATGTGTCCGACGATTCAATTGCAATCTGGGCACGCGGCACAGTCGGACACGACGGCGATGCCAGCTTCGAAATCAATACCGGCACCAATGGAGATCTGGATCTTTATCGCCCCTATATCGATCTCCATCCTGAATCGACCAAGGGCCTGGCCGTCGTCCGTGGCGATACGGTTCAAACCGACGGCCCGCACCTGACCGAATTCGTCCACCTGCCTTCGCTCGAAGCCCTCGATCATGTCTGGACGGATGTCGTCACGGATATTGAAAAGGCGGGGTCGACTGTCGATCACGGCCCATCGGCAGGGATGATCGGCATGGGCCTGCTGGCGGGTTCGAAGCTGACGTTCGACTATGGCGGCAAACGTCTCTGGATCGAATGGCCGCGGCAATCGACCGATCAAATGCTCAAGCAGCTTGGCGATCCGCATTCGGCGGACCTGTGCGGCACGACGCCTCTCCTTCGCGCGCTTTTCCGCAAAAGGAGCGATGTCGCATTAGCTCTGATTGCCGCCGGAGCAGATGCGAACGCAGCCAACCATATCGGCACCGCGCCGCTGCACGTTGCCGGATACGATCCGGATGTGGTGAAGGCATTGCTGGCGCATGGAGCGAACGCCAATGCCGATCGCCCTGATGACGATGCCACGCCCCTGTCGCGGGCGGCGTCCAGCGGCGATGCCGAAAGCGTCAAGCTGCTGATTGGCGCGGGTGCCGACATTAAAAAGCTCGACAGCCATGGCCGCACGCCGTTGTTCCTGGCGGTGGAGGGGAATCGGCCCGAGGCGGTGAAGGCGTTGTTGGACGCCGGCGCCGACCCGGCAACGCCCGATCCAGGCCGGCGCACGCCGCTCGACGAATGCGCCTGGAATGACAATGTCGAAATCGCCAGGCTGCTTGTCGATCATGGGGCGGCGATCGATCCGGGAACGAATGAGCTCGGTGCACTGCAATCGGCGGCAGCGAGCGACGGACGGCACGTGGCCCAGTTCCTGCTCGACCGTGGCGCGAATGTAAACGCCGCCAGTAAATCCGGGGATATCACCGCGCTCATGCTGGCGGCGCGCGATCATAGTCCGGCGCTGGTGCAACTGTTTCTGGCGCATGGCGCCGATCCGGCGATGACGGATTCCAAACTGAAGACCGCCAGCGATCTTGCCGTCGAAGCGATGGACTCTGATTCGATGAAGCTCCTGTTTTTCACGACAAAATCCGCCGGCGGGGGGAAAAAGTGAGCGTGCACGTCTTCTCGCGGAGAGTGCAAACGGCGTTGGGGCCATATTCGGTGGGGCAGACATTCCTGTCTGCCCGAATCCGTGAGTGCGGGGCTTGTCCCCGCCGAACGGATTCGAATCGATTGGGAGCAAACGTAGGGTGGGCGTACTCGCCCACCGATTCTCGCCGGCGTAAATGGTGGGCGGGTACGCCCACCCTACGATTTGCCAAAAAAGGACGGTCACACCCGAAAAAATGCGTACTCTCTGTTGCAAATTTGTGTCGGAGCGCCTAAACTACATCGGTCAGAAACCCGAAGACATCAGGGGCATGATCTCGAATCCCGCCGTTTGACGATCGTTTTTCCCATCCGGTGATCCACCGTTTCTTGCTAAGCGTGGCGTCGATTTACGCCTTATTCATACATCGTTTGTTGTATTTACCGTTCGCATCCTTCTACACTGAACCCCGCCATGAGACGCGGGCGTCGAAGCTGCACTTCGCCGGCTTTGGGCCTTTTGCCCGTCGGCACTTTACTTTTGCCCCGCTGAGCTACGTTTGGCGGGCACGAAAATCGGACCCTTGGTCCGGCCGGGCGGGGACAGCCCGGCTCTTCTCCTCAATCCGCCTTTGCGGATGATTGTCCCAAAAATTTATATGGTTGAACCTATCCAAGCGAAAATTCTTTCCCACCTCAAAAGCCAGCAATACCGCCCGCAAAAGCCACGCGGCCTGGCCAAAGAACTGCAATTCACCGATGAGGAAGTTTATTCAAACTTCCGCGGCGCTTTGCGCGACCTCATGCGCGAAGGCCGCGTGGTCCTCGGCGCAAGTGGCGCTGTCATGCTCCCCGGCCAAAGCTCCGCCCGCGATGAATTCATCGGCACCTACCGCCACAACAAACGCGGCTTCGGCTTTGTCGTTCCCAACGACCCGACCAGCCACGAAGACCTCTTCATTCCCGAAGGCCAAAACGCCGGCGCTATCACCGGCGACGTCGTGCAGGCCAAAATCACCAGCCGGGGCCACAAGGATGGCAAAACCATCTACAACGGCCGCATCGTCGAAATCCTGCAGCGCACGCAAAAGCGCTTCGTCGGCTCGCTCGTCAAAAAGGGGAACGAGTGGACCGTGCTGCCCGATGGCAACACCTTCACCGACCCGATTCTCGCCCCCGACGCCGCCGCCCGGCATATCAAGCCGGGCACAAAAGTCGTCGTCGAGCTCACCAGCTACCCGCAAAACTTCGAGCGCGCCGTTGGCGTTATCACCGAAGTTTTGGGCAAGGCCGGCGAAAAGGATGTCGATCTCAAAGCCGTCATCATTCAGCACGATTTGCCGGACAAATTCCCCGATGAAGTGTTGGCCCAGGCGCGCGAATCGATCGACAATTTCGATCCCGAAGTCGAGCGCAAGCTCCGCGTCGATCTCACCAACGAAATCATCTGCACCATCGACCCCGACGATGCAAAAGATTACGACGACGCCATCAGCCTGCGGCAACTCCCCAGCGGCTTATGGGAATTGGGCGTGCACATCGCCGACGTGTCGTTCTTCGTGCCGAAGGACTCGGCCCTCGATAAGGAAGCCTACAGCCGGGCCAATAGCTGCTATTTCCCCGGCTTTGTGATTCCGATGTTGCCGGAGATTCTAAGCAACGGCGTATGCTCGCTGCAGGAAGCCGTGCCGCGTTTGTGCAAGAGCGCGTTTATCACCTATGACGAAAACGCCAATCCCATTTCCAGCCGGTTTGAAAACACGATCATCAAGAGCCGCAAGCGGCTGCGATATCGCGAGGCGCAGGCCATTCTCGATCGCGAAGAAGTCATTCCGCATCCCGACGGCCCGCGCAGCGTCGGCGACTATCCGGCGGAAGTGGTCGAGCTATTGCATCAAATGAACACGCTTTCGCGACGGCTTCAAAAGCGCCGCCAGCATCAGGGGCAGATCGTGCTCGATTTGCCGGACGTGGAGCTGAAGCTGGATGAAGAGGGAAAAGTGATTGATGCCGTGCCGGAAGATCAGAGCTTCACGCACACGCTCATCGAGATGTTCATGGTGGAGGCCAACGAGGCCGTCGCAAGACTTCTAAACGGCTTGGATGTCCCCTTTATGCGGCGCACGCATCCCGATCCGGAAATGCCGGATTCGGAGCGGCTGCGCTCCTTCGTGCAAGTCAGCGGCTTTAAGCTGCCGAAGATTCTCGACCGCAAGGCCATCCAACACCTATTGGCGCACGTGAAGGGAAAGCCCGAGGGCTTCGCGATCAACCTTGCCGTGCTGAAAAGCCTGACGCGCGCCGAATATTCGCCGCAGCCGATCGGGCATTACGCGCTGGCCAGCGAGCATTACGGGCATTTCACCTCGCCCATCCGCCGCTATGCGGATTTAACGATTCACCGCCTGCTCGACGCCTACTTCGCCGCCCGCGACGGCGCGTCCGGCGGGCACGCCCGCAACCGCAAGCGCCCGACAAAAGGCGCAGTGCGCATCGACCCCGACACCATCCCCACCTTCGACCAGCTCGTGGAAATCGGCCGGCATCTTTCCTTCAACGAACGCCGGGCGGATGACGCCGAGCGCGAATTGCGCCAGGTGAAGCTCCTCGAGCTTCTCAAGGACAAGATCGGCGAAGTCTATCAAGGCGTGGTAACGGGCATTGCCAACTTCGGCCTATTCGTGCAAATCCAGGCCTACCTTGTCGACGGCCTGATCCGCTACGAAAACCTGCTCGACGACTGGTGGGACGTCGACGCCCGCTACGGCATCGTCCGCGGCCAGCGCAGCGGCACAAAGATCGGCATCGGCGACGTGGTGAAAGTCTACATCGTGCGGGTGGACGTCGCCCGCCGCGAATTAGACCTGGCGATTTCCGAGGTTGTAGGCCGAGCCCGTCACGGCGCAACCGGCCCAGCGACCGAATCGCCCGCGCCCAACGGTCCGACGAAAAAGCAAAAAGGCCGCCAGGGAAAGAAACTCGACCACCGCACCGGCCCGCGCGGAAAAGGTGGCCGAGGCCCAGGCCAGCACCGGCAGAAGCCGCAGCGAGGAAGAGGCCGCGGGCGCAAGGGATAAGCGGCCGCGAAATCCTATTACGAGATGACCTTGCGCGATCCCGCGCTTCGATTCCCGTAGGGTCCGCACCGCGGACCGTGTTTTTCCATCCCAATAGTAATGGTCCGCGGTGCGGACCCTACACATATCGCCCCTTTCAGAGGAATGGAAACCATCGTACGGTGGGCGTACTCGCGCGTACTCGCCCACCATTTTCGGCCGGCACACACAAATGGTGGGCGGGTACGCCCACCCTACGAGTTTGTCGGCTTGGCAAACCTCCCCAGCCCCAAAAACCCCGCCGGCAATTGCGTTGTTCCCCGCTCGGCCAAATCCGCCAGCACTTCGCCGATGACACTCGCGAACTTAAATCCATGACCGCTGAATCCGCAGGCGATGATAATGCGATCATCCGCCGGATGGCGGTCGACGATGAAGTGCTGATCAGGGCTGTTGGTGTACAGGCAGGTGCGAAGGGAGAGCAGTGGGCCGTCGGCGGATGGCAGGAATTGGCGCAGGGCGGGGCGGAAGGTTTCTTCGTCGCCGGGAAGCATGTCGCGAATGACGCGGTCGGGGTCGGTTTGGGTTGCCGGGCCATGATGGGCGATTTTGAAGCCGGGGTTTTCCGGCATCATGGGAAAACCGTAATCCAGGCTGCCATCGGGATTGTCGATCGCCCAGACGGGAAGTTTGCCAAGTGCAAAGTCGCCGGGCGTTTTGGGCCACACCCAGGCCATGACCTGACGGGTGACGTGCAATTCGACGCCGATGTGCTTCAGCAGCTTTCCGCTCCATGCGCCGCCGCAGAAGATGACCTTCGCCGCGCGATACTCGGCGCGGGCCGTGCGGACAATCACGCCGCCGGAATCGCTTTTCCAATCCACGACCGCTTCGCGCCCATGTAGTTCCGCGCCGCTTCGCAGGGCCTGATCGGCAAACGCGGCAATCACTTTCTCCGGCAACAAAAACCCCGCCATCGGCTCGTGCATCGTCACCCATTCCGCCGGGAGATTGAACTGCGGATATCGATCGGCCATCTGCCCGGCGTCGAGCAATTCGTGATCGAGATGATGAAGCCGGGCGGCCTGCAATGAGCCGGTGATCAACCCGCCATCGCGCGGCCCGATGTAAAGTCCGCCGGTAAGATACAATAATTTTTGTTGGGTTTTGGCTTCCAGAACCGTCCAACGTTTGTACGCCCGCCTCAGCAGCGGGACATAATCCGGATGCTCGTAGTAAGCCAGCCGGATCATCCGGCTAAAGCCGGTGGAGCTGCCCAGCGCGTGGGGGATATCGAATTGTTCCAGCCCGAGCACTTTGATTTTGCGCGCGGCGAGTTCCATGGCCGCCGAAGCGCCCATCGCGCCGAGGCCGACGATGATGATGTCGAAATGCTGCATGGAAGGATGGTAGCAGGAAAGGGAATGACCGAGAGGATTGAAGGAAGAAAGGACTCTGTGGGTTGAGCCCACAACTCTCTGACCGGAAACATACAAGAGTTTCGACCACGGATTTCACGGATGCGCGCGGATGGGAAGAAAATCCGGAGCGCCTTCTTTTCCGTGTGCATCCATGAAACCCGTGGTCAAACCTCTTTCTCTCGCGGCGGTTGGACGGGAATTCAATTTTAATTACAAGAAATAATCTTCGGTTGTATTGCGCGGTGCCGCCGCTCTAAATGACCTTGTGCGATTCGGCGCTTCGAATTTTCGTAGGGTCCGCACTGCGGACCGTTTTTTCCGCCTCAAACGTAATGGTCCGCAGTGCGGACCCTACACGAATTGCGCAATGTTTTAGCGGTAAGGCCCGGTCGCCGAAGGCGAGCGCAACCGCAAGCCTGCCTTGTCAAAAATCGAAAGACCGCGAGAAAACTGGTAACATACGCGCAACCCTTGAATAAACGGCGCATGACATTTTTGGAACTTTGCACTGAGATGGAGGTCCTCATGAAACGAAATACTCTTGCCTTGGCCATAGCGTCGCTCGCAAGCACGTTTTTGATAAACTCCGGGGCTCGCGCCGTGGATAACGCTCCTCCCGCGCAGCCGCCGGCCGTTGCGCCAGCGACTCAGCCGGCTGAAATTGCCGCGTTGATCGGCCAGCTCGGCGATGACGATTTTCATGTCCGTCAGGCCGCCACTGAAAAGCTTAAGGCGATGGGCAAGGCCGCCGTCCCCGCCCTTCAGGAGGCGCGTAAATCGCCCGATTCGGAAATCCATTCCCGCGCCGACCAGATTTTGCAGGAAATTGACCGCCCGCCCGCACTCCCTCTGCCGAAGCCGACCGGCGCCAATGGTGCCCATTCCACGCGCATGTCCTTCGGCGGCGGCGAAAAAACCATCGACGTGTCCGATCCCGGCCGCACCATTCATATCGAGGAAACCGCCGCTGGCATCGTGATGAAAGTGACCGGCAAGATCGACGGCAAAGAGGTCACGCGCGATTTCAAAGTGAAAAACGCCGACGAGTTGAAAAAGCAAAACCCCGAGGCCTACGCCCTCTATCAACAATACGCCAACAACACCGTCGGACTCGGGCAGATTCAAATTCGCGGGGCCGGCGGCGTCGTGATCCACGGAAACATCAACATCCAGGGCGGCGGCGTGCTGATCAATCCCAACGGCATCCAGCAGCTTCCGCCCGCCATCATCAAGCCGCTCGTTCCCGTAAACCCGCCCGGCGATGATCTGGAAAAACTCGAATCGCGCATCCTTGAGCAAATGAAAGCCAGCAACATTCCCGATGACCAGCAGAAGCAAGTGAAGGATCTTTTCAAGCAGATGCGCGACGCCTTGCCGCAGGATAAGCCGGACAAGGACGTCAACGCGCAGATGCGCGACTACAACCATCAGTCCGACGCCCTTCGCCAGAAGCTGGCGGACCTGAAGCTTCCCGACCCCGGCAACGCGCTTCCCCCGCCGGCCTCGGGCCGGCTGGGAATCACGGCAACGGAGGAACCCGTCGCCGGCCAGGGCTTGATCGTGACCCACGTCCTGCCGGATTCCCGCGCCGAAAAAATGGGCCTGAAGGAACAGGATGTCATTCAAAAAGTAAACGGCCAGGAAATTCACTCAACCGCCGAGCTGCGCAAACTGGTCACGGATAATCCAAAGAGCCTGGTGATCGAATGCCTGCGCGATGGCAAGCCGCTCAAGCTGCAGGAGCCAGCCGCCGCAGGGGCGGGTGCGAAGTGGTACAAATAAAGCAACAGCCACGAGGCGTTGTATCGGTTTTCCCACGCTGGCGGCGCGTCGGCGCCGAAATCCTGCTGACGCCGCGCGTTTAACAGGAGTTTGACGCGAAGGCGCGAAGTGACGAAGGACTCGAAGAGATTCCCCAGGGCGTGCGCGATTTTTCGGGGCGCGGTCGAGGATTGGTGGGCAGGCATTTTCGCCTGCCTCGAATCGATGAGTGGAGGACATTCCTGTCCTCTCGAAACAAATCCCTTCTTGTCGCTCTTGGCGCGAAATTGTTGTAGGAAAAACAAGATTCAGTAGGATATCCACGAAGCGGCAAATGGAATTTATGAGCCAGACCTGAGTCCGCAATTTCTCGTCTTTTTCGCCTTCTTCGTCCTCTTCGCGCCTTCGCGTCAAGCATTCTCGCCGCGCGCATGACCGGCCGCCCTATTCTTTTATGCCACTCCTCACTGCCCAAGCTCTTCCATCACTTCTCCCACCTCCAGGCTCTCCAGCGGCTTTTGAATAAATCGCACGCGCGGCCCCAGCGGCTTCCAGCGCTCGACCCGTGACGCATCGCCGAACAGACTTAGCGTCGGGATTCCCATAATCCCCGCCAGATGGCCCGGGCCGCTGTCATTGCCGATGAACGCGCCGGCACTGCTGATCTCAGCCACCAAATCCATCAGCGTCTTTGGCGTGCGCAGCTCGGCCACCGCGCCGAAACGCGCAACTAAATCCCCCGGCCAACGCTCCAACTCCACTTCGCCCAGCAACACCCGCACCGGGCGGCCTTGTTCGCGCAGGCGCTCGGCCAGCTCAATAAACCGCTCGGCCGGCCAGCATTTTTGCGCCGCCCCGCCGCCGGGGTGAATTACTACAGGGCCGTTACCAGGCGTGATATTCCCAACCCCGCGGTCAGCAATGGAATGCAATATCTGTTTCGCCGCCGACTCGGCGGCGGGCCAGGGATACAACTGGTCGGCCAGATACTCGGCCTGATGACCCGGAAAATCCTCGGGGGCAAGCGAATCGATCGCCAATAGATTCGCATCCGGATTGGCCGCGGCAACGTTTCGCGTCCAGCGCTCGCCCGGCCCGGCAAGAAAACTCACGATGGTATGCGCCCCGGCCAGCGCCCGGCTTGCCGGGGCGGGAAGATCAGGCGTCTCGCCAAACAGCCGATGCCACCCTCCCCCTTCGGCATCCAGCGATTCAACGCGCAGCACGCGCTCGGCCAGCGCACCCTTCTGGCCGGCGGTGACATAAAACACCCGGCTCTGTGGATGCAAACGCGCCAGCGCCAACGCCAGCGGCCAGGTGACGATGAAGTCGCCCAGGGCCGCCTGGTGAAAAATCAGGATGTTGCGCCGCAATGCCATCGGGAATGGTCGAATGATGAGCGGTACGCGCTGAATTACAAGAGGCCAGGCCGTCGTTCGCTCAATTTCCCGCCGTCCGAATAACGCCACAGTCCATTATTAGTCCATCATTCGCGCAAAACGACCCCGTTATCGGACGAAGATCGCCCCGCAAATCCCGCCGGTTCGTTTGACGAATGCGATGGGATCCTTGCAGCCCCGGCCGATCCGACGACCTCACTCGCGCTGCAACGAACTCTACACTCCGCGCCATTCATGAAATTCGCGGGGTTTGTCACATCCGGCATTTCCCGTCATCTCATTTTACCTTCACCCCTTTCGCCCCTATCCTCTTGCCCTGTGTCCATTGCAACGCTCGCCAACATCGAAAAGACCTTCGGCAAACGCGTCATTTTTGACAAGCTGAGCCTCAATGTCGAACGCGGCGAACGCATCGGGTTCATCGGTCCCAACGGCTCGGGGAAAACCACGCTCTTTAAGGTCCTCATCGGACAGTGCATCGTCGATACCGGCACCGTCGCCATCGCCAAGGGGTCCAAGGTCGGGCATCTTTCGCAGGATCCGACTTTTGATGAATCCAATACGGTCATCGATGAAGCCGAGCTGGCCTTTGCGCAGCTTCATGAATTGTCGCATCGGCTGCGCGAGATCGAGCATGAAATGGCCGCGCTGACGGGCGAGGCCCTCGATCGAATCTTGCAGAAGTATCAGGCCGTGCAGCATGAGTTTGACCTGGCTGGCGGATACGCGTGGCGGCATAAGCTGGAAGCCACCATGCAGGGCGTGGGGCTTTTGCCGGATACGTGGGAGCAGGCGGTTTCCACGCTGTCCGGCGGGCAGCGCTCGCGGCTGGCGCTGGCGAAATTGCTCATCAGCGAGCCGGATTTACTCCTGCTGGATGAGCCGACCAATCACCTCGACCTGGCGGCCATCGAATGGCTGGAAAAGTATCTGCTGGCGTTCAGCGGCGCGGTGGTGCTGATCAGCCACGACCGGTATCTGCTCGACCGGCTGGCGACGCGGATCGTCTGGCTGACGGGATGCCGGCTCAAAAGCTATCCGGGGAATTATTCGTCATTTGTCACGCAGCGCGAGTTGCATGAATTGACCCAGGCGCGGGCGTTTGAAGAGCAGCAGGCGGATATTGAAAAACAGAAGGAATACATCCGCCGATTTGGGGCCAATCAGCGCGCCCGCCAGGCCGCGGGGCGCAAGAAACGGCTCGATCGGCTTTTGGGCAGCGATGAGATGATTCAGGCGGTGGCGGGGCAGCGGAATATCAATTTGTCGCTCAGTGCCGACCTTCGCGCGGGGGATCAGGTTTTGTCCGTCCGCGAACTTTCCAAATCGTACGGCCCGCGCACGCTTTGGACGGGGCTGAAGTTCGACGTAAAACGCGGGGAACGCATCGGCATCCTCGGTCCCAACGGCTCGGGGAAAACCACGCTGCTCGAAGTATTGCTCGCCCGCGAAGACGCCGACGGTGGGAATATTAAATGGGGCGCGAATCTGAATATTGGCTATTACGATCAGCGGCTCGATGAATTCGATCCGGAATCGACCGTCATCGAAGAAGCCTGGGGCGACCGCGATGTGAAAGAGCAGCAGGTGCGAAATGTGCTCGGCACGCTGCTGTTTCGCGGCGATGATGTGTACAAAGCCGTCGGGTTGCTTAGCGGCGGCGAGCGGGCGCGGGTCCGCCTGGCGCAACTTCTGCTCGATAAGCCTAACGTGCTGGTGCTGGACGAGCCGACCAATCATCTGGACATCCCCTCGCGCGAGGCGTTGGAAGCCACGCTGGCGGCTTTCGATGGGACGCTGTTATGCGTAAGCCATGACCGTTATTTTCTGGATAAAATCGCCGGGCGATTGCTGATTCTCGATCCGCCGGGGATGATCGATTTTGCCGATACGTATAGCGAATGGGTGGCGAAGCAGCAGGCGGATGCCGAGGAGCGGCAATCCGATGCCCAGAGCAAATCAAGGGCGAAGAGTGCCGCGGCGAAGGTGGCCGCCGCCGCGCCGGCCGCGGTGGCCAGCCGCGATGCGAAAAAGAAGGACAATCCCTATCTGCGGCCATTTGGCCGATTATCGCTGGAGGAATTGGAGCAGCAGATCACGGAAACGGAAATCGCGATAGCCGAGTGCCAGGAGAATTTCGGGTCGGCCGATAGTTTTAAGGACCCAACCGGCGGGCGGCGGCTTCAGGAGGAATACGAGCAGTTGGCGAAGAAGCTGGAGCAGTTGGAGGCCGAATATTTCGCGCGCGAGCAATAGCCGGGGTGTTGTGTCAGTATTAATGTAGGATGGAAGGGCATTGGCGCGTATAGTGTCCCGGTCGTAAGCTGTGTGAAACCTCGGTCGTGACACGGTCGTCTCAGCCGTACCTTGATTGAAGATTGGGGCGTTTGTTAAAATATCGAACGCAAGCTGACCGCGAAGGTTCACGCACGGGCGGGAAGCCCGTGTCACGATTCATCAACCGATTGACCACGAACTTTACCCGACGGCGGTAGTAAATAACAACAGAGTCTACCTGACGCGGGCAAGATGCCCGTGCTACCGGATTTCAAAATGACCACTCGGATCACGTCTTTCTTCGCGGCGTTTTTGATTATGGGATCGTTGACGCTTACCGCCCCATTCAGCCGGGCCGTCGACGAAACGCCGCCCTCCACCGCTCAACTGGAAGTTCGGGCAACCACGGCATTTAACCGGGGCGAATACAATACCGCCCTGCCGATCCTCAAGAAGCTGTCGGATGCGTTTAAGGATGACCCGAAAAAGCTGGGATCAATCCAGGAAAAGATTCGCGTTTGCGAGCGCGGTTTGGCCGCCGCCAAGGCCGCCGCCGCGACCCAGCCGGCAACGCCGGTCGCGATCAATTCGGCTGAAGCGCGCAAGCCGCATCCCCGCCCCCGCCCCGGTGAAGTGCTGGAAATGCCCATCAAGGAACTCGGCAATTTTGAGTACGATCAGGAACACGGCGGCAATATTCCGGCCGACGTCAAGGCGCTAAACGGCGCGAAAATCCGCCTGCGCGGGTTCATGATTCCGATGGACCAGGCTGAGAACATCACGCAGTTTGCCCTGGTGCCGAGCCTGTTTGCCTGCTGCTTTGGCCAGCCGCCGCAGATTCAGCACACGATCGTGGCCAATTGCCCCAAGGGAAAAGCCGTGGGGTATTGCCCCGATGAAATCATCGTGGAAGGAACGCTGAAAGTGGAAGAAAAGAAGGATGATGGCTATATCATTAGTATCTTCGAGCTTGGCGTGAGCAGCGTGAAGCCAGCGCCGAAGTAGCATGGGCGGCCTCGCCCATGGGTCATGCTGGAGCGCATTCCAGAACGGTGAGGTGAATCATGGAGACAACCGCGCAACAAAATCCTCCTCCGGTTCCAAATCAAGTTCTTCCCTATACGCAACTTCGCGCCCGCAAACCCAAGCGCGTGAACTTTCGGTTGATTGCGTTTCTGGTGATCGTCAGCGCGATTCCCATTGCGATTATCAGCGCCAAGGTGAATTCGGATTTCCATGCGGGAATCGAACACAATGGCAATCTCGCCATCGTCAACCTAAAGGCGCTGGGATACTTCCCCTTCGACCAGGTCAACGGCTCCATCAACGAAGTTCCGCACAAATGGCGCAACCTCGATGGACAGAAAGTGCAACTCGATGGGTTCATGTGGTCGGGAATGTCGGCAGCGGGACAACTCCGCGATTTTCAATTCGTCTATAATATCCAGAAGTGCTGCTTTAACGGCCCGCCTCTGGTGCAGGAACGGGTTTTCGCCCATGTGGTCCATGGGCGGGATGTGACCTACTACGGCGATTTTTGCCGAATCACCGGCACGCTTCATGTGAAGATCAAGAAGGACGAATCCGGGACAATTCTCTCGGTCTATACCCTCGACGTCGATAACGCCACCGAACTGGCTGGCTAAGCAGCAGGAGCTCCCATGCCACGCCCGCGCCGGATCAACGTGCGATTGCTGATGTTCCTGTGCGCTGTCGCCCTGCCGCTGGTTTGGTATGGCTATGTGCTCGCCGACCAGTTGATCTACCACGGCATCAAGCCCCACAACGGCTATACCGAAGTCGACCTCCGCACCCTCGGCTGCTTCGCCTTCAACGCCAACACCGATGGCATCGGCCAGGTCCCCGCGCGCTTCCGCGCCCTCGACGGCCAGCGCATCATCCTGCAAGGCGTCATGTACAACCTGAACGTCTCGCGCGATAAAGTGAAGCGCTTTCAATTCGTCTACAACATTCAAACCTGCTGCCTCGGCGGCCCGCCGAAAGTTCAGGAGCGCGTCTTCGCCTACTGCAAGCCGGGCGAAGAGGTGACCTATTACGACAATCGCCCGGTGAATCTCACCGGCATTCTGCACGTGAAGATCGAGCGCGATCTGGAATATCACACGGTGCTGGCGGTGTACGAATTGCAAGTGGAGAGCGTCGATCCGATGTGAGTGCAAGACGCCGGGCATCATTTCCGCCAGCTTCTTTTTTCCGCGCGCACGACTCCTCAGCAACGTCCTGACTGAATCCGCATTTTCACGCCAAAAACGCGACCGCGCGCACGAGGGCGCACGGTTGCGCACGGTTTTCCTTGACCGTGCGCGGCAAGTATTTGATATTTTGCATTAAACGGCCGAAGTGCAGTGACGGCAAGGCTTTAGCTAAGCCGCACTCAATAATCGAAGCCTTCCATCTTTCTGCGATAAATACTCAAAGTGAGCGGTTTCTGAGCGCTTTGAAGTATCCTACATGAAATTGGGTCGCAACAGGCGAACAAGCCTCCACGCCGGGGCAAGCGGCGCGCATGACCATGGTCCGCGAAACAACCCAATCGCCGCGCCGCCCCGGATTTACGCAGCGGTCCTAAATCCGGGGCGGCGCGGCGATAAAGCTATTTTCAAGATGAAGCGTTTCGCGCGCCGCTGGCCCCGGCGTGAAGGCATTTCCGCTAAAACCGCTCAGTTTGAGTAAATAACGTTGCGCCATTCCGAGTAGCGGACCGTCACGCTCAAATAATGGCTTCATCACGCACGTTTTATCGCTGCCTCGCCTGCTGCTTAATCTTGCATTTTTTCAATTATTTGCTCGCTAAGCCCGTTCCCGGCGTTTATCCTCGGGGTTGAGGGCTTTGAGATGATCTCGAAATATTTCCGCAGCTTCGCGTTCGTTGCACTCGTCTGCCTCCCTGTTTTCACCGCCACCGCCAGCCGCCTCGGACATCCCGGCGTCAGCACCAAGGGAGCAACTTCGGTGGCGACGCAGTGGAACCTCATCTCCGATCCCCTCTACGCCACCAGCGGCAGCACGACCACGTCCTATTCGTCTCCCTCGACGCAGGTTCAACTCGCCCAGGTGAGCGCGATCGCCCCGTTTACTATCACACAGGTCAATGTTGGATTGAATGATGGAACCTTCGACACGATCAAGCCGGTCAACGGGGTCGCCACCATAACCGGCCCTTATCCGGGAGGGGCGCGGGAGTCGGGAGTTGTCCAGGTTTTCTGGTCGCTGCCTGCCTCGGCGACGCCTCCGGCCGATCCCACCGACGACAATACCTACATGCTCACGTTCAACAACGTTGGGAACCTGAACAGCCCGGCGACGTTTCTCGATTACATGGATGCCGGGCAGGGCAATGGCGGAGAGGGCACGACAGCCGCCGCCGGCCTGACCCCGATGCCGGATTTCTATTCGGGGATAAATGGGGACACGTCGTTTGCGTATAACGCCAATCCGGGCGATCCAAACTATCCCAGTGCCGCCGAGGGATTCCCGACCTATCCGCAAGACGCCGACCATCCCAACGCCCAGTTTGACACGCAGAGCGTGACCTTCGTGGCGGGCACGCCGGAGCCGTCATCGGTTTTGTTGTGCGTCGTTCTTGCGGGAGGCTGGGTTTCACGGCGTAGAAGATGAAGCCACGCGGCGGCGCGGATTTCCCGTATCACGGGCGTCTCGCCCGTGTTTTAATTCGCGATTTCTGCTCCCGACCTCACGCTCTTCCTCTTTAAATCTCTTTGACACTCCCACCACCCATCCCGACAATTTCGCGCTATGCCCTCACCAAACGCACCCGTCACAATTCTGGTCTCGCTGCTTCTCTGCTCAATCGCCGGCGCTCAAGACTACAAATATGGTCCCGATTCCAGCCCGCAGAATATCCCGCATGGCAAGCTTTCCGAAAAACGCGAGATCGTCAGCAGTAAAGCCTTTCCCGGCGTTCACCACGATTACTGGATTTACGTCCCCGCGCAATATGACGGAAAAACACCGGCTGCCCTCATGGTTTTCAACGACGGCGGCGGATTTACCAGCGAGAAAGGGGCGTTTCGCGTGCCGGTTGTCTTTGACAACCTGATCGCAAAAAAACAAATGCCCGTCACGATTGCGATTCTGGTCAATCCCGGCGTCACGCCGCCGCCGGATGAGAAAACGCAATTACCGCGCTTCGCGCGAAGCTATGAATACGATGCGTGCAGCGATCGCTATGCCCGGTTTCTGATCGAAGAATTGCTGCCGAAAGTGGGCGGGGAATATAAGCTGACCGATGACCCCAATCTTCGCGGCATTTGCGGATCATCCTCCGGGGGAAGCTGCGCCTTCACCGCCGCGTGGGAACGGCCCGATTATTTCCGCCGGGTGGTCAGCTTCATTGGCTCATTCACCAACCTGCGCGGAGCCAACGAGTATCCGGACCTGATTCGTAAAACCGAGCCCAAGCCGCTGCGCGTTTTTCAGCAGGATGGGCAGGTGGATTTGAACGCTTACGCCGGGAGCTGGTTTCTGGCCAACCAGGATATTGCCTCGGCCCTGGAATGGGCCGGTTATCAGCACCGTTTTGATACCGGCACAACCGATCACGATTCCAAACAATCCGGCCCGCTGTTCCCCGAAGCCATGAAATGGGTCTGGCAGGATTACGATAAGCCGATCACCGCCGGCGCGAATCCAAAGCAGCCGGTGATGGACATCATTCTTCCCGATCAACCGTGGGAAGTCGTCAGCGAAGGCCACAAATTCACCGAAGGCACGACCGCCGACGCCGATGGCAACATCTATTTCACCGATATTCCAAACAACCAGATTTGGAAGATCGGCCCAGATGGCAAGCCGGTGGTTTTCGCGCACGACACTCAGGGCGCCAACGGCCTGAAAATATCGCCCGATGGCCGGCTTTTTGCCTGCCAGGGCGATGCCAATCGCATCGTGGCGTATGACGTGAAAACGGCAAAGGAAACCGTGATTGCCGAGGGGATTGAAAAGCCGAATGATCTGGTCATCTCCAACAAGGGGGACATTTACGTGACGGAGCCGCCCTTAAGCCAGGTCTGGCATATCTCCCCCACCGGCGAGAAAAAAGTGGTGATCGACAAGAAAAATGGCATCGTCCTGCCCAACGGCGTCGGCCTGACGCCGGACCAGTCGCAACTGATCGTCGTCGACACCAAGGGGTGCAACTTCTGGATTTACTTCATCAACGCCGACGGCACGCTCGCCCACGGCGCGCCGTTTTACACCGCACAAATCGCCTCCACCGATCGCGAAAGCGGCGCAGACGGTTTGTGCATCGACACCGCTGGCCGGCTATACGTCGCGACGCGCATCGGCATCCAGGTTTTCGACCAGGCCGGACGCGTGATCGCCATCATTCCCAAGCCCCAGGACGCCCGCAATCGCAACCAATGGCTGGCCAACCTCAGCTTCGGCGGAAAAGATTTCGACGAGCTGTACATCGCCTGCGGCGACAAGATTTATCGCCGCAAGACCAGGGCCAGCGGCGCGCTGGGTTTTGAAACGCCGACCAAGCCCCAAAGGCCGCATTTGTAGCGCCTCCATAGCACGCCTGGCGCACAAGCCTTGCGGAGGTCCGCGGGCTCAGGGAGCCGCGGATCGCGAGGTACGAATCCGCGCACCTCGCTGACGCTCGTCCACCGCGCAATTACTCAAACTGAGCGGTTTCTAAAGGGCACTCAACGTGACACGGCCGTCTCGGCCGTGCTGGCGACGGGAAAATGCAAAGAATTATCGCTGCCGGTAGTTCTTGAACTCGTCACACCAGCACGGGCGGGACGCCGGCGGGACGCCCGTGTCACGTTGAGGTTGCAAAATTCCCGGTAAGTCCCGCATGTTTTTCACCGTCGGGCACCAAAAACCGCTCAGTTTGAGTAATCAGCGCTGCGTGATTGTCCCGCATTCCGGGCAGCGCTGCGGGCTGGCGCGAAGGTCGTAGCCGCATTTTGGACAAAGGTCACGTCTTGCCTTTTGCCGGCCGGCATCGCGGCGCATGTACAGGAGCAATTCCCGCAGGGCCGCCAGCGCCAGCAGGAAAGCGCCGATGGGAATGAGATCGCGCCCGATGGCGATGCGCCTTGGTTCAATGCGGTTATTGCGGGTGGGGTCGATTGCCGGATCGACAATGGAAATACGATCGGCGTCGAGCGCGAACACCTGGGTTACCGGTCCATTGTCCGCATCGCGCTTCACATTGACATGAAGCGTTCCATAAACGTCGACGAAGTCGTCGGAGATATCAAAAGGCCGACGCGATTTGCCGAACACGCGCTCCTGTACCCGCGGCGGTCCCCGGCCGCTGTCATCGCGCAGTTGATACACGAGCTGAAAATCCGAAATGGCCGAGGAACCGGCCAATGGTGAAAACAGCATCCCCTGCAGATGCACTTTTTGCCCGTCCAAAGCGCGCCATTTCGGCGGGACATCGGCCAGTGTGCCTGAAGTCTGGTCGAAGGGAAACCATCCAAGCGCCCTCAGATCAACGTTTACATATGTTGCCGGCGGTTGCGTCTCTATTTTCACAATTGCGCCAATTCCCATTAGCGCCAGCGCGAAAAGCGGAATCGCGACGCGAAAAAGCTTCCCGGGTTTGACAGCAACAACAGGCATTGTCGAGGAATGATAGGACCGACCCGGCCAGCATGCGAAGGCGCATCTGCGTAGGGTGGGCGTACCCGCCCCACCATTTTTGCATGTGACGCTCACCGGCGCTGGGAGAGTTCGTACAGCCCAGAGAATCTCATCCAGCGGCTCGCACTGCAATCAATCAATGAATTCGCGGAATTCGGCGATTGGATTCTTCGTAGGGTCCGCACCGCGGACCGGCTTTCCGCGTTAATGTGATGGTCGCGGTGCGGATCCTGCATTCCTTCTCTTCGCAGGGTCGGCACGCCGCACCAATTCTGCCTCACCGAACCGAGCGGTCCGCGGTGCGGACCCTACAAAACACGATGACCTCGATCGCCCAAGGCTATATTTCGCAATTTTAAGATGCCACCGGATCGCTTCGGCTCCATCCTCGCAGCGTGCCGCATTCGGGGCAGCGATCGCGGCTGGCGCGAAGATCGTAGCCGCAAATGGGACAGATGTCGCGCTTCACATAGCGGCGGCTGGGATAGCGGCGAATCAGCAGCAACGTTTCCCAAAGGCCGGAAATGGCCAGAAGGATGAAGCCGAAGGGAATCAGCCGTTCGATGTTTCCCATGAGATAACCCGGCAGATCCTGGTGCACGGCTATGGCGGGAGCTGTTGGGTCGATGACTTGATCGACGTCGATCTCGAAGACCGATGTGATCGTGCCATAGTCCGGGTCGTGCTTGACGTTGACGTGAAGCGTGCCGCGGATCTCGGCCACATCGCTAAGATAAGGGACGGATTTGTCAGCCGTCGCGAAGACGCGCTCCTGAACCAGAAGCGGGTGTGTGCTGCTGGGGCTATTGTAGACAATCTGAAACTTCAACAAGTTGGGTGAAACCTGTTGTCCGGACCACATGACGCCTAAAAGCGATACCTTCTTTCCATCGAGCGCCCGGATATCCGCGGGAATCTCCTTGATCGAACCTTGCGTTTGATCGAACGGAAAAGCGCCAAGGGATTGAAGGTCGACCGCCCTGTAAGCCGGCCCCGGCCGCAACATCGGCACGCCATACCCCAGCGCCAGCAGCGCGATGGCGAGCAGCGGAAGCGCGATGCGAATTACGCCGCGGCGTTTGCGTCGATTATCGGCGGGCATGTTGTGGATTATACCATTTTGATTGCCGAATCCGTCCGCGCGGTACAATCTCGCCCATGCAGGAGAAGCCGACTCTTGATTACGAAACCGCCGACGCGGCCGAGGGCCAGTTCAGCCCGTCCACATATCGCAAGATCGGCGCGGCGATCATCGGTGGCGGAATCCTGGTGTTGGCCATCATCCTCGTAACGAGCCTCTTCGACCTGGGCCGATATTCGGCATCGCTGAACGAACTGCTGGAACGAATCGGGCTTTGGATCGTCGTGGTCATTTTCGGCGGAATCACGGTGCTGGTGCTGGCGGACTGTGGCGGCTCTATAACAACGGCTATGACAACCCCTACAACAACGGGGACACTTATACGCCGCCCTATTACTTCATTTTCTCCGCGTGCTCTGCGTCTCTGCGGACTTCGGCGAACTCCGTCGAGTCGTGGATCATGAAATCTCCGGCCTCCCCTCCCGCGATCTTTTGTCGCGATGACCGCGACACGCCTTGGCGTGCGAGTGGTTTTGCATTTTCCGCGCACCATTTTTCAACATTCCGCGCCCCAAAATGGTGCGCCCCATCCATTTGCCGTTCGCCAGCCGGGGTTGGCCCAAAAACGATTCTGTCGCACCCATCGCCGGTTTCGCCGCGAATGCAAGCGATGTTTTGGATTTCCAAGATGTGATGGCTGCTGTAACCTTCCTTTTCCATGCGCCAATGCGATTGCCGGATGGGGCAAGGTTCGACTCGATCGTTCACAGTCAATTCGCGCATGCAGCACACCAATGAGCAACAGCCATACCCAAACATAATACTAACGACGATGGCCGCGAATTATTTTCCGGAAATTTATTTTGTTGGGGCTCCAGGTTGCCGGTGGCGGCTTTCAGGCAGGCGACGCACAAATACGTAACGTAGGAAATCCACGCATGCGGCCGCCTGAATAGCTACGTCCCCCTTCAGTCGCCCCCTGAATAGCTATGTCCCCTTCAGTCGCCCCCTGAATAGCTACGTCCCCTTCAGTCGCCCTGAATAGCTACGTCCCCTTCAGTCGCCCCTTTTTCAGAAATCTGCCCTGAGCGAATCGCCGATTTCTTCACCGCCGCCTTTTGCAAAGCGTTTCCGCAACGCCACCGGCTTTCACCAACGCCAAGCCGCCCGGATTTCAAAGAATCCCATTTCTCCGGCGCTTCTCGCCGTGTTGCGATGTCTCATTTTGTCTCCTAATGTCTCCATTACGGCGGTACTGCCCGATGAGACATCGCAATCCGTTCGCTCCTTTCATTGCCGCCGACGGTGGCTTAGTAGTCGGCGCGCCGCAATATCGACCTTCGGCGAGGAGCAGTCCATACCGGAGTTTCTGGAGGACTTGATATGATGACCGTCGGAACCAAAGACCCAGAATCACGATTCAAGGAGACGTCGCGAATCGCACTGCTCTTGGGAGCTCTGCTTATGTCAGGCGGCTGCGTCAGCGGGCAGAAAACCGGCGGAGCAGAGGATAGTCACCCTGAGATCCCGTCTGTCGCGACACCAGCCTCCCGACCGGCGGTTCTTGCCGCGCGCGATGTGATAAAGATTACGCTTGGCGATTTCCGGGGTCCCGGGGAACCGTGGGAGGAGCGATTTCGCATCGATTCGGACGGAACTGTGCCAATTCCCTATGTGGGGAAGGTCAAACTCGCGGGAATGACTCCCGACGGCGCGCGAGGCGCGATTCTCCAGTGCCTTAGGGATGCCAATGCCTGTTGTTTCGGGGAACCTGCCGTGGAAGTTCGACGGGATTGACGCCGGTTCTGAGGTAGGCCGAAGAGCCGGGTTTGGAACGTGATGAACATGGAATTTCACTTCACTGAAATCGAAGACCCGCTCGCCCGGATCGATGAGCTGGCCCGGTTCGTCAAATGGTGGTACGGCGGCAACTCGTGGGATTTGGGAGCATCCGAGTCGGAGCTTGCTTCGCTCAAAATGCCCGGAGTGCTTCGGCGATTCTATGGCTTCGTTCGCGAATGGCCTGTTGATCCACTTCCCAATGGACAAGCCCATACTGGATTTGCCGAGGGGATTATCGATCCGCCTGAGCACAAGAACTTCAATGAAGAAAATGGTACCGTTTTCTTTTACGAAGATACTCAAGGCTGCATGGCATGCTACACCACGGTCGAAACCGATGACCCGCCGGTTCTCTGTTCTGCTGAATGGTATGACGAGGAGGTTTGCGCATCGCCTCGCCTGTCGGATTTTCTCCTGCCTGCGTGCCTGGAGGAGGTTTTTTATGGAGGGTTATGCCACGACCTCACGAGCTGCGATGATTGGTGGCCGGATGTCAGGGCAAAGCTTAAGCCGTTGGTCAACAAGGTTGATTTTTTCCCCAATAACTCGCGGACATTCTACCTGCTGAACGGATCGATTCTGATAAGCGAAGGCGCGCGGCTGAAGCTTGCGTGGAAGACCGAGCAGGACCGACTCTGGATCGACTCGCAGGGTTGGCTCACGAAATCAAAGGGGATCATTACGATTGGCGATGGTTCGACGGTCCAAATTTCTGATGAAGGCGACGAACTCCGCATCACCCAAGGCAGGTGGAAGTAGCCGAAACCGAAGCCGGCACGAAACGCTATGGCAGATGAAGAAATCCAATTCGCGAGTGACACTGCTACACTTTGCGTGTTCGATCTCCTCGCGCTCAGGCATCGACTTAACGATGACGCGGACTGGTGGAGTATCGCCGAGGAAGAATTAACTGAGGTCAACAAGGGCAATGCTGCCTTCATAGGGCTGGGCGACGATGGAGTGTATGTTGTGGAGATTGGCGATGGAGGTGAAACGAGCGAAATCGCGCCGGCCGTTGAGATTCGCTTGAAGTTTCCGAGCGGCCGTGTCTTTATTGGCGCTGCAGAAGAGGTTACGAGCGATGGCCTTGAGCCGGAGGGGATCAGGGGAAGGCTCGTCAGTTTTCAACCCGGGAACTATCGGATAACCCTCGCCCGTGTTGAGGCGCGCCGATTACGAGTGCAAATAATCGAAGATGCCGTTCCAGCGATTAATGACTTTCGTGAAATTGCAAGGATTTAGCCAAGGGAGGCGTCTCAACGGACACATTAATGAAACCTCCTCAGATATCACATTTTCTGGAAGGGCACAATCGTTTTATTTCGCAAGTTGTGGCTAACGAGAAGGTTTGGGGACTCGTGGGAACGAACGATTCTTTTGCTGTGTGTGATTCGAATGAAACAAGAAACGGAACAGTGCTCATGTTTTGGTCTGACCGCGAGTCGGCCGCTCTTGTTCAGGGCGCCGGTTTCGAAGAATTCAAGCCGGTGGAGGACCGGCTATTCGACTTTTTATTCCGTTACCTGCCGCGTATGGAGCGCGACGGATACCGGGTTGGAACAAACTTTAACGCCGAACTTGCCGGGTTCGAGATCGATGGTTTCAGTCTTCAGCAACAATTGCTTTCGGCAATGAAGCCCGAAATGGCGGAGGTTTATTCCGCACAGTTAAGGGCTGCTGCCGCGACACGATTGAGTCCGGATCTGCTGTTCAGTCTTTATCAATCCGCCGGTCCGAACGGCGACATGGGTCCACTGCGAAATCTTTCGAATGTTACCTGGTCCGCGGTTACCCACGCCCATGGCAAAGCCTGCGATCTCCCATCGCTGCTTCGTGCATTGGTCTCGCCCGATCCTGCCCACCGGGAGCTGGCATGCAGGCTGCTCTTCGAAACGATCTGGCATCAGGGAGATGTCTATGAAGCCACGCCGTTGGCTATTCCTTTTCTTTACGATCTGCTTACTGCCGACGGTCCCCAGGATAAATCTACTATTGCACTTTTGATCAGTACGATCGCAGGCGGTCACGCACCAAACATGAAAAAATGTGAAGAAAACCCTGAGGAAATGGGAGAACTGCAAGCGTTCAACAGCGACGACGATTTTCAAAGTCAATTAGCGCGCGAGGGGCGGTTTATGGCCGAGTTGCGGCGCGAGTTAGCCCTAAGGCTCGAACGACTCGTTCCTTACCTGCACGATCCCAGCCCTGGTGTCCGTGGATCTGTAGCTGAGACGATCTGCCGTTTCCCGGAAATTGCCGCACTTGTTATTTCAGACCTCGAAACCGCGCTGAAAATGAATCGGGCAAAGATGTGCGGCGTCAGCAAACTGAAGCATCCGGAGGTTTGACCACGGATTCCACGGATGCGCACGGATAAGACAATGCGGGTATTTTTCCTATCCGTGTAGATCCGCGAAATCCGTGGTTAAACGCCTTCGGCCTACTATTGCCGCAAGCCGCTCGCCACCCTTAAGCGCCACACCCGCGCATCAGGGTCTAACTTTTTTGTGTGGCGACTCCCGCCTCGGGTGCGTTTGTACTCAGGGGAAAGTGGGGATTGGGGTGATAGCGGGATTCGTAATGTTCACGCCGGTGTCTGAGGTACTCCGAAGACCCGGATCCTTCGCGCGACCGATCCGGGTCTTCGGAGTACCTCAGACACCGGCGTGCGCATTTAGAAATTCCGCCCCTCCGCCCATCTCCTGGGGCTACACGAGGAGGAGCCGCGTCGCAACCTTTGAGCGCCACACCCGCGCATCAGAATCTTTGGTGCTCATCTAGCGATTTCACTGGATTCCCGCTAAGCTGGCGAGCAGTCATCTCGCGACGTTTCTGTGAAGATTTGGCCGTTGCGGCAGATTTGCCTCGCGCGGCATCATGTCCCGGAAAGGATACGTCATGCGAAGCGCACATATGCCCTGGCCGCAGCATCACGCCCATGCCCGGCGATTTTCCCGGCACGATTTGCTCCCGGCTCTCACCTTCATCCTGCCCCCGCTGGCGGTGCGAATGGCCGGCGACAAGCGCGCCGTGTTTGCGAATTTCCTGCTCACGTTATGCGGATGGGTTCCTGGAATTATCCACGCCCGCCGGGTCGTGGCGCGATTGGGCCGGCATGATTTCTCCGCCGATCAGCTGGTAAACGCCTTGGCGCATCATGTGCGCCGATGAGAAACACCGCCGAGGTCGGATTTGTCGCGCGCTGCGCAAATCCGGGGCGGCGCGGCGAAAAAGTTTGTTCTCAAAACGAAGTGTTACGCGCGCCGCTTGCCCCGGCGTGGAGGGATTTCCCGCCAAAACCGCTCGGATTGCGCATTTACGGGTGCGGCGTGGCGTCTTTTATCCACACGGTTTTGATATTCACGAATTCGTGGATGCCGAAGCTTGACAGCTCGCGGCCGTAGCCGCTGCGCTTGATGCCGCCGAAGGGCAGGCGGGAGTCGGATTTCACGATCCCGTTGATGAAGACGGAGCCGGACTCCAGCCGGTCGGCGATTCGCTCGGCCGTAGCGGCGTTCCGGGTCCAGACGCTGGCGCCCAGGCCATATGGGGACAGGTTTGCCAGGCGGATGGCATCGTCGAGGTCCCTGGCCTCGATGAGGGCGGCCACCGGGCCGAAGGTTTCCTCGTCGAAGGCGGGCATCCCGGGCCGTACGTTGGCCAGCAGGGTTGGGGCGTAGAAAAAGCCCGTGATTGGAAGCTGATGAGCGCCGGTGACGACACGAGCGCCGGTGGCGATGGATTGCTGCACCTGGCGCTGCAAATTTTCCAGCAGATCGCGGCGGGCCAGCGGGCCGACGTCGGTGGTTCGCTCGCGCGGATCGCCAATTTTGAGCTTCGCCAGGGCGGCGGCGAATGATTTTTCAAATGGCCGCGAATCGCCCACCACGATGAATCGCTTGGCCGCGATGCAGCTTTGCCCGGCGTTGATCGTCCTGGCCATGGCGGCGGCTTTGGCGGTCGATTCAATGTCGGCATCCGGCAACACAATAAACGGGTCAGACCCGCCCAATTCCAAAACGACTTTCTTCAACGCCGCCCCCGCGAGGGCGGCAACCGCCGACCCGGCTCGATCGCTTCCGGTCAACGTGACGGCGGCAATAGCCGGATCATTAATGATTGCCGGGACGGCTGGCGTGTCGACCAGCAGCGTGGTGAAAACGCCGGGTGGAAAACCCGCCTCGCGAAAAATGCGTTCGATTGCCAGCGCGCAGCCCGGAACATTGGGCGCATGCTTCAGCACGCCAACGTTTCCCGCCATCAGTGCCGGGGCGGCAAACCGAAATACCTGCCAGAAGGGGAAATTCCAGGGCATGATCGCCAGCACCGCGCCCAGCGGATCAAAGCGCACATACGACCGCGTGGCATCTGAGGGAATGTCAACCGCTGCCAAGTATCGGCTGGCATGAAAGGCGAAATAATCGCAGCAGCCGGCACATTTTTCGATCTCCGCCTCGGCGGCGACGATCGGCTTGCCCATCTCGCGCGTCATGAGCAGCGACAACTCACCGGCCAATTCGCGCAACACCCGCCCCGCACGCTGCATGAAGCGCGCCCGCTCGGCGATGGGCGTTAGCCGCCAGGTATGAAATGCCTTCTCGGCCTGGCGAAGTGCGGAGACTATTTGTTCGGAGGAATGTTCCGGAAATTCGCCGAGGGGCTGTTCGGTGGTGGGATTGATGGGAATCATGGCTATCGATTTTAGCCGTGGTTGAAGATCGGGGAATTGGAAAGCGGGGTGAAAAAGTGCGTAGCCCCGTACTGAATTCTTCGGTTCAGCGTGTATTCACACACTTGCCGTATTCAAATGTGTGGAAATGTGTGATCGTCATCCAGAGCCGAATTGCTTTCGGCGCAATCCACTGGCGAAACTCGGAAGAGAAATTGACCACGGATTTCACGGATATACACGGATGGGAAGGAAATAAGGGAGTTTTCTTATCCGTGTGCATCCGTGAAATCCGTGGTCAATTTCTTTGGCGCTATCGCGCAGCTCGCGCGAAACACCCCTCACCCCAACCCTCTCCCCCTGCGTACAGGTGAGTACAAGGGCGAGGGAGCAAGAGTTGGCACTGTTTTCGCGCGTAGAGGGTGCGCACAACCGAGCGACAAGCCGGGTCAAGCGCAGCGCCGGCCCGGATCTTTGTGGCGAGCTATCC
>DASRRM010000538.1:0-1967 GCA_035695715.1 Tepidisphaeraceae bacterium
GCCATCCACTTCACGAGGGTCATTCGGATCATCGGGATACTCCTTGCAGAAAAGACGGTCCTCCCTGCCTCTCCTCCGCAACGGCGGTGGTGAATCGGGCGGCTCCACTACGCTCCGCGCGACGCCGCACGGCTACGTCCCATATATCGGACGCACACCCATCCCCAGCATCAAAAAATGGTAACCGTTCACTGGCTACGGAAACGTCGGCTTATCGTCCGATAATACGGATGTGAGCGATTCAACACCAATTCCAGCCGCTGGTTGTCCGCAGTGTGCGGAGATGGCCAAGCTGATTGTTGAACTAAAAGCGCAGGTGGCGGAACTCCGGGCGGAAGTGCGCGATCTCAAAGCCCGGCTCAACACCCATTCAGGAAATTCCTCGATCCCGCCGTCGGCCAATCCACCCAGTGCGCCGAAGTTTCCGCCCAAACCGCCCACCGGGCGCAAGCCCGGAGGTCAGCCGGGGCATAAAGGGCATTCCCGCGTGCGTCTGCCGGTCGAACGGCTCAAGGACGTGGTTCACCATATTCCCGACGCTTGCGAGCGATGCAACGCCGCATTGCCGAAAGAGGCTGGCGTCAATGACCCCAAGCCCCTGTGGCATCAGGTGGCCGAGTTGCCCGCCGTTGCCGCAGACGTAACCGAACATCAAGGCCACGGTCGCCGGTGCCTCTGCGGTCATGTGACATGGGCAAAAATTCCCGACGAAGTTCGTGCTCACGCCTTCGGTCCCAAGCTGTCTGCGGCGGTGGTTTTCCTGAGCAGCCGCTGTCACGGCAGCAAGCGGATCGTGGCCGAAATCGTGAACACGCTCTTTGGGGTGCCGATCTCCGTGGGGAGCATCAGCAATATCGAAGCCGAGGCGGCCGCGGTATTGGCCCCGGCGCACGCCCAGGCCGAACAAGCGGTGCGGGCGGCCGCGGTGAAAAACGCCGACGAAACCGGCTGGAGCATTGCCGGTAAACTCTGCTGGCTCTGGATGGCGACGACGAGTTTCGTCGCCTGTTTTAAGATTTGTGCCGGACGCGGCGCGGTGAATTTCCGGGAACTGCTGGGAGAGAATATCGCCGGCATTATCTGCACCGACCGATGGCATGCGTACAACTTCCTGGAACTGGCCAATCGCCAGCTTTGCTGGGCGCATCTCAAACGAGATTTTCAAAAGTGGCTGGATCGCGGCGGCGAAGGCCTCGTGGTCGGACAAGCGGGGCTTGACGCAGTAAAACGACTTTTCGAGTTGTGGCGTGATTTTCGACAGGGAAAAATCGATCGGCCCGGATTGCAAGCGGCGATCGTCCCGGTGTGCGACCAACTTCTTCGAGCACTCGAGGCTGGGGGCAAGTGCGCCGACAAAAAAGTCCAGCGGTTCTGCCGCAACATTCTGGCGGTATATCCCGCCCTGTGGACCTTCGCGAGAATCGACGGCGTCGAGCCGACCAACAACCATGGCGAGCGGACATTGCGTCTGGCCGTCATCTGGCGAAAGATCAGCTTCGGCAGTCACAGCGAAGGCGGCTGCCGTTTCGCCGAGCGAATTCTGACCGTCGTACAAACATTGCGGCTGCAAAACCGCAACGTGACAACCTATCTGGAGCACGCATTCCTCGCTTGCCGAGCAGGTCAACCGATCCCATCACTGCTGCCGGCCAACGTCTGAATGGTTACCGCTTTTCAACGTCGATACAAAGCGCGACAGCCGTTTCAGGGTGATTGGATATTCCATCTCTTCAAAGGCCGGGGCTTCGATCATTGAAGGGCGCTCCCTCGGCGCAGTGATGTGCAGAATTGGCATGTCACTGCCCGCCAGCGCCCGCAACCGGCAGGCTTCCGATGCCAATGATGCGTCGGCGGCGGGGGAGGCGACGATCAGCCCCTGAAAGTCCTTCAAATCCTCGGATCGCACGGTTCGGGGCATCAAGTCCGCATTGCAGACGCTGTCGATGGCCACTTCCAGCGGATCGAGT